>NZ_FSRM01000002.1:2400000-2759132 GCF_900141745.1 Paraburkholderia phenazinium | reverse complement strand
CCGGTCGGCGTGATCAGCACAACGGGCACATCTATCCGCGCCTTCAGATACGTGCCGTTCGACCCTGCCGCGACCACGACGTCCGGGCGATCCTTGCCCGCGGAAGCAATCTCGTTGACCGCTTCCTCATAGCCGCGGGTTACCAGCCGCAGATCGGCGCGGGTGTCGTATTCATCGGCGATATCGCGGAACAGGCCGCGCAGCTTGCTGATGCCGATGGCCCACACGCGGGCCCGGGAGCCGGGTTCAGAAGGTCGGTTCATGGCGGGTTGCCTGCCGTGGCGGTCGAAATCAAAGAAGCACTATTATGACCTTCCGATTTCACTTGTGAAATGCAGGATTGCACTTATGCAATCAAACGATGCCCCACCAATCCCCCAAAGCCACAGGTAATCAACAACTTAGCCTCACGCACCAACGCTGGCCCGCTCCTTGCAAAAACGCTTTGACCATTACCTGGAGATACGCGTGAGTTCAGCAAAACAACCTGTCAGTGCCGGCGCGAAATTCCGTGCAGCGGTCGCAGAAGGACAACCGCTGCAGGTCGTCGGCGCCATCACCGCCTACGCGGCGAAAATGGCCGAGGCGGTCGGCTTCAAGGCGGTGTATCTGTCGGGCGGCGGCGTCGCGGCCAACTCGCTCGGCATTCCCGATCTCGGCATCAGCACCATGGACGATGTGTTGATCGACGCCCGCCGCATCACCGATGCCACCGGCCTGCCGCTGCTCGTCGATATCGACACCGGTTGGGGCGGCGCCTTCAACATTGCGCGCACGGTGCGTTCGTTCATCAAGGCCGGCGTGGCCGCGGTGCACCTCGAAGATCAGGTCGGACAGAAGCGTTGCGGGCACCGTCCGGGCAAGGAAGTCGTCGCGAAAGAGGAAATGGTCGACCGCGTGAAGGCCGCCGTCGACGCCCGCACCGACGACCAGTTCGTCATCATGGCGCGCACTGATGCGGCCGCAGCAGAAGGCATCGATGCAGCGATCGAGCGCGCCGTTGCCTACGTCGAAGCCGGCGCCGACATGATTTTCCCGGAGGCGATGCAGACGCTCGACGACTATCGCCGCTTCAAGGCCGCAGTCAAGGTGCCGATTCTCGCGAACCTGACCGAATTCGGCTCGACGCCGTTCTTTACCACCGACGAACTGCGCGAAGCGAACGTCGATATCGCGCTGTACTGCTGTGGTGCGTATCGCGCGATGAACGCCGCCGCGCTCAATTTCTACGAGACGGTGAAGCGCGACGGCACGCAAAAGGCCGCTATCGGAACGATGCAGACGCGTGCCGACCTGTACAAGTATCTCGGCTATCACGCGTACGAGGAGAAACTCGACGCGCTGTTCGCCGCACACAAGTAAACCGAATCCGGGAGTAAGAGGACGACACCATGAGCGAAGCAGATAACAGCACACCGGCAACAGGCACATTCAAACCGAAGAAGTCCGTGGCCCTTTCGGGCGTGACGGCGGGTAACACTGCCCTGTGCACGGTCGGCAAGACCGGCAATGACCTGCATTACCGCGGCTATGACATTCTCGACATCGCCAGCACCTGCGAATTCGAGGAAATCGCCTACCTGCTGGTGCACGAAAAGCTGCCCACGCAGGCTGAACTGACGGCCTACAAGGCCAAGCTGAAGGCGCTGCGCGGCCTGCCTGCCAACGTCAAGGCCGCGCTGGAATGGATCCCGGCAGCCGCCCATCCGATGGACGTCATGCGCACCGGCGTCTCGGTGCTCGGCACCGTGCTGCCCGAGAAGGACGACCACAATCTCCCCGGCGCACGCGATATCGCCGACAAGCTGATGGCCTCGCTCGGTTCGATGCTGCTCTACTGGTACCACTACTCGCATAACGGCAAGCGCATCGAGGTGGAGACCGACGACAATTCGATCGGCGGCCACTTCCTGCATCTGCTGCACGGCGTCGAGCCGTCGAAGTCGTGGGTCGACGCGATGCATATCTCGCTGAACCTGTATGCGGAGCACGAATTCAATGCATCGACCTTCACCGGCCGCGTGATCGCCGGCACAGGCTCGGACATGTACTCGGCGCTGACCGGCGCGATCGGCGCGCTGCGCGGCCCGAAGCACGGTGGCGCCAACGAAGTCGCGTTTGAAATCCAGTCGCGCTACCAGAGTCCCGACGAGGCTGAAGCGGATATCCGCCGCCGCGTCGAAGCCAAGGAAGTCGTGATCGGCTTCGGCCACCCGGTCTACACGATCTCCGATCCGCGCAACAAGGTCATCAAGGAAGTCGCGAAGAAGCTCTCGAAAGAAGCCGGCAGCACGAAGCTGTTCGACATCGCCGAGCGCCTCGAAACCGTGATGTGGGACGCCAAGAAGATGTTCCCGAACCTGGACTGGTTCAGCGCGGTGTCGTATCACATGATGGGTGTGCCGACAGCGATGTTCACGCCGCTGTTCGTGATCGCCCGTACGGCGGGTTGGAGCGCGCACATCATCGAACAACGCATCGACAACAAGATCATCCGGCCGAGCGCGAACTACACTGGTCCGGACAACCTGAAGTTCGTGCCGATCGCGAAACGTTGATCGAAAGCGCCGATCATCAAACGTTGATCGGGAAAGGGGGATAATTGCCGCTGACGTCCTGTGATGTCCAGCGACGTCCAGCGACGTCCAGCTCCAGCAATTATCGCCCTGCCGACATGCAACATGATTGCCGAACACTACATTCTTACTCCCCCACGGTATGAACACTGCAAACCGTAAGCCCCTGCCTGGCACCAAGCTGGACTTCTTCGACACGCGAGCCGCGGTCGAGGCGATCCAGCCGGGTGCCTACGACACGTTGCCGTACACCTCGCGCGTGCTGGCCGAAAATCTCGTGCGCCGATGCGATCCGGTATCCCTCAATGCGTCGCTCAAGCAGATCATCGAACGCAAGCGCGACCTCGATTTCCCGTGGTTCCCGGCGCGCGTGGTCTGCCATGACATCCTTGGCCAAACCGCGCTGGTCGATCTCGCCGGCCTGCGCGACGCGATCGCGGCCCAAGGCGGCGACCCGGCGCTGGTCAATCCGGTCGTGCCGACGCAACTGGTGGTGGATCACTCGCTCGCCGTCGAGTGTGGCGGCTTCGATCCGGACGCGTTCGACAAGAACCGCGCGATCGAAGACCGGCGCAACGAAGACCGCTTCGATTTCATCAACTGGACCAAGAAGGCGTTCAAGAATGTCGACGTGATTCCGCCGGGCAACGGCATCCTGCATCAGATCAACCTCGAGCGGATGAGTCCGGTGGTGCAGGTGAAAGACGGCGTGGCGTTTCCAGATACGCTGGTGGGCACCGATTCGCATACGCCGATGGTGGATGCGCTCGGCGTGATCGCCATCGGCGTAGGCGGCCTCGAAGCGGAAAGCGTGATGCTGGGGCGCGCTTCGTATATGCGCCTGCCAGATATCGTCGGCGTGGAACTGACCGGCAAGCCAGGCGAAGGCATCACGGCGACGGACGTCGTGTTGTCGCTGACCGAGTTCCTGCGCAAGGAAAAGGTGGTGGGTGCGTATCTGGAGTTCTACGGCGAAGGCACGGCCAAACTCACGTTGGGCGACCGCGCCACCATCGCCAACATGGCGCCCGAGTTCGGTGCGACAGCTGCGATGTTCTATATCGACGAGCAGACCATCAAATACCTGAAGCTGACCGGCCGCGACGACGAACTCGTCAAGCTGGTGGAGACCTACGCGAAGGAAACCGGCCTGTGGGCCGACAGCCTGAAGAACGCGCAATACGAGCGCGTGCTGACATTCGACCTCTCGACCGTGGTGCGCACGCTGGCGGGTCCGTCGAACCCGCACCGTCGACTGCCGGTGTCGGACCTCGCGGCGCGCGGCATCAGCGGCAAGGTCGAAAACGAGCCGGGGCTGATGCCCGATGGCGCCGTGATCATCGCCGCTGTCACGAGCTGCACCAACACCAATAACCCGCGCAACATGATTGCCGCTGGGTTGCTCGCGCGCAATGCGAACCAGCGCGGCCTGACCCGCAAGCCATGGGTGAAAAGCTCGCTCGCGCCGGGATCGAAGGCCGTCACCTTGTATCTGGAAGAAGCCAGGCTGCTGCCGGAACTGGAACAGCTTGGCTTTGGGGTCGTCGCCTATGCGTGCACGTCGTGCAACGGTATGTCCGGCGCGCTGGATCCGGTGATCCAGAAGGAAGTCGTCGAGCGCGATCTGTACGCGACCGCCGTACTGTCCGGCAACCGTAATTTCGACGGCCGCATTCACCCGTATGCCAAGCAGGCGTTCCTCGCCTCGCCACCGCTGGTGGTGGCCTATGCGATTGCCGGCACGATCCGCTTCGACATCGAGAAAGATGTGCTGGGGACCGACGCCGCGGGCAATCCGGTCATGCTCAAGGACATCTGGCCGTCCGACGCAGAGATCGACGCGATCGTCGCATCGAGCGTGAAGCCGGAGCAATTTCGCAAGGTGTACGAACCGATGTTTGCAGTCACCGCCGATACCGGCGAACGCGCCAACCCGCTGTACGACTGGCGCCCGGCGAGCACGTATATCCGCCGCCCGCCGTACTGGGAAGGCGCGCTGGCTGGCGAGCGCACGCTCAAGGCCATGCGTCCGCTCGCCGTGCTCGGCGACAACATCACCACCGATCACCTGTCGCCGTCCAACGCGATCCTGCCCGACAGCGCCTCCGGCGAGTATCTGGCGAAAATGGGCTTGCCGGAGGAGGATTTCAATTCGTATGCGACCCACCGCGGCGATCACCTGACCGCGCAGCGCGCTACTTTTGCCAACCCCACGTTGAAGAACGAGATGGTGCTCGAAGACGGCAAGGTGAAGGCCGGGTCTTTGGCCCGCATCGAGCCCGAAGGCAAGGTCACGCGCATGTGGGAAGCCATTGAAACGTACATGGAACGCAAGCAACCGCTGATCGTGATTGCCGGCGCCGACTACGGTCAAGGTTCGTCACGCGACTGGGCTGCCAAGGGCGTGCGTCTCGCGGGAGCGGAAGCGATCGTCGCGGAAGGGTTCGAGCGCATCCACCGGACCAATCTGGTGGGCATGGGTGTGCTGCCGCTGGAGTTCAAGCCAGGCATGAACCGGCTGACGCTGGGTATCGACGGCACGGAAACCTTCGACGTAACCGGCGAGCGCAAACCGCACGCCGATCTTACGCTGGTGATCCATCGCAAGAACGGCGAGCGTGTAGAAGTACCGGTGACCTGCCGCCTGGACACTGCGGAAGAAGTGTCGATCTACGAAGCCGGTGGTGTCCTGCAGCGCTTTGCGCAGGACTTCCTGGAATCATCGCAAGCAGCGGCCTGAGGGAGGAGACAAAAACGTGGCCCACGTACCCCAGATCAAGATTCCCGCCACCTACATGCGTGGCGGCACCAGTAAAGGCGTGTTCTTCCGCTTGCAGGATTTGCCCGAAGCCGCCCAGGTGCCGGGCGCGGCGCGCGATGCCTTGCTGCTGCGCGTGATTGGCAGTCCGGACCCGTACGGCAAGCAGACTGACGGCATGGGCGGCGCGACGTCGAGCACCAGCAAGACGGTGATCATCGCGAAGAGCAGCAGGCCCGATCATGACGTCGACTATCTGTTCGGCCAGGTGTCGATCGACAAGGCGTTTGTGGACTGGAGCGGCAATTGCGGCAACCTCTCAGCCGCAGTGGGACCGTTCTCGATCAGCGCCGGGCTGGTCGACCCGAGCCGCGTTCCGCATAACGGCGTGGCCACCGTGCGGATCTGGCAGGCTAATATCGGCAAGACCATCATCGGACACGTGCCTGTCACCAACGGCGCCGTGCAGGAAACCGGCGACTTCGAACTGGACGGCGTGACCTTCCCCGCCGCCGAGGTGCAGCTCGAGTTCATGGATCCGGCCGCCGAAGAAGAAGGTGCAGGCGGCTCGATGTTCCCCACTGGCAATCTGGTGGACGACCTCGAGGTGCCTGGTGTGGGCACGTTGAAGGCCACCATGATCAACGCGGGCATTCCGACGATTTTCGTCGACGCCGAAGCGATCGGCTACAAGGGCACCGAACTCCAGGACGCAATCAATAGCGACGACAAGGCGCTGGCAAAGTTCGAGACGATTCGCGCGCACGGTGCAGTGCGCATGGGCCTGATCAAACATATCGATGAGATCGCGACGCGGCAGCACACCCCGAAAGTCGCGTTTGTCGCGAGGCCGGTGGGGTATGTGGCGTCCAGCGGCAAGCAGATTGCGGCGGGCGATGTCGACGTGCTGGTGCGCGCGATGTCGATGGGCAAGCTGCATCACGCGATGATGGGCACCGCCGCGGTGGCCATCGGTACGGCAGCCGCGATTCCGGGCACGCTGGTGAATCTCGCCGCGGGTGGTGGTGAACGCGAAGCGGTGCGCTTCGGCCATCCTTCCGGCACGTTGCGTGTGGGTGCGCAGGCCAGTCAGGTGGACGGCGAATGGGTCGTGAAGAAAGCGATCATGAGCCGAAGCGCCCGCGTGCTGATGGAAGGCTGGGTGCGCGTTCCGGGCGATTCGTTCTGATTCGGCCCAAGGTGAGGCGGCGCCTACGCTGCCTCACCTGCCCAGCAAACTCAACTTTGCCTGGCCGGCAGATACGGCATCGGATCGACCGGCTTGCCGTCGCGGCGCACCTCGAACAGCACGGAGACGCGCGTGTTGTTCTCGTCCCCCATCTCCGCGATTTCCTGCCCTTGCCGCACGATGTCGCCGGTTTTCACCAGCAGCCTGCGGTTGTGCGAATACGCCGTCAGAAAGTCCTTGTTGTGCTGGATGATGATCAGGCTGCCGTATTCATTGAGCCCCGTCCCTGCATACATGACCTTGCCGTCCGCGGCTGCGCGCACTGGATCGCCAGGCTTGCCGCCGATCTCGATGCCGCGCGTCGCGCCCGCCTGGAAGCCCTCGACCACCGTGCCTTGTGCCGGCCACACCAGCGAGACGCGGTTGGCGTGACGCGAGACCTCTGCGTCGACCTGGCGTGCTTGCGCGGGATTCGGTGCGGGTGCGCCACCCTGGGCGATGGAGGCGGCGTTGCTGGATGAAGCGGCTGATGCAGTCGATGCATTCGCTCCGCTTGCCGCTGCCGCCGCATTCGCCGCCGGATTGGCAGAGGCTGCTGCCGCCGCCAGCTTTGCCGAGACCGCAGCCTTGGCCGCGGCCTGATCAGCCGCAGCCTGCGCCGCAGTGGCCGCCGCGGCGGCGTCCTGTGCTTCCTTTGCCGCCTCGGGCGACGCTACGTGCAGCACCTGCCCTTTCTTCAGTCGCGTGGACGGCTTCAGACGATTCCACGCCAGCAGATCATTTACCTTACAGTGGTTGCGTTGAGCAATCTGGTTCAGCGTGTCGCCACGCTTGACGCGGTAGACGAGTGGCTGCGCTGCCTTCAGTTTGGCCGTGCTGGCCGCAGCGGTTGCCGCCGCCTGTAACGATGCTGCCGCGGCCGCATCCGATGCAGCGGTCGCTGCAGCGGCCGAAACCGCTGGCGCCCCAGTAGCCGCCGAGGACGCCTGCGTATCCTGCTGTGCCACATTCACACAACCGCTCATTGCCAATGCGACCCAGATGCCGGCGGCGCCGGCCATCATGGTTCTGTCGAAACGATTTTTCAACAAGTTCGACTCCTGCCTCGTACATAGGCGAGCCCGAGTGTTCCCGCGTCGCACCCCGATGCGCGCATTCGTCAGAAGCGCTGCACGCTCGACACGGGAAACCGCCTCGTTGCGGCTACCACCCTGGCCCACCCTTCTGTCCGGCACTCTTGCGGCAAATGCCTTGAAATCGAGGCGTTTTGACGCAAAAAGGGCCAGACAGACGGTTAAAATTCAAGCGGAATTGTAAAATGCCGCGGACAAAAAAGCGGGCCGTCCACACAGACTGATACAAATCCTTACGACCCGTATTGCGGGATTTGGCCCCTGATATCGTTTTCTTTAACGGCAAATCGTCGGAAAACCTTGAATTTCGGCGCTGGGGCCGGAGGCGAAGCGGCTCGCCGGACAGCAAATTCGTGTAAGGAGTTGCGCAGAAAAACAGCGCACAAAGAAAACGGCCAGCCCTCTTTCGAGGTGCTGGCCGTTTGCCTTCCAATCATCGGCGCCCGAGAGCGCTTTCGTTTAACGCAGCGCCTTCACGGCCGCCGCGGTAACGTCGCCGGGCTGTCCGCCCCACGTCGCGCGAAGATAACTCGTCAGTTGTGCGAGTTCCGCGTCGCTTAACTGCCCTGCGAACCCTGGCATCTCCTGCATGCGCTCAAGGCCGGGGAAGTCCTGCGCATCGATGCCGTCGAGCATCGCCACGATCAGGTTGTGCGGATCGCTTTGCCGTACCGTCGAATTGCCGTGCATCGGGACGGCGACGTGCGGTTTGCCCTCGCCATCGCGCCCATGGCAACCGGCACATACGGCGAGGTAGACATTGCGGCCGGCGGCCAGTTGCGCTGTGTCCGCAGATGCCGATGATGGCGACGCTGGCGACTGCAGCGGCTGCGCCGCCGCTGGCGGGTCACCGAGCAGATACGTCGACATCGCGCGCAGATCGTCGGGTCTCAGATACTGGCTGCTCAGATGCACGACCGGATACATCTCGCTGAACGCGGAGCCTTGTGGGGCGATCCCGGTGGCGAAGAACGTCTGCAGATCAGTTGCGGTCCAGCCACGCGCAGCGAGTCCTTGCGGGGTGATGTCCGGCGCGGCCACGCGGCCCAGCGCCCCGCCGGCGAGCGGCAACGCGTTGTCGAGCTGACCGAACTTGCCGCGCGGCGTATGGCATTCGGCGCAGTGGCCGAGCGCGCTCACCAGGTAACGTCCACGACTCCAGTCCACCAACGCCCCGGAAGAGACGGCCTTCGATGCATCCGGTAGCGCATCCTTCAGGAACAGCATGTCCCAGAAGCGCACAGCAAAACGCATGTTGAACGGAAACGACAGATCCGGTTGACGGTTCGGTACCGCTGCGGGTTTTTGCGCCATCAGCCACGCATACATCGCGTCGCTGTCGGCACGTGAGATCTGCCGGTACGACGTGTACGGCATCGCCGGGTACAACGGGCCATCCGGCGACATGCCGTCGTGCAACGCCCGGTAGAAATCGCCAGCGCTCCAGTTGCCGATGCCGTGCTCTCTGTCCGGTGTGATGTTCGTGCCGTAGAACGTGCCGAACGGCGAGGCGAGTTTCGGGCCGCCGGCAAACGGCGCGCCGTCAGCGCTCGTGTGACAGGCGGCGCAATCGGCCGCTTTTACCAGATAGCGGCCGCGCGCAAGCTGCTCTGTCGCGGCGCTTTCCAGGTCTGCTGGCGTGCTGGTCGCCGAAGCGGTCATCCGGGTAGCCGGGGTGTCGTCGTGGTGTTGGCCGCACGCTGTCAGCGCCGCTGCGCTCAACACCAGCACGACGCGGCGCAGCTGCAGCAGACGTAGCGGAGTCCGCGAGGTCTGCGCACTCTGCGGGGTCAAGGAAAGCATCGTCATGCGGCGTCCTTTACGAGTCCAGGCATCGTCAACACGACATCCTTCACCGCTTCGTAGTACCGCACGTAGCCCGTACAGCGGCAGATGTGATCGTTCAGCGCCTCGGTGATGGTTTGCTCCACCTGATCTCTCGCCACCGGCTGGCGCTTGAGACGCTCGATCAGCACTGTCGCCGCGTTCACGAAGCCCGGAGTACAGTAGCCGCACTGAAAACTGAAGTGCTCGAGAAACTTCTGCTGGATCGGCGACAAGGCCACCACCTCGCCCTGTTCGTTGCGCTGTGCGTGGCCTTCGATCGTGCGGATCGACTTGCCGTCGAAGAAATTCGCGCCTGTGATGCACGTGCGGATTTCTTCGCTCGTGCCATCCGGTTTGTCCAGAATCACCACGCAGGCGTGACAGACGCCTTGCCCACAGCCGAGCCGCGAACCGGTCAGGTGGAGATATTCGTGCAGCAGGTCGATCATCATCAGACCGGCCGGCACTTGCAGCGGGCCGACCTGTTGCCCGTTCACCGTCAGCGATACCGGTTGGGCGCGGAATTGAGTCAAAGGCCGCTCTACCACGTCGGCATTTGCGGCGGTCGAAGCAGCAGCAGAGCCCGCCGTTGCATCAGCTGCATGGCCGGAATTTTGATTAGGGGCCGTCATGCGAGCACCTCCTGAATTTTTTGCGGAGTGACCGGGAGGTCAGTAAAACGATGTCCGATAGCGTGCGCAATGCCGTTCACGATCGCGCCAACCACCGGGATCATCACCACTTCGGCGATACCCTTGGGCGGATCGCTTTCGGTCAACGGCGGCAGCACTTCACCGGTCTGGGTCCAGACAGCGACGTCCCTGGCACGCGGCAACCGATAGCGGTTGAAGTTCCACGTGCCGTTGCCGGGACCGTCTTCGTAGAGCGGCAGATATTCATGCAGCGCGTGACCGATGCCCATCGCGAGACCGCCCTGCAATTGACCCGATACGAGTTGCGGCGCAATCTGGTTGCCGCACTCCATGATCGAGTGATGGCTCAGCAGTTCGACCTTGCCAGTCGCCTCATGCACCGCGAGTTCGACCAGCGTGCCGACCGCGCTGTAGTAAGTGACCGCGGCGTCGTTACGCTGCACGGGCGGAATGAACACGCGCTTTCGATCAAGCACGCGATATTGATTCGGTGTGCTTTGCAGTCGTTTCTTATCGGTTCCGGCGTTGTCGCCGTAGCGCAGCGAAAGGCCATCGATGGGGAGGCGCTCGACGCTGCCGTCGATGTCGAACTCCGCTTCGGCCCATTGCCAGCGATTGAATACGTGTACCGCCGCGCCCGTCACGAGCCCGAGTTCGTGTGCCTTCTTCGCGAGCTGTTCGAAAGTGAGCGCCTCGAGACCGGCCGCCGATAGCTTGCCGTTGACCCAGCGCGCGTCCTCGATGCGCACCACTAGCGGCGCGGCCTGGCCGCCGCCGGTGCCTTGACGCCAGATCGCCATCGCCGCCGGCCACAGGCCGTGAGTGAATACGACGCGAGCGGCCTCGCGCGTGCTGTGCGTGAAATAGAACGCGGAGTTGGTCGCGCTCGACGGCGATGCATAACCCGGCGACCAACGCGGATTGGCCGACAGCTTGTCCTGCTCCGCTTGCGACATGATGTACGGATCGCCGCTCGTGACGACCGGCAGATCGGGCCAGTCGGTGACGGCAACGCGCACCTCGGTGGCCGGCTTGCCGAGCCATTTGGCGACAGCAATCGCCTGCGACGTGGACATGCCGGTGCCGATTTCGGCGGCGGTGTGATGCAGGCTGATCTTGCCGTCGACAGTGAACTCGACTTTCGCCAACGAGGTCTCCGCCCCGGTGCCGAAGTCCTTTTGCACGCAGGCAAAACCGACGCCGTAGCGCTGGCCCGGATGCGCCAGCTCGAATGAAAGCTTTTGCTCTGCCCGGTTCACCCATAGCGGATGCACCTGCGCCTTCTGCAGGACTTCGTCGACGCGGATCGCGCCAGCCGGCACCGCGCCCTGGCTGTTTTTCATGCCCGAGCGCAACGCGTTCTTCAGGCGGAAGTCGATCGGATCGACACCAAGTTGTGCCGCGATCTCGTCGACCATCATCTCGGTGGCCGCCATGCTCTGCAGCGTGCCGTAGCCGCGTGCGGAACCAGCGTCGATCGCACGGGAAGCGACCGCGACAGCCGAAAGGTCGTTCTTCGGAAAGTAGTAGATCGACTGCGCCGCGGTAGCGCCGACCATGGCCACCGATGGCGAAAAATTGCACCGGCCGCCGCCGTTCGCTTCCATCGCGGCCTTGAACGACTGGAAGAGCCCGGTCTTTCTGTCCACGGCGATACGGTAGTGCATCTTGAAAGCGTGACGCTTCAGCGAAGTCTGGAACTGCTCGTAGCGATCGTTCGCCAGACGCACCGGACGGCCGTCCGCGTACATCGCCGTGACGAGACCGTAGAACGGCACGTTGAAGTGATCCTTCGAGCCGTAGCCAACCGTGTAGCAAGGGTGCACGAACAGGTTCTTCACCGGAAACGCGCACTTCGCGACCATGCCGGCCGCACTCTCCACAACCTCGGATGGCGCTTGCGTCGGCACCACCATATGCAGCGATTGGCTCGCGCTGTCGTACCAGCAGTTCACGTTGTCGGGTTCGAGCGCGGCCGTGTCGATAGATTGCGTGTTGTACTCACGCTCCATCACGAGCCAGTCCGCGGACGGACGATCGAGTTCCTGCTGGATCTGTCCCGCGTAGAACATGCCCTGCTCGTCGAGCTTGCCGTGCTCCTTGCCGTCAGGCCAGACCGGCTGGTGCTTGCGCATCATGCTCGGGAACACCGGGGCGTCCTTCAGGCTAGAGAACGTGTCGTCGTCGTAAGGCGTCTTGCCGCCTACCCGCACGAAGCGGAACGTGCCCCACGGATCGCGCTCCAGCGGCCCAGTCTGCGCGCCATAACGGATGATCTCGTCGTGGAACTTGAGCTTGTCCTTGGCGAAGCGAAAGCGTGCGAAGTCGTGATAGATCAAGATCGCGACCGCCTGGCCGAGATAAGCTGGCGTCTTGCCTCGCGGCAACAACATGTCGTCGCCATAGAACGCGGGGAAGATCAGGCCGTCGCGCGTCAGATCGTCGGCGGTGACGACGCGGTCCGGTTTCAGTTCGTCGCCGAGCAGCGTCAGGTCGAAGCCTTCGTAGAGGCGGTCGGCCTGGGTCGTGCGCAGGATGAAAGCGTGCGCCTGCTGCGTCGGCCAATGCGGCATGTCGGTCGCGCGGATGTCGCGTGCGAACACCTTCGCACCGGTCACCTTGGCGATGCCGTCGATGCGGAATTTGGCCTGCCCATTTGCCGCATCCCATTGAACCGGCGTGAGAATCTTTTCTTCGAATAACGCAGCAAATGCGCGGCTGCCGATCGGCGCGATATACACCGAGACTCCCGCGATAACACTGGCCTTCAGAAAACTGCGACGCGAAAGGTCGAGTTTCCCCATGGACTTCTCCTTAAGTGATCGACGACGGCAACGCCGCGCAAAAGACAGAGCCACGCACGGCGGAGCCACAGGCTGCGCAAGCCTGTGACGACACACCGCATTGGAGAATCAAGCGAATCCCGGACTCATGCATCCAGGCATACCGGCGACGTGTGGCGGCCAGAATATCGGCGCCGCCGCAGTCGATCTGATTAACCGTGAACTGTCATTGAACGTGCTGGTGATGCCAACTTCCCTTTCCCTGCCCTGTCACGGGCGAAGCGCGGGATTATGGCGCGGCTGGATAGCGAATGAGTCAAATTTTGTCCGCTATCTCTTAAATAACGGATTTGATATAGATGCCTTTACTTCGTTATCCTTACCTGCATGTCGATGCGCGTGCCGTCACAAAGTACACGGCAGCGCAAAGCCTGCATCAAGCCCGCACGATCGCGATCCCCAATGCCTCGAATGGAGCCGTGAGCGTCTCTGAGGTTTCCTTCTCGACCACCAGCGCATGCGCAGCGCTCGCTTCCGCGATCATAAAAGCGGACGCCGTGTTGAGTTTCTCCGCTGAGGCGAGCACCACGGTTTCCGCCGCACGAGCCGCCAGCGCCCGCTTGACGTAAGCCTCTTCGAGATCGCCCGTACTCAGGCCGGCTTCAGGATGTACCCCCGTGACACCCATGAAATAGAGATCGGCGCGGATATGGCTCAGCGCTTCGATCGCGGCGGCGCCGACATTGACCATCGAATGCCGGTACAGGCGTCCGCCGATCATGATCACCTCCACGTCGCGGTGATGAGCGAGTTCTACCGCTACGCCCGGACTATGCGTGACGATGGTCGCGCGCAGATCGAGCGGCAGATGGCGCACCAGTTGCACAGCCGTCGTCCCGCCGTCGACGATCACGATCTGGCCCGGCTCGATCATCTGCGCCGCGGCGCGGCCAATGGCTGCCTTCGACGCCGACTCGATGCCTTGCCGGCCGGCCAGGTCCGCCGCTGCTGGCGACGAGGGCAGCGCCCCGCCATGCACGCGCTGCAGGTAGCCGTCGGCGGCGAGTTCACGCAAATCACGCCGGACGGTGTCTTCGGAGACGCCAAATTCGTTGCTCAGGCTCTTGGCGATCACCTGGCCATCGCGTTTGAGCGCATCGAGAATCAGCTGTTTTCTTTGCGAAGTAAGCATGGAGCGGCGGTTCATCAATAGGAGACAAGGCGACGTTGGCTCGTGCCAACCGAGGGCGTCACGAAGAAGCAAAGCGCGGGCATTGACAAGGAACCCGCACGTCATTGCACGAAAATTCTTGTTTTTGCACGAGATTGCACGATACCATGAAATCTCGCGGTTCGAACCGCGCTTTCAGGAAACCGCCATGAGCAAAACTGCCGACCGTGTACGGGTTGTCGAAGTCAAAGTGCTGTCCGACGACTGGTATGTGCTGAAGAAGACCACCTTCGACTACCGGCGCGCTGACGGACGCTGGCAGCGTCAGAACCGCGAGACCTACGACCGCGGCAACGGCGCCACCATGCTGCTCCACGATCCGGTGCGCCGGACGGTGGTCCTCACGCGGCAGTTCCGCTTGCCGGTCTTCGTCAACGGTCATGACGGGATGATGATCGAGGCGCCAGGCGGGCTGCTGGAAGAGGCGTCGCCGGAGGAGCGCATCCGCGCCGAGGTCGAGGAGGAAACCGGCTACCGCGTGCATGCGGTGCGCAAGATATTCGAGGCGTACATGAGCCCTGGCTCGGTTACGGAGAAGCTGTTCTTCTTTGTCGGCGAGTACGATGCCGCCGCAAAGATCGGCGAAGGCGGCGGTGTTGTCAGCGAGGGCGAGGATATCGAAGTGCTAGAACTGCCGGTCGATGAGGCGCTGGCGATGATCGGGCGCGGCGAGATCGTCGATGGGAAGACGATTATGTTGCTGCAGTATGCGGCGTTGAATGTGTGGAGAGAGTGAGTCCCCGAAAAGTTGCATCGAATGCCGCCTGGCTTGAGATAACGGCCCAGGCACCCGCCACCCATCCCCCTTAAAACTGATGCCGTATCGCCGCCCGCACCGTCACCTGGTTCGATGACGAAGACACCCCCGCCGATCCCGGAATATATGCGTCGTCCAGCACGGTATCGGTCTTGTCGCCCGCCACCTTCTGGTACGCCGCCTGGAAATAGAAGTCCGTTCGCTTGGACAGGTTGTAGTCGGCCATCAGGCCGAACGTGTGATATCTCGGGTTCTCGTTGCCCGAGGTCGCGTCCATCGTGGCCGCCGTGTAGACGTATTGCACGCCGACGAAGAAGGCCGGCGTGAACTGGTATTTGCCATTGACCTCGAAGTTCTGGAACTTGAGCGCCGTCATCGTGCCGCCGTTCGGCGGCGTGATGGCGCCCACGTAGACCGAAGTGTCGGTTGCGGACGGCTGGCCGACGTTCGTGTTCGTATAGGCAAAGCCCACGGTCGCGCTGCCGAACGTGTAGTTGACGCCCCCGCCGAAAATACGCAGCCGCTCCGAGATGAAATTCGCGTCGTCGGTTGCAATGGACCCATCGGCCGTCAGGCCCGGATTGTTCGCCTCGAGATAAGCCGCGCCCACCAGCAGGCCACCATTCGTGTACTGGCCACCGAGACTATACGTACGGTTGTTGGCAAAGCCGGTTTCGTTGCTGAAGCTGTAGGTGCCGCCGAACTGCAGGCCCGCAAACGACGGGCTCGCGTACTTGATCGTGTTGTTCACGCGGAACGAGTTGTCGGTGTTGTCGTTGTCATAGGGGTGCGAGAGCAGATAGCCGCCCCAGTTGCCGTTGGCCGTGGTCGGCGCGAGATAGTCGACCACCGAGTCGTACTGCCGGCCGAACGTGAGGGTGCCGTAATTGGCCGACGTCAGGCCAACGAACGCCTGGCGGCCGAAGATGCGGCCGCCCTCCTGAAGGCCGCCGCTATTCACGTCGAAACCGTTCTCGAGATCGAAGATCGCCTTCAGGCCGCTGCCGAGATCCTCCGAACCCTTCAAGCCCCAGCGGCTGCCCTGCGCATAGCCGCTCTCAAGCTGATAGGCCGATTTGTCGCCCGCGTTACTCGTGTAGTTGATGCCCTCGTCGATCACCCCGTACAGCGTAATGCTGCTCTGCGCGAAAGCAGGCAGCGCGAAGGCTGCCGTCACAGCCAGCGCAATCATGTTCTTTTTCATGAAGATCTCCCGGATCTCTTTCCATCAGCCAGCAGCTAGCCAACTTTGAGAAGGCTCTTCTTTTTTTAAGCAGCACTTACATTGAGCTTCAAGTTCACGAGTGATGAAAACGATGCTTGCACACCGATAGCGGGCCGTCCATCGGCACACGTTGAGCCATCGCAAATCGTTGCGAAATGCCCACGCGCAGGCATTCGCATATTGCGTAATTTGACAATTGGGGCGTGGTCGCGAACAGCGTTCGTCCGACGCCGGATCACCCCCAAACGCCGGGCTAGGGAACCCTTGGCCGGATGGCTAACGGCGCAGAAAACACCCGGTTTGCAGGCCGCTCTCGCACACCTTTTCGTAAGAACATGAAATAATTTCGAAAGAAACCACCCCCGTTTGGCAGAACAACAATCTCGGCCGCTGGTCCCGTTTAAAATCCCCTGCGCGGTATGCAATGCAAAAGTCATCCTCCCGTCTGCTCGAACTCGATTTCTTTCGCGGACTGGTCCTGCTGTTTATCGTGGTCGATCACATCGGCGGCAGCATCCTCTCGCGCGTCACGTTGCACGCCTACGCGCTGTGCGATGCAGCCGAGGTGTTCGTATTCCTCGGCGGCTTTGCCACCGCAACCGCTTACGCCACGCTCGCCCTGCGCCGCACCGAGGCAGCCGCGCGCCACCGTTTTCTGCGGCGTTCGCTGGAGATCTATCGGGCCTTCCTCGTCACCGCCGGCCTGATGCTGCTGGTCAGCGCCGTTCTGATCGCCTTCAGCATCGACGCGCCCAATCTGACCTCCGACGATCTCGACGACTTTATCGATGCGCCGCTTATGGCCCTGCGCGACATCGTGCTGTTGCGGCGTCAGCCTTATCTGGCGTCGGTGCTGCCCATGTATGCGCTGTTCGCGCTGAGCGTGCCGCTGGTCCTGCCGCTCGCGCAGCGCCGGCCATGGTGGCTGCTGGCAGGGAGCCTCGCGCTTTGGGCTGCGGCGCCATCCGTGAATGCGTATCTGCCGGCAATCGAAGACGCTCAATGGAATTTCAATCCGCTCGCCTGGCAACTGCTGTTTGTGCTTGGCGTGCTGGCGCGGGTCCAGCCCGTGTATCGGAAGATCAGCTCACACCGCGCGGGGTGGCTCGTCAACGTGCTGGCATTTGGCGTCGCGCTGGCCGCGGCGTACTACAAGCTGTTTATCGAGCAAACGCCGCTCGACGGCAGTTTCAAGCAAAGCCTCTCATGGTTGCGTGCCGGCAATTTTCTGGCGATCGCATGGCTCGTCGCCTACCTGATCCAGCTCGGCTGGGTGCGCAAGCTCGCGCTGTGGCTGCCGTGGGTCGGCATGATCGGACGCAAAGGGTTGATCTGCTTCGTGGCGGGCGCAGCCATTTCGCTCGTCGTCGATTCGCTGCTCTATGCAGCCACCGACGGGTATCTCGACATACCACTTGGGCTTTTGGCCGACGCAATCGCAGTCGGCGCGCTGTTCGGGGTTGCGCGCGTTTGCGAGCCGGTTAAACGGCTGGTGGCGCGCTCGACTATCCGGCGCAGTGGAGTCGCCACATAAGCGGGCCGCCGCGGTTAATAGCGGCCGCCGCTGTCCCGCCTGGCGGGTGACGACGGCCTCTGTGTTCGTCAGCGTGCTATCGCACCCAGTCCGTCCACAACACCATCAGCACGGTCATCAGCGCGGGACCGATGAACAGGCCCAGCAGCCCAAAAGTCTCCGCGCCGCCGAGAATCCCGAACAGCACCAGCAGGAACGGCAAGCGGGTCGAATTACCGATGATCACCGGCCGCACGAGGTGTTCTGCGATGAACACCACCACGAAGCCGAATACAGCAAGCCCGATCGCCCACGCCACCGATCCCTGCGCGAACAGCCACAGCGCCGCGCCGCAGAACACGAGCGGTGCGCAAAACGGCAGCATGGCCGCCACGGCCGTGACGAATCCGAGCAGGATAACGTGCGGCAGGCCAGCGATCTCGTAGGCAAGACCGAGCAGTGCGCCCTCGCCGATCCCCACCACTACGAGCCCGGCCACTGTGCCGCGCACAGCGGAGGCCATCCGTTCGAGAAGCTGCGCGCCGTTGCTGCCAAGGGCGCGGTGTGCCCCCTTGAGCAGCGCGCCGGACAGACGCGGCCCGGCCTGAAAGATCACAAACAGTGTGACCAGCATGAAAGCGAATACCATCAGACCGTGTGCGGCTCGCGCGCCGAAATGGCGGCCGAAGGTCATGACGGCTTCGCCGTGCAGCCCTTTCATGGCGGGCGACTCGCGTAGCGGCTGGGTAAGGTTCGCCTGCCACCATTCTGTGATCTGCGGTGCGCCGAACGGCAGATGCTGGACGATGTCCGGCATCGCGATGCCGTTTTCCTGCACGTTCTTGATCCACTCGATCACATCGTGCGCTTCATGGCTTGCCTGCCCGATTCCCATTGCCACCGGCAACACGACCAGCAATGCAATCGCCACTGTCAGGACGGCGGAGATCAGCGTGGTGCGTCCGGACAGCCAGCTGTGGCTTTCGATTTTGCGCAGCACCGGCCACAGGGCGATGGCAATCACGCCGGCCCAGCCGACTGCCGGCAGGAAATCGCGGATGACCCACAAGGCCAGCAGCACCAGGGCGGCGTATAGCAGTGCGGTTGCCGCCTGCTGCATTTTCCGGCGGCTCGGCGGATCCAGTTCCGGGGGTGTTGGAGATGCTGCGGGTGGGCGTGTGGCCATGTAACCTCTGGGAGATGTGCGCGCGAGCCGACCGGAAAAACGCAAACCCGTTAAACTAGCCCCGGCTCTGCTCGTCAATGTTCACATCTTAAAGGAAGCGCTCGCGCCCTTCCGTCACATCGACTCCCCCCGCTGTCCGTCGCGCTGCGATCAACACTGCGTTGCAAAAATTCGCTCTATAGAAAAAGCACGCTCTTAACTGCCCGCAAACCCGCGTCTTTTCGTATCCCCACTGAAGTCAAGTGGCATTATTGCTAATTCAAGAACAGTGTTTCAACCGGCGCACAATGGCTCTAAGGCCCGCGCAGGAATACATTCGGCACACCACATATACGGAGCCGACGATGAAGACCATAGAGTCCTTGCCACTTGACGGTGCCAACGGCGTACGCATCGAGATTCTTGAGCGCTCTGATACCACGCTTGTGATTCGCTGGGTTGAGCCGGGTCGTTGTCATTACGGCGAGCAGCGGTGGCGGCGGCGGTCTGCTCATACTTCCGGCACTTGCGCTGTGTCAAGGCGGAAGATTCGGCGGGGTGATGCAGTATTTAAGCCGGCTGAGCGGCCGGCGCCTTCTAATGCTGCCGCTATGATTTCTGTTGAGACTTTGTGTAGTCTGGTTGGGGAGTTGAAGGCGGCTTGAGGTTGGGCGTGCAACTATTGCACGTGGGTTGTTCTCGCTATTTCCCGGTGGTGTTCCGCGGCTTCGGGCTTTGTACGCGCCCGCTCAGTGTTTGTATCCCTGACGCGCCAGCAATTTCCATACACCATCGCGTTTTTGCCAGACCATCAACTGTTCGAGCTCGACCTCGCCCACCTTTCCTCCGCTCTCCACCGTGCCCGAAAAGTGGTCGCGGACAATCGCATCCTCTCCTGCTAGCGTCGTCTTCGTGTTGCTCAAGTCGATTCTTCGATACCGTGTCCCACCGCTCACTATCGTCTGGATGAAGACCGTCTGATCCTGTACGGCGCCATTCGAGTGGCCGTAGCTCAAGGCCTCCGATGTCACCGCTTTCATCTCATCCGCATTGCCAGCCAGCATCGCTGCGTTCAAACGCTGTACCGCGGCGCTGACGCCGGCTTCGTCCGCTGTCTCCGCTATCGCACTCATGCACGCAAGGCTCAGTAGTGCCAGGCAAATTATTCTTTTCATCAATGGATACTCCTCGAAGCACACGTGTCGATTTTTTCATGCACGATCCGCTTACCCTCATCATCGAAACTTCGTAAATCCACGCCTCGATGGTGCCGCCCACTATACCGAACCCCGCTCAGGCGTTCAAGAAAACGCTCGAGAGACCTGGTGGCCATACCCGAGCAGCATACGAACTGGTTGCGGATGCAAGCTTTGCGCGAGTGGTGAGAGAACTATAGATTGAAACGGAGCACTCGTTCGGGATGCTCGCTTCGTCACAAGGTAAGTGGAAGCGCGGCTTGGCGCGCTGTCGGGTCGCTGTCGGGTCGCTGTCGGCGAGGAGCGCCAGGCGCATCGCGAAGCCGTTGAAATGAAGTCCGCCTCGCGCGCCGATGAGCAGCGCGGGCGTGCTTCGCAATGAGGTACCGGCCAAACATCTACGACCGGTTGCGTCCGAGACCAGCGCGGCCCGGGGGTGAACTGCGGCGCCGACCGCCGCGTGACCCAGCCAGTTACGAATGCGCTCACATGATATCGGCGAACCCAGCAGATACTTCATGAGTAATTTCCCGATCTTGACGCAGCCCGCACTCCAGGTCGGTAAAATTTGCACTGCGTTGCAGCATGCAGAACGTCTCGTTCCCGCGTTCGAGGCCATTGCCTGGGCTAGTCTCACCCGGAAGGTAAAATGCGAGTCGAGGCCCCGATGGGCCATGCCCAATCCGGGCCGCCAATTCAACCGATGTGCGAGCCGGCCCATGCTGCTTCGCACATCGATGTCCGCAACCCGATAACCCGCGGCGACCCCGGCCAGATCCGGCGTTGCCCAAGGGCTGCTCGTCCTTTTGACAGAGCCCCTCAGGAGCCACTTTTATGACCGACTCGAACGTGTCTTTCCTCGGCAGGATTTCGCTGGCCGTCGGAACGTTCTTCAGCATTCTCGGCGACGGCGAGTTCGCCGCCCGCGTGCAGCGCCTGCGCAGCGGCGCGCCCACAGCAGCACCAACGGCAGCACCAGTTGCAACGCCAGCACCTGCGCCCACCCCGCAACCTGCCGTTCCCGCCCTGAAGCAGGCAAGCCCGGACGCTGCCCTTCAGCTACTAGGCTTGCTGCAGCGCGATGCGCGTTTTATCGACTTCGTCGAAGAAGACGTGGCGGGTTACTCGGATGCGGACATCGGCGCCGCCGCCCGCGTCGTGCATGGAGGCTGCCGCACGGTGCTGCGCGAGCATTTCACGATCCGTCCCGTGCGCGAAGAGGCCGAAGGCAGCCGTGTGACGCTGCCCGAAGGGTTCGACGCCACCGCCGTCCGTCTGACCGGCAACGTGGTCGGCAAGGCGCCGTTTACCGGCAGCCTGAGCCATCGCGGCTGGCGCGTTCAGGACGTGCGGCTGCCGAAGCTCGCCGCGAGCCATGACACCTCCATCATTGCAGCGGCCGAGGTGGAGCTATGAGCGATCCGCGCTATTCGATCGGCATCGATCTGGGCACAACCCATTGCGCCCTCTCGTACGTCGACTTCGCCACCAGCGACGGCGAAAAGACCACTCAGGAAATCCTGCCGGTCACGCAACTCACCGCGCCGGCCACGATCGACAATCTGCCGCTGTTGCCCTCGTTCCTCTACCTGCCGCATCCGAGCGAACTGGCGCCGTTCGACCTCGGTTTGCCGTGGACCGGCGAGCGCGACTTCGCTGTCGGCGAAATGGCGCGCAGCCGCGGTGCCGGCACGCCGATCCGTCTCGTGTCGAGCGCGAAAAGCTGGCTGTGCCATCCGGGCGTCGACCGTCGCGCCGCGATTCTGCCCAACGATGCGCCCCCTGAAGTGACACGCGTGTCGCCGCTCGAAACCTCGATTCGCTACCTCGCACATCTGCGCGAAGCGTGGGACCATGCCCATCCCGACGCGCCTTTCAGCGAGCAGGAAATTACCGTCACGATTCCCGCGTCGTTCGATCCGGCCGCGCGCGAATTGACCGCCGAGGCTGCGCAGGCCGCGGGTTATGCAGGCATGACGCTGCTGGAAGAACCGCAGGCCGCCCTGTATAGCTGGATCCAGAAGAGCGGCGGCGAGTGGCGCAAGCAGGTCCGAGTGGGCGACATCATCCTCGTCGTCGACGTGGGCGGCGGCACTACCGACCTGTCGCTGATCGCGGTAGTCGAGCGTGCAGGCAATCTCGAACTGCATCGCGTCGCCGTGGGCGAACACATCCTCCTCGGCGGCGACAACATGGACCTCGCCCTCGCCCACGTGGTGGCTCGCAAACTGGCCGCCCAGGGGACGCAGCCTGACCCGTGGCAACTGCGCGCGCTGACCTACGCCTGCCGCGCGGCCAAGGAGACGCTCCTCACCGACGCCGCCACCGACGCTGTGCCGCTCGTTGTACCGAGTCGCGGCGCCAAGCTGATTGGCGGCTCGATCCGCACCGAACTGACCCGCACGGAACTGACGCAGACGATCCTGGATGGGTTTTTTCCGCTGGTCGAAAGCAGCGCGCGTCCGGTGAGCCGGGCCCGCGTCGGCCTCACGCAGCTGGGCTTGCCGTACGCGCAGGACGCGGCCGTCACGCGTCATCTGGCGGCGTTCCTCGGCCGTCAGGTTGCGGCGCTCGCCGAACTCGACGGTCTGCAAAGCGCGCAGCCGGAAGGCGCGAGTTTCCTGCATCCCACCGCGGTGCTGTTCAACGGTGGCGTGTTCAAGTCGCCGTTGCTGGTCGAGCGCATTCTGCAGACGCTCAACGGCTGGCTTGCCGCGGAAGGCGCCGCGCCTGCGCGTCTGCTCGAAGGTGCGGATCTCGATCTCGCCGTTGCGCGCGGTGCGGCTTACTACGGCTACGTGAAGCGCGGCCAGGGCGTGCGGATTCGCGGCGGCATCGCGCGGGCTTTCTATATCGCGGTCGAATCCGCCATGCCCGCCGTGCCGGGACTCGAACCGCCGGTGCAGGCGCTGTGCGTCGCGCCGTTCGGCATGGAAGAAGGCACCGAGGCGGAATTGCCGGCGCAGGAGTTTGGGCTCGTCGTCGGCGAGCCGGTGCACTTCCGCTTCTTCGGTTCGTCCGTGCGGCGTCACGACCAGGTGGGTACGCTGCTCGACTACTGGTCGCCGGAGGAATTGCAGGAGCTGGACGAGATTCAGGCCACGTTGCCGCCCGAAGGCCGCAGCCCCGGCGAGATCGTGCCGGTGAAACTGCATGCGCGCGTCACTGAAGCCGGCACGCTCGAACTGGAAGCCATCCCGCGCGGCACGGGCGAGCGTTGGAAAGTCGAGTTCGATGTGCGCGGCAACGCCAACGTTTGAACACGATGAAGCAGTACCTCGTCGGGATCGATCTGGGCACCAGCAACACGGTCGTCGCGTATGTCGAGGCGGGGTCCGGGGACATTCGCGTCTTCGAGATCGAACAGCTCGTCGGTCCCGGTGAGGTAGCGGCACGACCGCTGCTGCCGTCGGTGCGTTATCACGCTGCGCGCGGCGAACTGAGCGACGGCGATCTGCAGTTGCCGTGGTCCGCTGCTGCGCCGGATGCTGCAAAGGCTGCGAATATCGCGCATGCTGCGAACAGGCACACTCTCAGCGCGAACAGCGCGGAAACGCATCGCGCCGTGATCGGCCGGCTCGCGCGCAGCCTCGGCGCTCAGGTGCCGGGGCGCCTCGTCGCAAGCGCGAAAAGCTGGCTGTCGCATGCATCGGTGGACCGCACAGCAGCGATTCTTCCATGGGGCGCCGGCGACGACATCGACAAGGTGTCGCCCGTCACCGCCAGCGCCAGCTATCTGGCCCACGTGCGCTCCGCGTGGAATCATCGCTTTCCACATGCGCCTCTCGAACAGCAGGACGTGGTGCTCACTGTGCCCGCCTCGTTCGACGACGGTGCTCGCGCGCTGACGCTCGAAGCAGCCCGCATGGCGCATCTGCCCAAGCTGCGTCTGCTGGAAGAGCCGCAAGCAGCCTTCTACGACTGGCTGCTCCGGCACCGCAGCTCGCTTGGCACTGAGCTCGCCGAAACGCGGCTCGTACTGATCTGCGACGTGGGTGGTGGCACGACCGACTTCACCCTGATCAAGGTGCAGATGCAGGACGGTCAGCCCCAACTCACGCGCGTCGGCGTGGGCAACCACCTGATGCTCGGGGGCGACAACATGGACCTCGCACTGGCGCATCTCGCCGAGAGCCGGCTGTCGACGCCACAGTCGCGGCTGTCGGCGACGAGCCTCTCGCAGCTCGTCGAGCGCTGCCGCGCCGCGAAAGAGCAGCTGCTGGGGCCCGGGGCGCCAGACTCTGCATCGATCACGTTGCTGGGTACGGGTTCGAAGCTGATCGGCGGCGCGCGTACGGTGGAGATCACGCGCGAGGAAGTCGAGCGGATAGTCGTAGATGGCTTTTTCCCCGCCGTTTCCGCAGATGCGCGGCCGGGGCGCCCGCGCGGCGCCATCGTCGAATTCGGCTTGCCTTATGCGAGCGACCCGGCAATCACGCGGCACGTCGCGGCGTTTCTGGGCCGGCTCGCGACGCAGTCGCGAGAGGCGTTGGGTTCATCAGTGGCCGCTGACGAAAGCGAAAACACATTGCCCGTGCCCGACACGTTGCTGCTCAACGGCGGCGTATTCCGCGCCGAGGCGCTTACCGAACGTCTCGCCGCCACGCTGGGCACCTGGCGCGGCAAACCTCTGCACGTCCTCCACAACGACAACCCCGACGTAGCCGTGGCACGCGGCGCGGTAGCCTACGCACTCGCCCGTGCCGGCCAGGCGCCGCGGATCGGCGGCGGCTCGCCACGCAGCTACTTCCTGGTTCTGGAGGAAGACCCGCAAACGCTGCGCGGGGTGTGCGTACTGCCGCGCGGCACCGAAGAAAGCCGCGAGATTCACCTCGCCGACCGCACCTTCGCGCTACGGCTCGGACATCCTGTGCAATTTCATCTGGTGTCCTCTGTATCGGACACCGCGTGGCAACCGGGTGACCTGGCCGAACTGCCCCTCGGCGAATTCGTGCGCCTGCCGCCTATCGCCACGGTCGTCGCCCCACGCGGCTCGGGCCAGGCGGCAGAAACACCGGTCCAGCTCGCCGCTTCGCTCACCGAAGTAGGCACGCTGGAAATGCACTGTATCGATGCCAGCGACGCCACACAGCGCTGGCTGCTCGAATTCCAGCTGCGCCGCGGCGAGGCCAAAGTCACCGTGTCCGGCGAAGCGCCGCACCCTGCCCTGCCCAAAGCGCTCGAACTGATCGATCGCGCCTTCGGCTCGCGCTCGCAGAAAGTCGACTCCAGGGAGGTCAAGCGCACACGGGCCGAACTGGAACAGGTCCTCGGTCCACGCGCAAGCTGGAACAGTGCGCTGCTGCGCGAACTGTTCAACGCGCTGCGGGAACGTGCGAAACGCCGGCGCCGCTCGGCGGATCACGAGCGTCTCTGGCTCAATCTGGCCGGGTATTGCGTGCGTCCCGGCTTCGGCTATCCGCTCGACGAGTGGCGTGTCGAACAACTGTGGTCGCTCTTCGACGACGGCATTCAGTACATCAACGACAGCCAGGTCTGGTCGGAGTGGTGGACGCTGTGGCGCCGCGCAGCGGGCGGCCTGGGCGAGAGCGAACAGCTCGATGTGCTCGACGCGGTGGCCTTCATGCAGGCCGCCGGCACGGCGCGCTCCAAACTACCGTTCGATCCGTCGAAGTCCGGTTACGCCGATATGGTGCGCCTCGAAGCGTCGCTCGAACGCGTGCCTGCGGAACGCAAGGTCGAACTCGGTGCGCGACTGATCGAGCGACTCGCGAAGCCGTCCGAGAATCATCAGGGATGGTGGGCCGTCGGCCGTATCGGTGCGCGTCGGCCTTTCTATGGCAGCGCGCATAGCGTCGTTCCGCCGGACATTGCAGAGCAATGGCTCGGGACGATTCTCACGCTCGACTGGCGGAAGGTCGAACCGGCCGCATTCGCTGCGGTACAGATCGCTCGCATGACGGGTGACCGGTCGCGCGATCTGTCTGCGGGAATCCGCGCGAGCGTCATCAAACGGCTCGAAACCGCGCACGCGCCGGCCAACTGGATCACGATGGTCCGCGAGACGGTCGAACTCGACGAAGCCGATGAGGGACGCGTCTTCGGCGAGTCGCTGCCGCCTGGGCTCAAGCTGATTGGCTGAACGGCGGCGCGTATCGAGGGCCGCCGCTCACTCATAGCTCCACAGCTCAGATCGGCGTCAACACCTTCTCGCCCGCGAAATGCCTCGCCGCGTTGTCCAGAAAGTTCTGCAGCGACGCCGCGATCGCCTCCGGCGACCTGCCGCCCACGTGCGGCGTCAGCACGACGTTGCGTAGTCCGATCAATGCTTTTGGCGGATCGGGCTCGCCTTCATACACATCGAGGCCGGCTCCTGCGATTGTTCGGGCGCTCAACGCCTCGGCCAACGCCGCCGTATCGACGACACTGCCGCGCGAAACGTTCACGAGGAAACCGTCCGGCCCCAACGCCTCGAGCACCGCCTTGTCGATCAGATGCCGCGTGCCCGGCCCACCTACCGTCGTGACGACGAGGAAGTCGCACCACTGTGCGAGCGCCGTGACACTATCGAAGTAGCGGATCGGCTCGCTTTCACGCGGCTTACGGTTGTGATATCCCAGTTCCATATCGAACCCTGCCCCGCGCTTCGCCACCTTGCTGCCGATATGGCCCAGCCCGAGCACGCCCAGCCGCTTGCCCGACACACCCGGATGCATTGGCAGCGTATCGCGCCAGACGCCCTGGCGGGTCGCCTGATCGAGCTGCGGCACATCGCGCACTACCGCGAGCAGCAGCGCGAAAGCGTGATCGGCGACGCATGCGGCGTTGGTCCCCGCGCCATTGGCCAGGACGATATTGCGGCTGCGTGCATGGTCGATAGCAATGTTCTCGTAGCCGGCGCCGAGCGCGCTGATGAATTCCAGCCTGGGCATCCGGTCGATTTCTTCAGCTGTCAGGCCCGTGGTGCCGTTGGTCAGGACCGCGCGCACCTTCTCGCCGTGCGCGGCAATCGCTTCCGTACGCGTGCCCTCATCGGGGGCATAGATGACCTCATAAGCAGACTTGACGCCAGCAAGACTGGCGTCCTTCAGAAGAATCAAAACCAGCAGGTAAGGTTTTGTCATGGCCTGAAACGGTTGTTTGAGGGGGAACTGCGACGCGGGAAAGTGTAACAAGGCTCCGGAAGGCGTGCTGGCTGGCGCTTGCTACATGCTTCTCTACCCGAGTTCCCCTTAAAATAGCGGCACTCTCGAATACGGATTGCTCATGCTGGATACCCTTGGTGCTGAAGACACGCCGCGCGGCGACGCGCAGCCGAGCGACGACTCGGAAATGTTCGAGCTGGCGCCTATTTCGCTCTGGCTGGAAGACTTCAGCGAGGTGCGGGCACTGTTCGACGCCTGGCGCGCCGAAGGCGTGACCGATCTGCGTGCCCATTTCCGCGCTCATCCCGAGCGGGTGGCGCAATGCGCGCACAGCATCCGTGTCATCAAGGTCAACCGCAAGACGCTGACCATGTTCGAAGCGGACAGCTTGGGCACGCTCACCAGCAATCTCGGCACCGTGTTTCGCGACGACATGCTGAAGACCCACCTCGAAGAGCTGTGCCAGTTGTGGACGGGCGCACCAGGCTTCACGAGCCAGACCGTCAATTACACGCTCGGTGGCCGGCGGCTCGACGTGCTGCTCAAAGGCGCCGTCCTGCCCGGCCACGAAGAACGCTGGGACCGCGTGCTGGTATCGCTCGAGGACGTCACCGAACTGGAAGGCGCCCGTCATCGTCTTTCGCACGCCGAAGAATATGCGCGCGGCCTGTTCGAAGAATCGCCGGTGTCGCTCTGGGTCGAGGATTTCAGCGCCGTTAAACGTTTGCTGAACGAAGCACGTGCAGCAGGTATCGCGGATTTTCGGGTGTTCACAGACGTCCATCCCGAGTTCGTCGAACGCTGCATGCAGGAAATCCACGTACTCGACGTGAACCGGCACACGCTCGCCATGTTCGCTGCACCGGACAAGCAGACCCTGCTATCGAGGCTGCCGGATGTGTTTCGTGACGACATGCGCCCGCATTTCCGCGAGCAGTTGATCGATCTGTGGGACGGCAAGCTGTTCCAGCAACGCGAAGTTCTCAATTACTCGCTGGATGGCAGCGAGGTGCACGTGCTCCTGCAATTCTCGGTGCTGCCGGGTCATGAGCGCGATTGGGATCTGGTGCTGGTGGCCCTCACCGATATCACTGCGCGCAAGAAAGCCGAGGCATATCTGGAGTTTCTCGGCAAGCACGACGTGCTGACCAAGCTGCGTAACCGCTCGTTCTATGTCGACGAACTGAACCGGCTCGAGCGCAAAGGCCCGTTCCCTGTCACCGTCATCATGGCGGATCTGAACGGCCTGAAGCGGATCAACGATCAACTGGGCCACGCTGCCGGCGACGCACTTCTGCGACGTGCCGGCGAAGTACTGGCAAAAGCGCTGGAAACGCCGTTTCACGCAGCGCGGATCGGCGGCGACGAATTCGCGATTCTGATGCCCAATACCGACGAGCGTGGTGGCGCCGCGATGATCGACACGATCCGACAACTGGTGGAAATGAACAATCAGTTCTACCCAGGTTCGGTATTGAGCTTCTCGATGGCAGCGGCAACCTGTCATCACGGTGAACGGCTGGAGGCCGTCGTGCAGCGGGCGGACCTGCTCATGTACGACGAAAAACGCGCGTTTTACGCGAGCCAGATCCAGGCTGGTTCGAGCGAGGACTGAGGCAAAGACTTAGAAGCGGGCTAAGCGCCCGCCTTGCCCAGCATGACGGTCCAGCCGAGGCCGCGCACGTTGCGGATCACGTCTTGCCCAAACTTTTTTCGCACCGAGTGGATCAGCACGTCGACGGCATTGCTCTCGACCTCCTTGCCCCATCCGTACAGCTTGTCTTCGATCTGGGCGCGCGAGAATATCGTGCCGGGGTGCTCCAGCAAGGCATGCATCAGCGCGAATTCTCGTGCGGAGAGTGCGCCGACCTTGTCGCCGAACGTAAGCGTGCGCTGGTCGAGATTAAGGCTGATGGTGTCGTCACCGAGCCGCGATACGGCATACCCCGCCTTGCGGCGGAGCACGGCGCGAATTCTCGCCAATAGTTCGCCCACTTCGAAGGGCTTGAGCAGATAGTCGTCCGCACCAATATCCAGGCCTTCGATTCGCGAGTCGAGATCGTCGCGTGCGGTCAGAATCAGGACCGGCACGGGATTGCCGCCGGCTCGCGCCGAGCGCAGCAGTTCGATTCCCGACAGCCCGGGCAAACCCAGATCGAGCAGTACGACGGTATATTCGGCCGCGTCCATTGCCGCGCGCCCGGCGATGCCGTCGCGCACCCAGTCGACGCTATAGTCCGCGTCCTTGAGTGCGCGCATCAGGCTTTGCCCGATCTGCAGATCGTCTTCAACCAGAAGGACTCTCATACGTCTCTCCCATGCAGGTAGCGGGTCGCCCCCGTTGCTTGAGCCAGCTTGCCCGTCGTTGTTCCAGCACCGTGGCCGGAGGCTCCCGTGCACATCTCTGCCAGCGGAAAACTGACCGCAGCGACGATCCCCGAGCGGCCGTCGCTGCGGTTGCGAATCTGTGCATCGCCGCCGTATTTCTGGGTGATCGACCTGACGATCGACAGCCCGAGACCGGTGCCTTCGATATCCAGATTGGCCCGAAAGAAGCGGTCGAACACACGCGGCAACAACTCCGGCGCGATGCCCGGTCCTGTATCCGTTACTTCGACCCACAGCATAGTGCCTTCCGTGCGCATCCGCAGATCTATCGTGCCGCCATCCGGCGTGTAACGGATCGCATTGCTCACCAGATTTTTGACGGCGATGGCGACATCTGCACCGGACGCCGCGACCCTGTCCTGCACCATCTCTTCTGCGCCAATATCTATCCCGCGCGCCGCGGCGATCGGCAACACATCGGAGACCGCCTGGACCACGATCTCCGAAACATCGGTCGGCTCGATCGTGCTGCCGGACAAAGGTGCATCCGCCCGCGCGAGCCGCAATAGTTGTGCGATCAACGCACTGCTTCTGCCGATCCCGCTTCGCAATTCGCTGAAGCGCTCCTGATTGCCGGGGACGATATGCGGCTGCAGGTTATCGGCCTGCAACTGCAACGCGGTGAGCGGGGTGCGCAGTTCATGTGCGGCATCCGCGATGAACTTCCGTTCCGCTTCGATCGATTGAGCGAGACGCCCGATCATCCGGTTGATCGAATCGACGAAGGGCTGCAGCTCGCTCGGCACGCCCGCCGATGGCAACGGCCTCAGGCGCGACGCGTCGATCTCCTGAACCTCGTTGCCGAGCTGGTTCATCTTGCGGAACGACACTCGCACGATCAGCAGCACCGCGCCGAGCACCAGCGGCAGCAGCACGAGCGTCGGCCACAAGGTCGTCAGCGCCGCTTCGCGTTCCAGCTCTTCGCGCACGGATGAGCGTTGCGCAACCTGGATCAGGCTTCCGGTGTCGCGCAACGTGTAGATTCGCCAGCGCTCGCCGTTGACGTCATCCGAACTCAAACCTGCGGCGGCGTCCTGCGGCAGCTGCAACGATGGATCGGTCGAACGCAGCGGTACCTCGGCACCCGGCTTGCGGATCGTGATCACGATATCGCGGCTGGGTTGCGAGCCACGCGCGGGTGTCGCCGGAATCGAGTCCGCCAGTCCATTGCGCATGCGCACGGCGACCTGCTCGAGCCGAAGATCGAGGAGCGCACTCATCCCCGAGCGGCACAACTGATAGGAACTGATGCCTTGCGCGATCGCCGCGGCGCTGACCAGCAGGCCGAGTGCGATGGCAAGGTTATTTCTCAGAGAAGATTTCATTTGACTTCGCCAGCGGCAAGCCAGCCCGTTCATTACCGTCACCGGCGCATTTAAGTGCGTACCGGGGAGATCTCGCGCCAGACGGCACAAGCTCGGGTATCACGCTCATTTTCGCCTCATTTTCATCCACGAAGATAGGTCATCCGAATCAACGATTCGCCTGATCCGACCGAGAGGATGTTCATCATGTTTCCGCTTTTCAACCACCCTGCCACCGCGAGCGCCACTTATGCCGAAGCCGCGGTTCAGCCTGTTAAACCGGTCCGCGCGCCCGAAAACGACACAACGGCCACCGAACAACCCGCCACGTACGACGAATTGTTGCCCTATCTGATGCTCGCCATGGCCAGTGGCGTTTGAGATGGCCGCCTCGTTGATCAATCAGGCTAGCGAATCCGATCCACTTACACCTGCAGAGGACATCATGGTTGCGCTGTTCGAATGGCTGTTCGACATCTCACTGGCCGTGGCCGGCGCTGCGGCGACCGGCTCGATTTTCCTGATTCTGGTCGAAGTCGCCAAAGTGGGCCTCCGGCGTTTTATCCAACGCCGCGCAACCGGCCGATCAATGCAGATGCAACGAGTTGATCAGGTCTGATAACCCGAGCCACAAGATCTGCACACCGATACAAAAAATCGCGAAGGCAAACAGTCGCATCGCGACCTGCGTACCCGACGGACCCAGCAGCCGCTCGACGTTGCCGGCAAAGCGCACGCACAGGTAAATGCTGACGCAAAGCAGTCCCAAAGCGACACCCACCCCAATGAAATGGACTGGCTGCAAGCCCTCTCGCGGCGAGCCGGTACCCAGAGCAATCGCAACGGAAATCGAACCGGGACCGACGGTCACGGGCAAAGTCAGCGGATAAAAAGCCTTTACACGTAGTGTCGGGTCGCTTCCGGTCATCGGATCCGGTTGTGCCTCTTCAGGCTCGTCCCCGGACGACTGCAACAGATTCCAGCCGGCCATTGCAATGATGAGCCCACCAGCGACGCGCAACACCGCAATGGAAATCCCGAGAAACGACAACAGGTAGGCCCCGATCGATAGCGATGCCAGCAGGATCACGAAGCTGTTAATCGCGATGCGTCGCGCCAGTTCCGCGCGCTGCGCCGGCGACGCATGCGGCACCATGCTCAGGATGATGAACGCCGCCGCCGGCGGATTGATGATGGGAAAGAGCGCGGCGACGATCACCAGGATGGTTCGGGTCAGTTCATGAAGCATGGTGGGCGTCCGGTGGGCAGGTTAGGTGCTCGTATCGTGGACGGATTTTACCCAACAGCCGCGCATAAACACGGCTGCCTGTGCCAGAGCGGTTCGCGCTTCGGGCACGAACGGCGAAAAGCAATGCCACGCGTGCGGCATCGCATGCCATTCTGCGAACTCCACCCACGTCCCTTCGCGTTGCAGTTTGGCGGCGAGTTCGTGTGCGTCCGCGTTCAAACCCTCGGAATCGCTGGTCTGAATGTGGACCGGCGGCAACCCATGCAGTTTTGCGCGCGCGGGCGACGCCAGGGTCTCGAACAGTCTTGCGTTCTGCAGATACATCTTTGCGGCCATTTCCATGGCGGTGCGATTCATCGACAACACGTTGTGCTTCGCACGCCAGATCGTCGTCAGATCGGCCCACGGCGACAGCAGTACTGCACCAGCGGGCAACGGTTCACCCGCATCGCGCAACGCTACCAGCGCAGCCAACGCTAGCCCGCCTCCGGCCGAATCGCCGGCAAACACGATCGAACCCGGTGAAATCCCGCGTGCAAGCAGCGTGCGGTACGCATGCAGGGTATCTTCCAGCGCAGCAGGAAATGGATGTTCAGGCGCGAGACTGTAGTCCAGCGCAAATACGGCTGAGCCAGATGCATGCGCCAGCTCGCGGGTGACGGCTCGATGCGTCGCAGGCGAGCCGAAATAATACGCACCGCCATGCAGAAACAGCACGACAGTCTCTGTATGAGCCGCGGCGGCCGTCTCCGGTCTGATCCACTCGCCCTCCAGATGAAAGTCGGGATGCCGGCGCGTCCTCGGGTAAAGCAGCCTCGCCGCGAAACGGGTTGGCCACGAGTATCGATGCGCACGCTGTCGGAGGGCATGGACGTCAGGCGCGGGGCGTCGGCTGGAGCCGAAACGCAACGCCATTACGAGGGGAATCGCGCGGCGCACCCAGGCGGCCTGCCAGCTCTCGGCGCGGCGAGGATTGGCTTCGCTCTGGACGCGTTGCGAGGACGTGATCGGTTGGTAATCCGGAACATTCATGATGACTCCGTCGGCAGTGGATTCGTGTGACGGCATTGTGGCGAGACAAACTGAGCCACGAATTACGAACCTGCCTGCGACACGCGTCGCACCCTCGGCCTCCCATTTGAGCCCTGCTGCCGCTCATTTTCGGCTCATTCTTCGCGTCTACGATCGGGTCTATCGACAAGCGGTGCTGTGATTCCAGACGAATCCGGACCGCGCGCCGCAACCTCGGCGACGAACTGGATCGGAATCCGAAACGTCGCACTCACGTTAAAGACTGGAGCCCATCATGTTCGCCAACCTTGCAAAGCGACTCAGCGCGTTGTTTGTCCACACCCAAGAGCAACAACGCGACACGTATCTGGCGTCATCAGCCGATTTTGTCGATCTCGAACACCGCATGCACGTCGTCGAAACGAGCCATCATCCGTTCACGCTGTATTCGTCCAGCACACCGCAAGAGTGGAAAGCGTGATTCAATACCTGCCGTGGCGTACCACGTCACGCAGGCCAATCACATGTCTACACGAGAGGAGCGAACGGGATGTTGTCTCACGTATTCGTCGGCATTACCGACTTCGAACGCGCCTTTGGTTTCTACGCCCCGTTGCTGGACTCGCTGGGCCTCAAGCTCAAATTCCGCGACGAACAACGCGGCTGGGCCGGCTGGATGCGGGCAGACCAGCCCCGGCCGCTATTCGTGATCAGCCGTCCCTACGACGGCAATCCGGCCAGCCCCGGCAATGGTCAGATGCTCGCGCTACTGGCGCCGGCGCGTACCAGTGTCGACCGCGCGCATGCCATTGCCCTCGCCCACGGCGGTTCGTGCGAAGGGCCGCCCGGCTTGCGACCGCAGTATCACGAGCACTATTACGGCGCCTACTTTCGCGATCCGGACGGCAACAAGCTTTGTGTGTGCCGCCACGAACCGGAATAAAGCGCGTCGCCCCGCCGCGCTCACACGGCCGTCACATACCTCTCCGGCGTCGGCATCACGCGTGGCGGCGGCGATTCCATCACTCCGCGCATGCGTTTCACTTCATCCACCGGACTCAGGCCGAACAGACGCTTGAACTCGCGGCTGAACTGCGACGCGCTTTCATAGCCGACCCGCGCCGCCGCCGCGCCCGCGTTCAAACCGTCCTGCACCATCAGGAGGCGTGCGTGATGCAGCCGCGTGGTCTTGACATACTGCATCGGCGAGGTCGCCGTCACGCCCTTGAACTGCGCGTGAAATACCGCGAGGCTCATGCCTGCTTCACGCGCCAGCGTATCGACGTCGAGTTCGCCCTGATAATCCGCATGAATGCGCCGCAACGCCTTGGCGATGCGCCCGAAGTGATGCTGATGCGTGAGCGCCGCGCGGATTGCGTCGCCCTGCTCGCCAGTCAGCACGCGGTAGCAAATCTCGCGCATGATGGCAGGCGCCAGAATTCGCGCGTCGAGCGGTGAAGCGAGCGCTTCGAGCAGACGCTGCACCGCATTGCTCATGACCGGATCCAGAGGTGTCGAATAGATGCCGCGCGGTTCGGTGTGCGCCGTGCCGTGGGTTTCGTTCAAGGCCATCAGCAACTCCGCGACCACCGTCAGGTCCACCCGCACCGAGATGCCGAGGAACGGCTCCTCCGGACTCGCCTCCGTCTCGCACTCGAACGGCAGCGGCACGGACAGCACCAGATATTGCTGCGCGTCGTATAAATACGTCTTCTCACCCAGATAGCCGCGTTTGCGCCCCTGGCAGACGATCACGATGCTCGGCTCGTAGAGTACCGGCATGCGCGGCATCGGCCGGTTCGCGCGCATGAACTTCACGCCGTCCAGGCATGAAGGCGTGAAGCCGACAGACGGCGCCAGAACATCGAAGAGCTCGACCATGCGCTGCTGGGCCGGACTAATGGCTACGCGGGGCGTTTGAGTCGTTTGCATGACAGTGCCTATTGATTCAGCAGAGAATAAGGCTTGAAATTTAGCATCAAACGGCCTATAGCGCTCGCGCTCCAGAGAATTAGGCAAACCTTCGAGATATTCAGGTATTCCCCAGGTGCTTCCCGCCGCCTACGATGGGAACCCTGCCGGATCACCCGTTTGCCCACGCTGCCCTCGCAGATAACCAGCCAGCCGCGACGACCTGCGGCAACCCGCTGGCCCCTGTGGAAAGCCAACGTGATCCGGTTCAATTCGAGGTTCAGCCGCTTCAGCGACCGCGTGTCGCTACCGCCGGCGCCTTGTGCAACCCCATCCATTTGCAGGAGCACTCATGACCACGACTTACGCCTATGCTGCGAGCGACGCGCAATCGAAGCTCGCCCCATTCGAATTTCAGCGCCGGGAATTGCGCGAGCATGACGTGCAGATGGAAGTCCTGTTTTGCGGCGTGTGCCATTCGGATCTGCATCAGGCCCGCAACGAGTGGAAGAACTCGATTTATCCGGTCGTGCCGGGTCACGAGATCGTCGGCCGGGTGACCGCCGTCGGTGCCGGCGTCACGCGCCACAAGGTCGGTGACCTCGTCGGCGTAGGCTGCCTCGTCGACTCGTGCCGTACCTGCCCGAGTTGCGAGGAAGGACTCGAACAGTATTGCGAAAACGGCTGGGTCGGTACGTACAACGGTGCGGACCGCATCACCGGCGACATCACGCTGGGCGGCTATTCAACCCAACTGGTCGTGGACGAAGACTTCGTGCTGAGCGTGCCGAAAAATCTCGACCCGGCCGGCACGGCGCCGCTGTTGTGCGCAGGTATCACCCTCTACTCGCCGCTGCGCACATGGGGTGCGGGTCCCGGCAAGAAGGTCGGCATTGTCGGCCTCGGCGGACTCGGCCACATGGGCGTCAAGCTCGCGCATGCGATGGGTGCCCACGTGGTGCTGTTCACGACCTCGCAGTCGAAGGTCGAAGACGCGAAACGTCTTGGTGCAGACGAAGTCGTGATTTCGAAAAATCCGGAAGAGATGGAAGCGCATGTGAACAGCTTCGATCTCATCGTCAACACCGTGGCAGCCCAGCATGACCTGAACCCGTTCCTGAATCTGCTGCGCCGCGACGGCACGATGGCTCTGGTCGGCGCGCCGGAACACGATCACCCGTCGCCGCAGGTGTTCAACCTGATCATGAAGCGCCGGCGTCTGGCGGGTTCGCTGATTGGCGGGATTGCTGAAACCCAGGAAATGCTCGATTTCTGCGGAGAGCACGGCATTACATCGGACATCGAAGTGATTCCGATGCAACAGATTAACGATGCGTATGAGCGGATGTTGAAGAGCGATGTGAAGTATCGCTTTGTGATCGATCTCGATTCGCTCCGGAAGTAACTGCCGGTCGGCTTGTTTCACGTTTTACCCCGGTAGTTCCACAGGTCGTCACGCAGGCGGGTTCAACACCCGTCGCGCGTGACGCACAGGCCGCGCCACTCGCGGCGGCCTGCCCTGCTCCCGCCTCGCATTGTCTGCCGACGCGCCTCCCCCACGGACGAGGTACGTTGGCTGTACGTCCTTAGTCCGGATTGTCCCGCGTGTTTGCTGTTTGTTTACTGTTTGAACAGGAGATTGCCCGTGATTGACCGTATTCAGGCGATGCGCACTTTTATCCGTATCGTCGATACCAATAGTTTCACGCGTGCCGCGGAATCGCTGGATATGCCGCGCGCCACGGCAACAACGCTGGTTCAGAATCTCGAAGCGCTGCTCGGCACCGCACTGCTGGTGCGCACTACGCGGCGGCTCAGCCTGACCCCCGAAGGTGCTGCGTACTACGAACGTTGCATGCAGATCCTCGCCGACATCGACGAAATGGAAGCGAGCCTGCGTCATTCGACCGATCAGCTGAGCGGCCGTCTGCGTGTCGAAATGCCAGGCGCGCTGGCCACTGCGCTGGTCTTGCCCGCACTCGACGATTTTCACGAGCGCTATCCGAACATCGATCTCGCGATTGGCGTCAGCAATCGCACGGTCGATCTGGTTGGCGAAGCGGTGGATTGCAGCATCCAGCTCGGCGAGTTGCCCGATTCCGGGTTGGTGGCGCGACGCCTGGGCACGCTCGAACACGTGACCTGCGCGAGCCCCGACTACCTCGAGCGCTACGGCGTACCCGCCGATCTCGACGATCTCGCGCATCACGTCGCCGTCAACTGCATGGGTCATAACGGCCGCGCAGTGAACTTCGACTTCGAGGTTGGCGATAGCGCGCTGAACGTGAAGGTGGATGGCTTCGTCAAGGTCAACGACGAACAGGCCTATCTGGCCTGTGGCCTGCAAGGGCTCGGGCTGATCCAGCCGGCCCGCATCGCGGCGCAGCCATACCTCGATTCAGGGCGCTTGCGCGAGGTCCTGCCGCAATGGAAGCCGGTGCCGATGTCGGTGTCAGTGGCTTATGTGAAGAGCCGGCGCGTCTCACCGCGTGTACGGGCCTTTGTCGACTGGCTGGCCGTGCTCTTCGAGCAGGCTGAGCACGTCGATCAGGACATGTCGCGGGTACGGCAGCTGTTGCGCGGATTGCATCCGGCTTGAGGACCTGGGTGCATCCCTGAAAAATGCACATGGCCCCAAGGCTCTCGTCGAGCCTTGGGGCCATGTTCTATGTATCAGGTTTTACAGCGAAGTCTCGCTGCGAGGTTCTACTGCTGCGGCTTCGCCGGCGCCGCTCCTGGGCAGGCAGGATCCTTGCCCCAGTGGCCGTCGCAGACGCGCCAGCGGCACAACTGGTCTTCGAAGAAGCCGCGTGTGCCGCACTCCTTCACACGCTCCGCAAGCTGCGGGTCGCCGGTCGATGCGCTGACCTTGGTCGTCGCACCATTCACGCCGGGTTTCGTGGCCGCCGGCTTGGTGCGCGCAACGAGCGCCGCCAGCAGATCGGCATCCGGATCGTCCTTCGCTACCGTGGTGTTATGGGCGGGATGCTGCTTGTCTTTTTTCTCCTGCGCCACCGCAACCGCACTCGCGTGATGATTGCTCGCCACGTCGTGTTCGTGCTTTGCGTGCGCTGCGACCGTTTCGCGTTCGTGATGCGGCGCCGCGTGATTTGCCGCTGTCGCAGCCGGCTTCGCGCCCCTGGCGGCTTCCGCGAGCGGAGCCGATGTTCCGCTCGCTTCCGCGCCATTCGCAAGCGCCCGTGACAGACGGTTGCTGTCGTCCACGCCGCTGGCGGCCGAAGCTGCCGCATCCGCAGAAAGTTTGGAATCCTTGTTATCGCTGTCATCGGCGACGATGGTCGCCGCTTGCGAGGCAGAGGCCGCCTCCGCAGGCACAGCTTTCGCGCTCACCTGCGCGCCACTGGCCATGCTGGCGATGCTGGCGCCGGCGGGCGCCGCAGCCGTCTGGGTAGCCGCAGGCGCTGGCGATGCGGCTACCTGTGGATGTTCGCCATGGCCACGCTGCTGCACGTGCCACGCGCCCCAGCCGCCCGCGGCGATCACCAGCAACGCCACCAGCACGGCAGGCGCTTTGGAACGGCGAGGCTTGTCTGTGGGCGGTTCGACGCGGCCTTCGAGGTTCGCGAGAATCCGCGAACCATTGGCTTGCGAGCCTTTTGCCGTGTCGGCAAGCAGGCTAGGCGGGGCTTTGGAATTCGAGCTGTCCGGCGCACTCATTCACTGTCTCATTGAATCCTGGTTTATTTCGCCGTGATAATACCGTTTCGGCTCGACTTCGAGCAGGCCTGATTCTAAGAGCAAGCATTACAAAATACAATTGTTTCCAAATTTCCGGGGATTCCATTGATTGCCGTCGTTCTCGTCGCTTATTTCGCCATCGCGGTGCTGATCGCAGCCATGCTGCTATTGCCATCAGTGCGATCTTCAATATTTAACATTGTGCGTGATTTACAAGGCCGATTTATGCGCAATGCATCTTATAGCGCTGCGCGTGCACGCGGCCAATTAACTCGCTCGGCAAAATTTTCGCAATCGACAGCAATCGATATGCAAAATTTACTGGTGAAGCGACGCTTGCTGATTTTAACGACCGCAGGTATTCTTGCGACGCCGCCATTGGTCGCGATCGCACTGCGCGGTCGTCAATTATTTCAGTATGACGACACCGTACGCGTTCCCGACGAGAAAATTGCCGCGCTCCTTAACGGCGAGCAGCTCGTCCCGCCACCAGCATTGCCGCCAGAGGTTTTTGCAACACAGGAAGTGGAGCAGGTTCGCCCAGCGCTACAGGATGCCAGTCGCGACTGGAATTTGCTCGATGCCGACTTTAGAACCCGTTTATTGCTCGTCTACAAAATCATGCACGAGCAATACGGTTATGAAATGGCTTTACTGGAAGGCTATCGCAGCCCGGAGCGGCAAAACCGTCTGGCGCAAATGGGAGGAAACGTTACCAATGCTGCCGCATTTCAGAGCTATCACCAATACGGGCTAGCCGCGGACAATGCATTTTTACGTGACGGCAAGCTTGTCATTTCAGAAAAAGATCCCTGGGCCATGCGAGGCTATCAGTTATACGGACAGACCGCGGAACAATGCGGTCTGGTATGGGGAGGCCGGTGGAAATTGATGGATCTGGGGCACGTCGAATATCACAAACCCGGCTTCGTACTCGGGCGGCATTAAGTGGCATCAAGCGGCAAATAATGGGGTTGGGCATGGGGCGTTCATTTATTCTTCTCGGCGAAAAGACCGATCCACGTGGCACGGTGATTACCGCGTCAGGCACGTCGCAAACCCGCGCCGCACCGCCCTTCATGCAGCACGCATCACCACCACACTAGCCGACGCCCGCCCATGCGCTCCGCTGATCGTCCTACCGCACGCTACCCATAACATCCAGACCTGACCGGCCTATGCAACGCATCTTCAAAGTGCTGACCCACTCTCGCACGCTCTCGATCATCGGGTTGCTCGCGCTCGCTGCCGTGCTGTTCATCGCCGCCGACACCTTCCAGATCGATCCGTTGTGGCCGGCCGTCGCGCTGGGCGCCGTGCTGGCGCTGCTGTTCGTGGTGTGGCTGTGGCGCCGGCTCGCGGCGCGGCGCGCCAACCGCAAGCTCGGCGACATGCTCGAGCAGCAGGCGGAGAAGCAGACCGAGGGCGGTCCGGCGGCGACGCCCGCCCGTCAGGCGGAACTCGACGCGCTGCGCACGCGCCTCGTGGATGCCGTGAAAACCATCAAGACCTCGAAGATCGGTCAGGTCTCGGGCGGCGCGGCGCTGTACGAATTGCCGTGGTACATCGTGATCGGCAATCCGGCGGCCGGCAAAAGCAGCGCCGTGCTGAACTCGGGCCTGCAGTTCCCGTTCGCCGACAAGAACAACGCCGTCATCCACGGGATTGGCGGCACACGGAACTGCGACTGGTTCTTCACCACTGAAGGCATTCTGCTCGACACGGCAGGCCGCTATTCGGTGCATGAGGAAGACCGCACGGAATGGCTGGGCTTTCTGAGCCTGCTCAAGCGCCATCGTCCGAAGGCGCCGATCAACGGCATCATCGTGACGGCAAGCATTGCCGAGCTGACCAGCAGCCGGCCGGAATTCGCCATCAACCTGGCAAAAAATCTGCGCCAGCGCGTGCAGGAACTGACCGAGAAGCTCGAGGTGTTCGCGCCGGTGTACGTGATGTTTACGAAGACCGACCTGATCACGGGCTTCACCGAATTCTTCAGCGGCAGCGAGCGCCAGGAGTACGACCGTGTGTGGGGCGCAACGCTGCCCTACGAGCCGGACGAGAAGCGCGATGTCGTGGCCCAGTTCGACGAGCGCTTCGAGGAGCTGTACGACGGCCTGAAAGAGATCAGCGTCGCGCAGATGTCGATCAGCCGCGGCAACAAGCTCTCGCCGGGGCAACTGAGCTTTCCGCTCGAATTCTCCACGATCAAGCCCGCGTTGCGCTCGTTCCTTGCCACGCTGTTCGAAACCAATCCGTTCCAGTACAAGCCGATTTTCCGCGGCTTCTACTTCACGAGCGCGCTGCAGGAAGGCGAAACCAACAGCGCCGCGGCACAGCGCATTGCCACCCGCTTCGGGCTCGATTCAGGCAGCATCCCCAAACCGAGCAGCGCGTTTTCGAAGAACGGCTTTTTCCTGCGCGACCTGTTCTCCAAGGTCATTTTTGCCGACCGGCAAACGGTCAAGCAGTTTGCCAGCCCCGCCAAGACGCGTATGCGTTATGGGACGTTCTTCGCCTTCGTTGCCGTGCTCGCGCTGGCGCTGGGAGGCTGGACATGGTCGACGGTCAACAACCAGCAGCTCGCCTCGAACGTACAGGCCGACCTCGACAACGTGGTGCGTCTGCAGCAGAACCGCAACGACCTGCAATCGCGCCTCGAGGCCATGGATATTCTCGAGGACCGCATCGACCAGCTCGAACAGTTCCGTCGCGACCGGCCGCTGGAAGTTTCGCTCGGTCTCTACCAGGGCGACCGTCTCGAGCAGCATCTGTTGACGGAGTACTACAACGGCGTGCGGCAGATCATGCTGAACCCGGTGGCGCAGAATCTCGAAGGCTTCCTGAAAGACGTCAACACGCATCCGGAGCAGCTCTCGCCGATGACGCGCACGCCGGACTCCGGTGCGGTGCCCGTGTCGTCGCACGCCTCCGCCATGGTGGCGACGAGCCAGGGCGGCCTGTATAGCGACGCCTCCCCCACCAACGTGGAAGACGCCTACAACGCGCTCAAGACCTACCTGATGCTCGGCGACAAGCGCCACGTCGAAACGGCCCACCTGACCGATCAGGTGGCGCGCTTCTGGCGTGGCTGGCTCGAAACCAACCGGGGCAACATGCCGCGCGACGAGATGATTCGCAGCGCCGAACGCATGATTACCTTCTACCTGTCGCGCGTCTCGGACGACGACTGGCCGATGATCGACCAGAATCTTTCGCTCGTCGACCAGACGCGCGAGAACCTGCGCCGTGTGGTGCGCGGCATGCCGGCCCGCCAGCGCGTGTACGAAGAGATCAAGGCGCGCGCCTCGACCCGCTTCGCGCCGATGACGATCGCCCGCATTGTGGGCGACAACAACACCAGCCTGATTGCCGGCAGCTATGCAATCCCCGGTACGTTCACGCGGGATGCATGGTTCCAGTACGTGCAGCCGGCGATCCGTGACGCCGCGACCAAGGAACTGCAGGCGAAGGACTGGGTGCTCAATACCTCGGCGCATGACGACCTGACGCTCGAAGGCAGTCCGGAGCAGATCCAGAAAGCGCTGGTGGCGATGTACAAGACCGAGTACGCGATGCACTGGGAGAAGTTCATGCAGGGCATCGCGGTGCAGAACTTCGGCACCTTCAACCAGGCCGTGGAGGCAATGAACCGCCTGGGCGACCCGCAGGACTCGCCGATCCGCAAGGTGCTCGACACCGCTTACGACCAGACTTCGTGGGACAACCCGTCGCTCTTCAGCGCTGGCGTGAAGGGCGCGCAGACCGGCGTCACGAGCTGGTTCAAGCAGCTGTTCAACCGTGGGACGTCGTCGCCGGTGGGCCAGATCAACGCGAACATCGACATCAACGGCAACCCGGTTGAATTGCCGATGGGGCCGATTGGCCAGGAGTTCTCGGCACTCGGCCGGATCGTGGTCAAGCAGGACAACGGATCGATGCTGCAGGGCTATATGGACACGCTGTCCAAGGTTCGCACCCGCTTTAACGTGATCAAGAACCAGGGCGATCCGGGACCGGGTGCGCGTCAGTTGATGCAGCAGACGCTCGACGGCAACGGCTCCGAGCTGGCCGATTCGCTGAAGTATGTCGACGAGCAGATGCTGACGGGCCTGACCGATTCGCAACGCAGGTCGCTGCGTCCGCTGCTGGTGCGTCCGCTGATGCAGGCGTTCGCGGTGGTGATCCAGCCGGCTAGCGTCGAAGTGAACAAGGTGTGGAATGCGCAGGTGTATCAGCCGTTCCAGAGCTCGCTCGCGAACAAGTATCCGTTCGCTGGCGACGCCAAGGTGGAAGCCGGCGCGGATGAAATCGCCCAGGTGTTCGGTCCCGATGGCTCGGTCGCGAAGTTTGTCGGCACGACGCTTGGGCCGCTCGCAGTGCGCCGCGGCGACACGCTCACGGCCCGCACATGGGGCGACATGGGTCTCGCGCTGACGCCTGACTTCACGAGCGGCTTCGCGCGCTGGGTCGCCCCGCTCTCCGGCGGCGCTGCCAGCGGCGCGGCTCAAGGCAGTGGTGCGGCCGGACCGCAGACCGTGTTCCAGATCCTGCCGCAGCCAAGCACCGGCACGACGGAGTACACGTTGGCGATCGATGGCCAGCAGCTGCGCTACCGCAACACGCCGCCCCAGTGGACCAACTTTGTCTGGCCGAATCCGTCCGGCTCGCCGGGGGCGACGCTGTCCGCGACCACCTTCGACGGCCGCACGATCCAGTTCGTCAACGAGCCGGGACGCTACGGTCTGGAGAAGCTGATCAACTCGGCGCAGCGCAAACGCCAGCCGGACGGCACGTTCGATCTGTCGTGGACGCAGGGCAACGTGACCGTGGCGGTGAGCATGCGCATCATCAGCACCTCGCAGCCGTCGAGCGGCAGTGGCGACGCGCCACAGCAGCAAAGCCTGCGCGGCCTGCATCTGCCGTCCTCGGTGGCGGATGTGAGCGCGGCGGCGAATTCGGTCAACGCCACGCAGACCGGCGCGTCCGGAGCCGCCGGCCCGGCAGGAGGCGGCAGTTCGCCCGCGCCGGCCTCGGCGAACGGTTCCGCCGCGCTGCAAGCGAACCCGAATGCCGCTGTGACTGCGAACTCGAATACAGGGGGTGCGCAATGACGCAAACCGTACAGGCGCAAATCGCCTACTTCGGCAAGATTCCGTCGCGCGGCGACTTTGTCAAGAGCGCGCATAACCCGCAATTGCTGCAAACGCTGGACCGCTGGATCGCCGAAGCGATGGAGCTGCTCACCGACGATCCGCGCTGGAAGATCGTCTACGAAGGCGCCAAGCCGTTGCACTTCGCCTTCCTCGGCTCGCGCAGCAAGCTGGCGATTGCCGGACACATGATGGCGAGCCACGACCAGTCGTCGCGTCGCTTTCCGTTTCTTGCCGCAACCGCGCTCGAAGTCGAAAAGCCGCTGACGTTCCTGGCCCGCAGCCCGCTCGCGTTTGCGCGGCTGTGGTCGCGGGTGGCAGCGCAGATGCGGCCGCTATTGAGCCCGAGCGAGCCTGCCGGCGCATTGCAGGCGCTGGGCGAGACGCAGGTGCCGATCGAGGTGGGCGGTGGCCCGGACAATCCGCACGACGGCACCTTCAACGATTTCGTCGAGCACCAGACCCTCGCCGGCCTCGAACAGATGTTGCTGGCAAGCGGCCATCCGGTGCGGCTGCGCGGCGCGATGCTGGCGCTCGGCTCGCTGCTGCGGCCGGTGATGAACAGCGGCTCGTCGCATCTCGAACGCGGGCTGACGCTGCCGCTGCCGAACGATCCGTTCTATCGCAGCCTCGTGGCCGCGTTCTGGCTCGAACTGATCGCGCCGTTTGTCTCGCGCGCCGATTTCGAACTCGCGATTTTCATCGGCACGCTGGCGCAGCGCGAGCGGCTCGTGATCGGCTTTAACGGCGCCTCGGCGAAGACGCTGCATAGCGTGGTCGACCCGCAGGCTTACGCCGCACATAACATCGATATCGACGACCCCGAGTGGATCGACGATCACGCACAAAACGACCATGGGATCAGCAAGCTCGTCAGTTACCTCGACCAACCGCAACTGTCGCTGCGCGTCAGCATCGACACGTTCCGTGAAGCCTTCGCCGGGGAGTAAGACGATGCCTGCCAAAACCGATCGTTTGACGATGTCGCCGGCGCGCTTCTTGAGCCACGCGCGCGCGGTTCCCGTTGCTGCTGTACTGGCAGCGCTGCTCGGCGGAATGTTCAGCAGCGCAGGGGCCTTTGCCGATAGCTCGGGGCCGGCGAGCGTGACACCGGTCGATAACAGCGGCACCCAGATCCGTACGACAGTCCTGCCGGCGCAGTCCTCGGCCGGCGGCGCGGCACCTGGCGCGGGCGGGACGAGCACGGGTGCAGGTACCGGTGCGGTCCGTCAGATGCCCGCGCCTGCCAACGCCACGCCGGGTCAGGTGGTGGTGGGTGGCAAGGTGCCGGACGAAGCCACCAAGGCGGCCGTGTTGCAGCGCCTGCGCGACACCTACGGCGCGGCCAACGTGGTCGATCAGATCGAAGTGGGCGATGTCGCTACGCCGCCCAACTGGACCGCCAATGTGCAAAAGCTGATCGGGCCGCAGTTGAAGCAGATCAGCAAGGGCCAGTTGAAGATCGACGGCACGCAGGTGGATGTGAAGGGCGAAGTGAGCAACGAATCGCAACGTCAGCAATTGGCGAGCGATATGGCGAATTCGCTGAACCCGACTTACACCATCAAGAACGGCCTGCGCGTGAGCGCTTCGCAGCAAGGGCTGCTCGACCAGACGCTGGCTAACCGGACCATCGAGTTCGAAACCGGCAGCGCGACGCTCACGCCGCAAGGCAAGGCCATTCTCGATCAGATGGCCGCGGTGCTGGCGAAGATGACCAATAACACCGTGGATATCATTGGGCACACGGATAACGCGGGGAACCGGACGTCGAATATCGCCTTGAGCCAGGCACGCGCAGACGCGGTCAAGGGGTATCTCGTGTCGAAGGGAATCGCGCCGCAGCAGTTGTCCACCACCGGCGTTGGACCGGATCAGCCGATTGCTTCCAATGATACGAACGATGGACGGGCGAGAAACCGGCGCATCGAGTTCCGGGCAGGGTTGGGCGGCGGCGGTGCGTAATGCCGCGGCACGCCCCGCTATCCCCCACTGACCCCGCCTCGTCCAGACAGTCGTAGTATTTCAGCCCGCTCCATGAGCGGGCGCCTGACGCACTGGCGATAAAGAAACTCGACAGACCGCTCAGCCCGCGAGCTTACGGAACGTCTCGAGAACCACTTCGCCCTTGAACGGCTTGACGATCCAACCCTTCACGCCCGCTGCCTTGCCACGCTCCTTCATCGCCGGGCTGCTTTCCGTCGTCAGCATGATCACGTTGACGGTCTGATTCGCGAGTTCGCCGCGGATCTTCTCGACCATCGTCAGGCCGTCCATGTTCGGCATGTTCACGTCGCTGATCACGAGCCGGGTTCCCGGGCTCGTGCGCAGCTTCGCGAGGCCGTCCTTACCGTCGACAGCCGTGTCCACGTCGAGGCCATTCTTTCTCAGGAAGCCCGCCACTTCGTCGCGCACGGTGCTCGAATCGTCCACCACCAGAATTTTTGCCATGATGTTTCCCTCTTAAATCGTTGACAGACAATTTGTCAAAACAGATCCAGCTCGCCAGCCGCAACGAGCGCGTCGACATCGTCGGCGCCCTCCTCGAAATCTTCCGGCGACCAGCTCAGGTTGAAAATGAAACGCTGATCGAACACGACAGAGCGGCCCGACGCCTCGTCAACCACGTGGTACTTGAAGCACAGTTGCGGGTTGGTCGTGCCGAACGAGATGTAGCGCTGTTTGTGATTGATGATGAGCGGCACCTGGACCTGGCTGCGCGCGGCCTGCGCGTTGCCGAGATAACGGTCCTTGAACGCGCCCCAGATCAGGTTCGTCAGCTCCCCCAGCACGCTGTTGAGATCGCGAAAATCCGGAACGCTATCGCTCGTCTGTTTGCGGCCGAGCAGTTCGAGCAGTGGCTGCTCGTCGGTCTGGACCATCATGTAGCCGCGGCACCAGTCGCTCTCAAGCGCGATCAGGCTGAACACCTCGCCGTAGATGATCTGGTCGCGCACGAGGCACGGGGTGTCCCATGTCACCGTCAGATCGCGGAACAGGTTCGCCAGTTTGAACTCGGTGATCTCGGTAATGCCGCGCACGAGCGCGTTCGGATAATCCAGAACGAACAGGTACTCGTCGATCGCGAGGCGCAGCGGCGCCATATCGCTCGCGACGTACGCGGCGCACACGACTTCGCGCAACGCGTGCGGCAGATCGTCGAGCGTCGCGTGCTCGTCGCGGCGCAGGATGATCGGCAATTCCGGGCGCAGCGCATCGATGCGCGTCGCGATTGCCGCGCACTCAGCGGGCGATCCACCGTAGTTCTCCGCGAGCAGGATCGCGCCAAGATCGATGTTCGAGCGCAGCACCGCCGACAGGCGATGCGTCCTTACCGTCAAACCAACCAGGTTGTTCTCGTCGCAGAAGCGCTTGATCGCTTCCGTATGCGCCGGGCAGTCGTCGAGCACGAGTACCTTGCTGACCGGCTTGTTCATGTCCATGCTGCCTTCCTCACACATCAAAAAAGTTCGAGCTCGCCGACGCTCTCGGCAAGTTCCGTGACCTCGGCGACGGTCGCGACGAAGTCGAGCGGCGCGTCGGCGCACACGCACACCGTCGCGCCGAGTTGCACGGCGCCGTTGACCGTCACGCGATACGACACCAGGAAATCAGGCTTCAACTGATCCAGATACGACACGCAGTGACCGCTCAGCACGTACGGCGTCGACATCCCGAGATCCGGAAAATAGCCGACGAGCTGCTGGTTCATTGCGCCACAGCACAGGTTGCAGATTTCGAGCAGCCTTTCCTCGAGCGTCGCCTCGCCACTGCCGAGGTAGTAGTCGCGCGTCGCGTCGTCGTTGTCGAAATGCAGGACCAGCAGGAGCCTGAAAGAAATCGATGAAATCGTCAGCACGATGAGCTCGCCGTCCACCGCGCCGTCATGCGGCGTCCCGTGCACGATGTCGCACGCGTCGCCTGCGCCGACCATCAGGCGCAGACGCGCGGCCTGGCGGAAGATCCGCTCGATGCTGTCTTTCGCTTGCTCGGTAATCACGTCGCCGCCTGCTCGAGCTGGGTCTGAAGCTGGTTCGCGAGCGCCGCGACGCTGCCGAGGGACGCGACGATCATCTTGCCGCCTGCCTGAATGTCCTGGAACGTCGCGGTCGTGATCAGGTCGTTGCGATGCAGGCTGTCCCGATAGCTCTTCGACAGATCCTGCGAGCGCGACGCGAGCGTGCGCACCTCGCTCGCGACGACCGAGAAGCCGCGTCCGGCAGCGCCTGCACGCGCCGCCTCGATCGACGCGTTCAGCGAGACGATCAGCACGTGCGCGACGATCGACGACAGCTCCTGATTCTTGCTGTGCATCTCCTGGTTCTGCTCCATCAGCGAGATCATCTGCTCGTGCCAGCGCTCGAACGTCACGGCGAGTTCCCTGAGCCGAATCGCTTCGCCTGCGATAGATGCGGCCTGCCGCCCCCATTCCTCCTTGAACTGGAGCACGGCGGCGCGCGCCGCGCGTGCATCGTCCTCGCTCGCCGACCGCTGGGCGAGGTCATCGCGCAGCCCCGCAACCAGCGACTCGTACTCACGCTTTTCCTGTTCGGCCCGCTCCTGATGCCGAGCGTCGGCTTGCGCGAGTGCGGCCGTGTGGTGCGCCTCGGCTTCAGCGCGCAGTTGCGCGAGCGCCTGCGCACCGCGGCGCCGCTCGCGCCATGCGACCGCTACCGCGAGCGCAGCCAGCAGGCCGAGCGCCAATCCGGCAATCAGGATTCCATATCGTTCGACCACTGCCCTTCTCCAAGTCGTTCAAGCGGACAACGCGTCGATCTGCAACGGCTTCTCTTCTTTCCTGTCCGTCGCACCTGCGCCGTGCACGGCGCAGCGCTCGGGCAGGCAGACCACGATCTCGAACAGGCGATAGTCGGCGCCGCGCCGGTCGTCCGTGAAGCGCAGCTCGATGCTGCCGTTCTCGCGCTTCAGGAAATCCCGTACTGCGTCCATGCCGACACCGCGCCCGGACACTTCCGTGATCCGTTCAGCGGTCGAGAAGCCCGGATGAAAGATGAAATCGGCGACCAGCTCGTCGCTCAGTTGCGCGTCGTCGTCGAGCCAGCCGCGTGCGCTCGCGATGCCCCGAATCCGCCCGAGCGCGAGGCCGCGGCCGTCGTCGCTCATGGTGATCTGCAGCGCGCCCCGGGCGACGCCGGCTTCGATGACGATCGTGCCGGCCGCAGGTTTGCCCTGCTCGGCGCGGGCGGCTGCAGTCTCGATGCCGTGATCGACCGAGTTGCGCATCAGGTGCATGAAGACGTTCTTCAGCGTGCTGCTCACCTGCCTGTTCACGCGGTAGCCATCGTCGTCGATACGTACGATGGGCGGCTCCTTGCCGAGTTCACGTGCAAGCGACGGCAGCGATTCGAGCACGCCCGAGAGCGTGTCCTCGATCGTTTCGGTGCCGAGGATGCGCAAGCTGCGGTGCACCGAATCGCGCATCGTCTGCAGGCTGCGAACGTCGACCGGGTCGGCGGCCTCCAGAATGCGCAGGCTCTCCTGGATATGCCCCTGGTCCACCATCAGATAGTGCTCGGCGCTGCCGCGACGTCCACCGTCCTTGCGGCCCAGGCTCACATCGTTGATCGTCCTGTAACGCTCGATCGCTTCCTTCACGCGCTCGAGGTCCGCGATCAGCACTTCCTGATTCCACTCTTCGCTGACATCGTTGCGGCGCAGCGCGTCGTAGCGCCGCTCGGTTTCGTGCACGATGCTCGTCAGGTGCTGCAGGCTGTAGGTTCGGGCGTTGCCCTTGATCGTGTGCACGTTGCGGAACAGTTCGGCGAGCGCCTCGCTGTCGGCCTGCGTGTGCTGGCGGATGATCCGCTCGTTTTCGTTGACGAAGCCCGTCGCGCTGTCGACGAAGTTATGGAACTTCTCCTCGTTGACCGCGAGAATCTCGCCAATCATCTCGAGCCGGCGCTTCTGCTCGCCCGTCTCGGCGGCAAGCTGGCGCAGCTCGGTCACGTCGCGCACGCACAGCATGAGACGCATGACGGTGTCGTTCTCGTCGGTGATCGCCGACCAGCTCAGGTCGAGCGTCTTCACGCGGCCGTCGGCCATCGTCTTCGCGACCTCGTTCACAAGCAGGTGCTGGTTGAAGGTGAAGTTGATCGCGTCCTCGCCGATGCAGGCCTGAATCGTGGCGTCGACCTGCGAGCGCACATCGGAGTTCAGATCAGTGTTGTCGAACACCAGATCCATGACCGGACGCCCGGCGATGTCCTTCGTCTCGAAGATCGCCTCAAGGTAGGCCGAGTATTCGGCGTGCACCAGCGCGCCGCCGACGACGGTCAACATCCCCTGCTGAATGTTCTGCAGCATCGCCTGGATGTCCGCGGTTTTCTGCTTGAGCAGCGCGGAGCTTTGCTGGATCTTCTCGATCATCTCGTTGAACGCGACGATCGAGCGCCCGATCTCGTCCATCCGTCCCACCGGAACGCGGCGGGTGAAGTCCTGATTCGATGCGATCTCGCTCATCATCGATTGCATGCGGGTGAGCGGGCGTCCAATTACTGAGGCCAGCACGGCGCGGGCAAGCAGGCCAATGCCGAGCGCAGCGAGTGCGATCAGCGCCGCACCGACCATCAGGCGATGAAACTGCGCCTGCGCCTGTTCGAAGCGCGCCTGCTGGTGATCCACCTGCAACGCTTCGAGCGCGTTCATCGCCTGCGCGTAGCGGGCGTTGAGCGGGTCGGCCTCGCCGCGGGTCGTGTGGAATTTGTAATAGTCGTTTTGCGAGAGTTGCTGGAACTCGGGCTCAAGTGCCTGCTTGATGAGGGCCGCGCGGGCTGCCTGCACCGCATCGGCGGCGCGCGACTCTTCAGCGTTACGCGGCTTTGCAAGGTACGCCGCCCAGTTGTCGTCGCTCGCCTTGAGCACGGCGCGCGCCTTTACCAGCAGGTCGTCGCTTGCGCGACCCATCGAAAACAGTGTCTCGTAGTTGCCGAGCGCCAGCTGCACCTGCAGCATCAGCTCGGAACTCGTCTTCAGATGGGTGATCGCTACCGTATCGGTCGCATATGTCTGCTTAAGCGCATCGTTGCTCTGCTTGAGACCGAGCACGGCGACCAGCATCGTGGCGATCAACGCGAGCGTATAGCCCGCGATCGTGAGCGTGAGCCCATTCTGTATCGTTAAGCGTTTGAACATAGCATTACGCGCGCAACCTCGCATCATGCGAAACAGCACACGCTCTCCTCCCGTAGTGGTGATGTGATACGCCTATGGACGGTTCTCTGCCGGAATTTTCGTTGTCCATTGCCACGATATCGGCTTCGCTTCGCGAAGCTTTAGGGCCTGGCGAAGAGGTAAAGCTCAAAGCCGTCGCCTGCACCCCTAAGAAACATCATCTGCACTACTTAACTACTTAAAACCATCTGCGGTGCTCGACTACTTGAATACCATCGACGCCGAAAATGGCGCCTTATCCGGTTCAGCCCGATACTTGTCCTGGATCGCACTCACGCAGTTCGTGAACTGGGTCCGAAATGCGACGGGGTTGTCGCTTGGCGGGGAAAGACCATCGGAGGTCACGCTCCATCCGTCGGCGGTGCGGACGGCGTCGAGATCGAAGGAGGCCGCGGTGTCGCTGCCGAGAGTGACCGCCTCGCGCTTTTCGCCACCGGGCAAACGGAGAATCGCTTCGCAACCCTGCAGCAGCCGCACAGCAGCGTGAGCAGCCGAGCTGCCGAGAGGTGCTGCGTCGTCAGGCACGGTGTGGTACATGCGCAGCGACTGGAACTGGGCCGGCATCCCGGCTACGACGAATTGCACGTCCGACTGTGAAATGCCATCGCTGCATCCAGTCAGGACTCCGAGCAGCACGGCCACCTTGAACCGCACAAAAATGCGCTCAGGCCACGCCCGGCCCTTCGATGCAGCAGTTGCAGATGTCATCGCGCCTCTTTCCAGTTTCTTTCTACGCCGTAAGGCATCAGGAAAGCGACGCTCCCCCGGCTAGCTCATATATCGGCAAGCCGAGGCGATTTCTTTAGGTTGGGGATCTGGAGGATGCGACGGGCTACCCTTTCACCGCCTTTCACAGGCAGCCCGCCGGAAAACTCACTTGCCTTCTTCGGGCTTCACGCCCAGCAGTTCACGGATATGCGCCAGCGACCCGTCGTCCTTGACCACCGTGGACAGCCATTGATGCAACGGCATCTCCGCCCACTCCGCCGCCTTGTCCGCCAGATACGCAGCCGGGCTATGCGGCTCGGTGCTCCGGAAAAACCGCGCCACCGCCCGCAACTGCGCGACGGCCTGCGCGCGATTCTGAATCCCAGCGATGCTCGCTTGCGAGTTCGTCGATACGGTCGTCAACACGGGTTCCTCCCGTTGCGTTGCGGTCTTGAAACTGGGCTCGGCACGCTCGACGGTCTCCGGTTTCTGCGCTTTGGCCGCGCTCTCGGCCGTCACACCCACTTCACGCGCAAAGCGCTCGGCGAGCCGGTACACCCCTTCATACGCGTCTTTCGCCTGACGAAAGCTCGGCGCGGAATCGCCTGCGCGGCGGTCCAGCTCCTGCTCGAGCGCCAGCATGGCCGCTTCAAAGGCCGCCAGATCGGCCAGCAGCCCGGCGTAGAACGGCACCGGCGTGGCCCGCTTCGATGCCTCGATCTGCTCGACGGACGGTTTGCCCCGGGCGATATCGTCAGCGTGATCCGGATCGCGCTTGACCGCCTGAGCGACGTGGGTCGCCACCTCCCAATCAACCGTGCTGTAGAGATCCGCCGGTGCCGCGGTCAGCGGCATCGCGCGCAGTAGCTCAGCCGTGCGGCCCACCAGCCACGCCACGTTGCCGAGGCGGTATTCGGTATCGTCCCCTTCGGGCAGCGGATGCAGGTGATCCCAATAACGCTCGGACAACCCCGTAATCAGCCGGTAGCCGTCGGTCAGGCCGGTGATGCCTTCCTCGAGCGCCAGGCCCTCGGTGAGCCACACCGCCAGCCGTAAATCTTTGGTCTGCGTCTTCAGCAGGCTCGTGCTGCGCTCGACGACAAACGGCCAGTTCGCTTCCTTGATCTCCGTCACCCACTCGCCCTGATCGAGCGAGGGGTCGTCGAAGCGGCGCGCGTTCTGGATCGCGTCGAAATCGGCTGAGAACAACAGGTCGTCACCGCAGGGCGAAGTTTCGCTGACCGGTTCCAGCAGCGTGGTGATGTTAGCGGGCATGAGCATGACAGAAAGCCGTAACGTAAGTGCCTAGGTTCAGGCGTTAAAACAGGAAGACCAGTGCGACAACACCGACACGCGCGCGCAGGCTTCAGGCAACCGTATATTCGAATTCACCGGCCTCGCTCGCCCGCACCGCAATGCGCTCAAGCGACGTGCCGTCCGCGATCCGCTCGAGCACCTGCTGCGCCACTTCGGGCAACAACGTGCCGTTCAGGATGTGGTCCACATTGCGCGCGCCGGAATCGACTTCGGTACAGCGCGCCAATACGGCATCCACCAGCGACTCGTCCCACTCGAAGGTCGCCTTGTGATTCGCTTCGATGCGCCGGCGAATCCGCTCGAGCTTCAGTTCGATGATCTCCACGAGCACGTCATCGGAGATCGGATAGTACGGCACCACTTTCATGCGGCCGAGAAAAGCCGGCTTGAACGCTTTGTACAGTTGCGGGCGCAACGTCTCGGCGAGTTCATCGGCGCCCGGCAGTTCTTCCGCGCTCTTGTTCAGACACGCCTGCATCACCGCCTGCGAACCGACGTTCGAGGTGAGAATGATGAGAGTATTGCGGAAGTCGATCTCGCGGCCTTCCGCGTCATCCATCGTGCCTTTGTCGAACACCTGGAAGAACATTTCGAGCACGTCCGGGTGGGCCTTTTCCACTTCGTCGAGAAGCACCACCGAATAGGGATTGCGACGCACCGCTTCGGTTAGCACACCGCCTTCGCCATACCCGACGTAACCCGGCGGCGAGCCTTTGAGACCAGAGACGCTATGCGCCTCCTGATACTCGCTCATGTTGATCGTGACCATCTTGCGTTCGCCGCCATACAGGATGTCGGCCAGCGCCAGCGCCGTTTCCGTCTTGCCGACACCCGATGGGCCGACGAACATGAACACGCCGCGCGGCTTGTTCGGATCTTCGAGGTTCGCGCTGGCGGTCCGCACGCGCTGGGCGATCGCTTCCAGCGCGTGGTCCTGGCCGATCACGCGAGCGCCCAGCAGCGGTTGCAGGTTCAGCACGGTTTGAATCTCGTCCTTGACCATGCGTCCCAACGGAATGCCGGTCCACGACGCGACGATCTCCGCAACAACGTGGCCGTCGACCTGCAGCGGTACCATCGGCTGGCCAGCTTGCAGCGCGTGCAGCTCACTCACGCGCGCTGCGAGCGTCTCACGCGCACTCGCGGCTTTCCCGGCCTGCTCCGCGTCGGCGCTACCGCCGCGTGTTGCATCGATTTGCGCCCGCAGTTCGCCGATCTCCGACACCAGCGCGCGCTCCTTGTCGTAGCGCGCTTCACCGGCGGCCAGCGCGGTTACGTCCGCTTCCCGCAGGCTGCGCAGTTCCAAAAGACGCTCGTCGTGCACCGCGCCGCTCGCGACTTCCCGTTCGAGCGCGTTCACTTCCGCATCGATTCTCTCGATCCGCTTTTTCGTGTCGTCGATCGTTGCAGGTGTCGAGCTATGCGCCAGGGCGACTTTCGCGCAGGCCGTATCGAGCACACTGATCGCCTTGTCCGGCAACTGACGGCCGCTGATATAGCGATGCGACAGGCGCACCGCTTCGGTAATCGCATCGTCGAGCACGCGCACGTTGAAGTGCTTTTCCATCAAACCCGCCATGCCGCGCAGCATGGACGCCGCAAGTGTCTCGTTCGGCTCCTCGATCTTCACGACCTGGAAGCGCCTTGCCAATGCCGCATCTTTCTCGAAGTACTTTTTGTACTCGCTCCACGTGGTGGCCGCAATCGTGCGCAGTTCGCCGCGTGCGAGCGCCGGCTTCAGCAGGTTCGCCGCATCGTTCTGTCCGGCCTGACCGCCCGCGCCGATGATCGTATGCGCTTCGTCGATAAAGAGGATGATCGGATGCGCGCTTTTCTTGACCTCGTCGATCACGTTTTTCAGGCGATTTTCGAATTCACCTTTGACGCTCGCGCCGGCCTGCAGCAGCCCCATGTCCAGCACGTGCAGCGCGACGCCTTTCAGCGGCGCGGGCACGTCGTCAGCGGCAATACGCAATGCGAGGCCTTCCACCACGGCGGTTTTGCCAACCCCCGCTTCACCCGTCATGATCGGATTGTTCTGGCGGCGGCGCATCAGAATGTCGATCGTCTGGCGAATTTCGGCTTCACGGCCGATCACCGGATCGATATGGCCATCGCGGGCGCGTTGCGTCAGGTTGGTCGTATAAGTGTCGAGCGCGGGCGTCTTTGAAGGGCCACCGCTTCGTGCCGGTTGCAGGCTGGCATCGCGGTCATCGCCATCGGCATCGTCGGACGCCGCAGGATTGCGCTCTGCCTCGCACGAGCCGACCGTCAGTTCATCGAACTTATGCTTGAGATCGGTCACGCGCACGTCGCGGAACAACGGCGACATACGCTGCGCAAACTGCGCGAGATCCGGTGCGCTCAGCAGCGCGAGCAGCAGATGCCCGGAGCGGATCCGGCCGATCTGCGCATCAAGCGAGGCCAGCAGCCACGCCTGCTCGAACAGCGCGATCAGATGCACGGAAAACACCGGCGTGCGCGCGTTGCCCGTCTTCAGGCGCTGCAACTCGCGTTCGAGATCGGCGCGCAACGCATGCGCGTCGATACGGCTTGCGCGCAGCACCAGCGTCGCATCGCTCGCCGGCTCGTCGAGCAAGGCCAGAAACAGATGCTCGAGGTCCACCTCGTAGTGACCGCGCGACAGGCAATTGCTCGCCGCCCGCTCAGTGGCCTGGCGGCAGGTCGGATTCAGTTTCGCGATCAGCGTCTTGAGGGGCGTGCTCATGTCGTGCGGTCCAGGTTCTGTTGATAGCGTGGCGCGTTGCGATGTTCAGTGGATGACGTGCAATTCATAGCGGGCGTCGGAGCGGTCGCGGTCGGCGTCGTGTGTGCAGAGAAACGCGTCCCAGCCGAGCCGTCCACCGTGGCCCAGCTGAATCGAGCCGACCTCGGCGCGCCGCAACACCAGCGAGACCTCGTATTCAAGCGTCACGCCGGCCAGCAGCGTCAGCATCCGTTCCAGTGCGATGGCGCGTTCGGCGCCCGGCAGGAAGGCTTCATAGTCTTTTTTTGCGAGCGGGCCGATCACCAACCGCGCACGCATGTCGCGCTGCCAGACCCGTTCGCCTGCCAGCGCGGTAGCGCCGAGCGTCGCGTTGACGCTGCCCAGCACCGTCAATTGATCCGGCGGCACGTCGTACCATTTGCCGACAAACTGATCGACGCGCACCGGTACCTGAAAGTATTCGGACAACGTCCGCTGCAAGTACGCCGCCGACACCGGCCGATGCCGCGCCGCAAGCGCATAGCCTGCAATCGCCTCGTCGAACAGCGCACCGTCGCCCTCCTGCAGGGTGCCGCGGCTCTCTGCATCGGCGACACCGGCAAGCGCCAGCAGCAACGGCAGATAGCGCTCGTCGCGGTCCAGTTCGTAATGAAACGGCAGCCGGTATTTCTTCCATGCCGAGTAGAACAGCGCGGTGGCCCGATTCGAAAAGACATCGAAGAACTCGCGCGCCGCACGGTCGCGCCTGAGTTGCTCGCGCGCAATGATCTGCTCGGTATAGTGCAGCGGCAATGCCCCCTGCCCGCCAAGCAGCCCGAAAAACGCCGGCGTGATATCGACTCGGCCAAGCTTGCCGTCTTCGACGGCGGCGGTACGCTGCGGCTTGTCCTTCAGCGCCGTGCCTTCATCGTCATAGGACTGCGCGCTGTGAATCTCGCTCGGCGGAAAGCCCAGCGAAAGCGTATTGCGAAACGCCAGACGCTGCGCCACGATCTCGCCGGGCCGTGTTGAGTTCTCCCTGGCAAACCACTTCTCGAGAATCCGCACTGCCTGAAAAAACTGGAAGCGATGCGGTTCGTCGAGCAGTTGCTCGATTACGCCAGGATCGATTCGCCGCTGCGGGGTTTGCATCGCAGAATCTCCTCGCCAGTGCGCTTCGACACGACGACCAGTTGCACAAAGCTGTTCAGATGCACGTACAGCCCAAAAAACGTGTCGATCACACGCACGAACGACGCGAGGCTCGTGCCCACAAAATGGTCCTCGTCGATGGTCAGGCGAATTTCCATGCCGCGCACGAAGGTAGCGAACGGCTTGCCCGGCAGCCATTGCACGGCCGCGCGCTGCTCGATGCCGACCAGTCCGTCGATATGCCGCGCCGACACCGCCGTGCGCCGCATGTCGTACAGCACCAGCATTTCCTTGAGCGCAGAGAGGCCATTGCTCGCCAGCGAGACGTGATTGAGCGCCAGGTGCGAGATCAGCCGCCAGTGCGCGGCACGGCCACGCTCGAAGCGCACGCTCGGCGTGGGACGGCGCAGCATCGAAATGTTGCCGGTCAACGAACCGCCCTCGAGAAACAGGTCGCCACCTTCGATGCCCATCGCCAGTCCGGCCGGCAGATCGCGATTGGTGCAGGTCAGCTCGATACTCAGCGTATCGGTTTGCGCCTCGGCCGGTTCGAAATCGATATCGACGATCGAGATCTCGGTTTCGTAGCCCGGGCTTTTCTCCGCCACCCAGTCGTTGCGGCGCGCGAACCAGTAATGCCCGGCGCGTTGCCGCTCGCCGTGATGCAGCGAGTAGAACGGCCGGAATTCGATCACCGATTCCTGGTTCGCCTGCTGCCGGACCAGCTTCACCGAATCGATTGAATACACCTCGTAGGCAAACGCCCGGCGCGCTTCGGCGATCACCGGATACGAGATCGACTGATGAGTCAGACGGATCGGTTCGCCGTGCTGCTTGAACAGGTTGACGACCGGCGTGCAGAACAGGCGGAAGTGCTGCGTCGAGAGCGTCTCGAGCAGCCGCGCGACATGCGAGTCGCTGCGCACATCTTTCAGCACGACGTGCAGCGTCAGACGGCTGCAGCGGCCGCTCGCGCGCGTCATTGCCGCCAGATCGAAATCGACGAAATTGAATTTGTCGGGAAACGCAAAGTACTCGGTCAGCAACCGGTACGCCGGATGCGACTTGGCGGGGTAGTCGATCAGCGCATCTTCTTCGTCGAAGCCGGCTTGTGCGAGCGGCGAGGTGCGCATCGCGGTCCACACGCCGCGGCGGTCAGCCTCGACATATGTGGCCATTGCATTGACGAACAGGCAGTCGGTCAGACCCGCGATAAACGATTGCTCACCATGCAGATGCGCGCGCAGCGTGGACAGCTTCAGCGCACCGAGATCCAGCTGCGGCGCGGTCGACTCTAGCGTGATCGAGACGATCGCCGACGCGTTGGCCGGCAACACAGTCGCGCTCGGCGCCATCGCGATGGACGTGTACTTCGCCTCCGAGATGCGGATCGGCGCCAGCGTCACATCGTAAGCGGTGCGAAAGCGGCACTGTACGCCGCGGATCGTGCGCGATTTGAGTTCGGTGCCCCGCTCGATCGTGACCGGTTCGGTCAGATTGCTGAGTGCAGCGGAGGTGCCCAACTGGGCTATCGAACACGAGGGAAACGGCCGCAGATAGTGCGGATAAAGCACTTCGAGCAGTGCTTCGGTGAATTCGGGGTAGTCGTCGTCGAGCTTCTTGTTGATGCGGGCGCCCAGCAGCGCGAACGATTCGATCATCCGCTCGACGTGTGGGTCTTCGCAGTGCTCGCCGGACATCGCGAGGCGCGCGGCGATCTTCGGGTAACGATCTGCGAAATCGTTCGAGTAGCGCCGCAGGAATGCCAGTTCGCGCTCGTAATATGGCAGCAATTCTTCCATCAACCTGTCCCCGGACCTGATACACCCGCGCTGCCGTTGCGCGTAACGGCAGCCAGCATGCGGTATTAAAGCTTCGCGCGTGCGCGCGATACGGAATACTGCAACGTCGAAGGCTGCAGCATCGCATCAAAACTCACCGGTTCTTCTGCCGGATGTACGACCAGTAACGCCTGAATGGCAAAATACAGCGCGTTGGTCGATTGTTCGTTCAGTTCTAGCGTGACTGCCACCTGCTTCAGTCGCGGCTCGTGCCGCGCAATGGCCTGCTGAATCGATTTGCAGATGAACGTCCGGTCGTAGTGACTCGCGAGACTCAGGCCCGCGAAGTCGTTCAGACCGTACGTCAAGACCGATTTCTGACACTCGGGCAGCGCCGCCAGCTCGTGTTCGGTCAAGGCGATCCGGGTGTTCAGGATGGCCTCGACGTCACGTGCGACAGTCGCCTTCAGCTCGTCCAGCGACAATTGCCGCATCGCCGGGGAAGCCGGCAAATGCGGTTCGTCGTCGAACAGCTTGTCGAGGAAACTCGGTTCGAATCGTTTCATCAGCTGCCGAAGAAGCGGTGCAAAACGCAGTGTGGCGCCCGCAGGTCAAGTACGGACGCCGCACCGCCCATCAGACTGCGTACGTCTTGTCGTTCTTCGTCAGGCTCCACGCGCCTTGCGCGTTGCCGCCCTGGTTGCCGCCGATCTTCTGCTGGGTGTACTTCCACTGCACCGCAGCGTATTTCAGGGTGAACTGCTCGTTCGGCAACGACACGCCCGGTGCGTCGCTCGTACCCGTCGTCGCGGTCGGCGAACCGACAGCCGGCGCCACGCTCGAGATGATCACGTACTTGAGCTTGACTTCCAGATACTTGATCCGGTTGCCTTCGCCATCCGAACGCATGAAGTCGACCGTCACTTCGTCGAACGTCGTACCGCCCGATGCGTGTTGATAGATCAGCGGGCTGACCACGTCGATATCTTTCGTGAAGACCATATCGCCGTGCTCGCAGCGCTCGGCCGTATGGCCGCCAGCGGTAGAGGCCGTTGCCGAACGCGGTTGCGTGATGGAGTGACTCCAGGAGTCGATCTCGATCCAGCCCTGATGGTCCTTATCGGCAGATTCGCCCTTGATCGCAGGATTGCCGAATTTTAAATAGATGTCCTTCATAACTCATCGATTCCCCAAAGAGGTGGTTTTTACAGTCAACCCGGGCGGCCAGCCCGGGCATGTTGACTTCATTTATGAATTTGCCGGCTTCGGCAGGTCAGCCACAAGCCGCAAAGAGATCGAAAGCTCATCCAGCTGGAAGTGCGGGCGCAGGAACGCGACCGAACGATACGAACCGGGTTTGCCAGGAATCTCCGAGACCTGTATGGATGCCTCACGCAGCGGAAACTGCGCTTTCTGCTCCTGAGTCGCGTTGTCGTCGAGCAAGACGTACTGCGAGATCCAACGGTTCAGGAATACTTCGACGTTCTGTGCCGAGGCGAAACTGCCGATCTTGTCGCGCATCATCGCCTTCAGGTAGTGCGCCACGCGCGATACCGAGAAGATGTACTGCAGCTGCGCGGACAGCACGGCGTTCGCGTTGGCGCTATCGGTGCTGTACTTCTTGGCTTTCTGCACCGACTGGGCAGCAAAGAACGCGGCGTAATCCGAGTTCTTGCAGTGCACGAGCGGAATGAAGCCCAGATCGCTCAGTTCCTTTTCGCGACGGTCGGTAATCGCGATTTCGGTCGGGCACTTCAGTGCCACTTCACCGTCGTCGGTCTTGAAGGTATGGGTGGGCAGGTCTTCGACCAGACCGCCGCCTTCCACGCCGCGAATCGCTGCGCACCAGCCGAAGTCGTCGAATGCGGCCGTCAGGCGTGCAGCGAAAGCCCACGCCGCGTTACACCACAGATACTTGCTGTGATCGGTGCCGTCCACGTCTTCGACGAAGTTGAAGCCTTCAGCGGTCGCGCCATCTTTCGGATTGAACGGCAGGCGGCCCAGAAAGCGCGGCAGCGTCAGACCGACATAACGTGAGTCTTCCGAATCGCGGAACGACTTCCACTTGGCATATTCGACCGTGTCGAACACCTTGCCGAGATCGCGCGGCTTGCCGAGGTCGGCAAACGATTCGAGACCCAGCAGTTCCGGCGAGGCCGATGCGATAAACGGTGCGTGCGCGGCCGCGGCGACGTGCGCCATCTGCTCGATGAAGTACACGTCTTCCGGCTGACGCGTCACTTCGAAGTCACCGATGATCGTGCCGAACGGCGCGCCGCCGAAGGTGCCGAACTCTTCTTCGTAGACCTTCTTGAAAAGCGCGCTCTGGTCGAATTCAATCGCATTCTTGAAGTCGCGCACCAGATCGCGCTTGGGAGCATGCAGCGCCTTGATCTTGACCGTCGAGCCGGTGTTGCTTTCCTTGCACAGATAGTCGAGACCGCGCCACGTGCCTTCGAGGCGCTGAAACTCGGGTGCATGCATCACCGCGCTCAGTTGCGCGGAGATCAGCCGGTCGAGCTCCGCCACGCGGGCGTCGATGGTGGCCGAGAGGTTGTCCGACACGATCACCGTGCCGTCGAGCACCTGGTGCACGAGTTCGCCGATCAGGTCTTTCGCACGCGCGTGTTCCGAATCGGACTTCGCCACCTTGCTCTTCTCGACGATCTGGTCGAGCAGCGAGGTCTCAGCGCCGTCGCGCGCGCTGGCGAGTTGGGCTGCTGCCGTTTGCTGGTTCATCTCACACCCCGTACTTATTCGCCCTGCTGGTCTTTACCCGGCGCATCGCCGTGCTCTTCTGCTTCGCCCTGGCTTTTTGCGAGGGCCTGCAGTTGCTGCGTGTTCGACAGCACCTCGCTCAGCAGGTCTTCGAGCTTGTCGTTGCCCGCGAGCTTGTTGCGCAGGTCGGCCAGCTTCGAACGTGCGTCGAGCAGACGGCGCAGCGGCTCGATCTGCGAGACCACTTCGTCCGGGCTGAAGTCGGCCATCGAACGGAACCGCAGGTCCACCGCAAAGCGTCCGCCGGCCTCGCTAAGGCGGTTTTCCACCTGAAATGCCGCACGCGGCTCGATGCCTTTCATCACATCGTCAAAATTGTCGCGGTCGATATTGACGAACTTGCGATCGCGCAACTTGGGTTGCTCGACTTCGGATTGCCCCGCCAGATCGGCAACCACGCCGACGACGAAGGGCAGCTCCTTGATCTCGATTGCATCGCCACGCTCAACCTCATAAGTCAATTGAACGCGCGGCGGCCGGACTTTTTGCAAGCGCTTTTGAATACTTTCTTTCTTCGCCATCGTCGGCTCCCTGAAGCAGGTGGTCTTGCGGGTGAATTAGCGAAGCGCGCTGAACGGGTCGGACGCGCCACCGCTTTGTGCCGCTCTCGCGGGCGCAGCCGGTGCTGCAGGCGCCGCAGCAGACAGCGCCGGCGTGGCCGGTGCAGCCGGCGCCGCCGCCGTGGTGGCCGCGCCGCCGCTGGCGGCCTCCGGCTTTTTGGCGACGCGCCTCACGTACTTCTTCTTGACCACCGGCTTGTCGCTGTCGTCCGGCGGGAACAACGTGGCTTCGCCCAGCGTGTCGCGCAGTTCCTTGGCGAGCGCCTGGGCATCGGTCTTGGCATCGCCTGCGAGCGACGCATCCTGGCGCAACTCGCCCAGCGATTGCGTGGCGACGCGCAGGCCTGCCACAGCCAGCACGCTCTTCGCCTGACGGTCGGTCTGGTCGCGCTGCAAGGCTTCCTGTGCGTCGACGATGGCCTGACCGTAATGTCCCTGTGTGAACTGGATCTGCGCCATGCGCGACCACGGTTCTTCGCGCGTCGGATCGGATTTGGCCAATTGCTGGTAAAGCGCCATGGCCTTGTCCTGGTCGCCTGACTTGGCGACGGTATCGGCGTCTGCCAGCGACTTGTTGAAAGCCTCCGGCGTGGTCGCGACGTTGTTGCTCTGGCTTGCACATCCGGCGATCACGCCACATGCCAACACCACCCCTGATAGTTTTACAAAGAGACGCTCTTTCATCGCTTTTTCACCGGCGTGCGAGTTTTTTAATTCAACGAGAAACTGGAGTTTTGCTTTGCTTCAAGTGCGCGGGTATAGTACAGGTCAATTTTTGATAATTCAACTTTCGTGTGACAAAGCATTGCACGAAAAAACCGAGAGCGCATCACATAAGCATCACATAAGGACCGGATAAGAAATAGTTTCCGGGCGTAAAGCCCGTTATTCTCGAGGACGGAAAGTTTTTCCGCCCATTCGGACGGGGTAGTAGCGCCATTCAATGCATTACGCATAGAACAGGCGCACTCCCCCGATTGGTTTAGCTGAGTAGCGATTCGACCGGGGGCGATCGGCACAGAACCGATCGGTGTAAATGAATTTGCGTTTTATTCGTTATGCATCGTTACTGGCGATGAGCGCGATACTTCTTGCGGGTTGTGCGGCCGCCGTGCCGATGCTCGGGTCGGCCGCTTCCGCCGCCCTGCAGATGACCGGCCTCGGCAAGCCCGATGTACCGGACGCCCAGAAGCCGCCGCGCGACCTCGGCCTGACGCTGTACGCCGCGCAGAATCTGAACGCCGCCAACGACCAGAAGCCGTTGGCGCTGGTGGTGCGCCTCTATGTACTGAAAGATCCCACCTCGTTCCAGCAGGCGCCATTCAATGCGTTCACCGATCCCGACAAGGAAAAAAGCACGCTGGGCGGCGATTTGCTGAGTGTGAGAGAAGTCACCCTGATTCCGGGGCAGCACTACACCGTAACCGAGAAAGTCTCGCGCGAAGCGCAGGCATTCGGTATCGTCGCGCTATTCCGCGACCCGGCAATACAGCGTTGGAAATTCGCCTTCGATCCGGCAAAGTCCGAGAAGTCTGGCATTATGATCGGTCTGCATAACTGTGCAATGACCGTGACCAACGGCACTGTGATCCCACCTGAACAGGGATTCCCGGTTCAATCGCTGAATATGCTGTCTTCGGTGAGTTGTGGCTAAAAATGCATTTGAATGGCAATTTAACCGTATTTGACGATTTAACAATTGCAGGGCCGGATACAATTATCATCGGGCATGCAACCCGCTTGACGCATATAACAGGTTTGAGATGAGTTATTCCGCAAAGGTGCTCTGGGGGGAAGGCCTGTTTCTGAGGCCTCAGCATTTTCAGCGTCAGGACGCCTATCATGAGGCGCGCCTGTTCGAATCGCTTCAGGCCATCCAGCCTTACAACTGGGGCGTGCGCTCGGTGAAGTTCGACCGCGACGCACTCGGCAGCAATGTGCTGCGCGTGAGCGAACTGTCGCTCGTGTTTCCAGACGGCGCGTTGTACTCCGCACCGCAGGCCGACGATCTGCCGCCGCCCATCGCGCTCGACACGCTGCCCGACGGCATCAACGAGTTTACGTTCTATCTGGCGCTGCATCCGCTGCGTGAAACCGGCGCGAACTACTCGCCCGATCGCAACACGGGATTTGTCTCGCGCTATGTCAGCGAGCAGTCGTCGGTCGCCGATCACTTCACGGACGCTGCCGAAGCCGACATCACGTTCCTGAAAACCAGCGTCAAGCTGATCGCTCATAGTGAGCCGCGCGATCAGCTGCTTTCGGTGCCGCTCGCGCGCGTTCGCCGCACCGCCACCTCCGGCTTCGAGTTCGACGACAGCTTCGTGCCGCCCTCGCTCGCCATCGAGGCCTCGCCGATCCTGCATCAACGCCTGCGCCAGCTGATCGACGCGCTGCAGGCCAAGGTGAATGCGCTGTATGGCTTCCATCGTGAGCCGACCAAGAACATCATCGAATTCCGCTCTGGCGATATTGCGTCGTTCTGGCTGCTGCATACGGCCAACGCGGCGTTTGCATCGCTTGCCCATCTGTACCAGCACGCCGCGCTGCATCCGGAACGGCTGTTCCAGGAACTGCTGCGCCTTGCCGGCCAGTTGATGACGTTCTCGAAGGGCTATGCGCTCGCCGATCTGCCCGCCTATCGCCACGACGATCCGGGCCCCGGCTTTGCACGCCTCGATACGATGCTGCGCGATCTGCTGGAGACGGTGATTTCCACGCGCTACTTCGCGATCGCGCTCGACGAAGTGCGGCCGTCGTTCCACGTGGGCCGGCTCGACTCGGGCAAGATCGACGAAAAGACGATGTTCTATATTGCCGTCTCGGCGAACATGCCCACCGTCGAACTGGTCGAAGCAGTGCCGGCCCGTTTCAAGGTCGGCGCACCGGACGACGTCGACAAGCTGGTGCTCTCGGCCATGCCCGGCGTGCGCCTCGTCTACACGCCGCAGGTGCCGCCCGCCATTCCGGTGCGGCCCGGCGCCTGCTACTTCTCGTTCGAACCGCGCGGCGCGCTCTATGACCGCATGCTGCAGGCCCAGTCGGCGATGATCTACACGCCGTCAGGAATCAACGACCTTAACCTCGAACTGATCGCCGTCACATCATGAGCTACGCGCCCTCCCTGTTTGGCGACAGCACGCCGTCTGTCACGCCCGCCCCCACCGTCGAGCCCACCTACCAGGTCCGCTCGCTGCTCGATCTGCTGTACGACGGCTTCTTCATGCTGTTCCTGTTGAAGAACGGTCGTGAACCTGGCGACGCCAACGAGTTCAGCCAGCGCATCCAGCACTTTCTGGCGGATTTCGAGCGCGGTGCGAAAAAGCTGAACGCCTCGGCGGACGATGTGTATGCGTCGAAGTTTGCTTTCTGTGCGGCGGTCGACGAATCGGTACTGTCGTCGTCGTTCAAGATCCGCACGGAATGGGAGCGGCGGCCGTTGCAGCTCGTGCTGTTCGGCGAGCAACTGGCAGGCGAGAAGTTCTTCCATTACCTCGAAGAATGTCGTGCCCATGGCGCAGCGCGCCTGCAGTCGCTGGAAGTGTTTCATATGTGCCTGCTGCTCGGCTTTCAGGGCAAGTATCTGCTTGAAGGACCGGAGAAGCTCGCGTATCTGACCGCGCGGATCGGTGATGAGATCGCGCATCTGAAGGGCAAGCGCGCGCCGTTCGCGCCGCACTGGCCGCTGCCGGATCAGGTCGCGCACCGGCTCAAGCGCGAAGTGCCGCTGTGGAGCATCGGCGCGGTGTTTGCGCTGGTGGGACTGCTGGCCTATCTCGGGCTGAACAACTATCTGCGCGACTCGACACTGCATACGCTCGCGCCGTACTCGCAGATCATCAAGCTCGGGCCGCAGTCGGCCAATCTGACGATTTCGTTGCCGTAACGGTGGGTTGATCGGCGCCGCCGCTTACGGCTCATCACCGTCGGCGGAAGCCACCGTTACCGTCACCGTCGTCAATGGCTGATCATCCACGGCCGGCCAACTGGGTTCGCCTTGAGCCCGCTGCCTGTCGTCGACCCCGAGGCAGCCTTCGCCCCACATCCGCAGCCCGGCCCATGGCGATGCTTGTACTCGCCTGAACGTTGCGGCGCATGTGCCGCGCGCTCGTTGACCGCGTGCGCCGTGCGCGTGGTCGCCTGCATCAGCGACAAAACCGGCAGACTGAGCGTGCGCTGCGCCTCGCCGCCGCAAGTGGGGCACGCGCAGGCCGTATCGCGCTCCGCAACCCGGCGAATCGCCGCAAAAGCGCCGCAATGGTCGCAACGGTAGTCGTAAGTCGGCATGATGTTGTCCTCTCAGGTTCCGTGAATCAGTGCTGCCCGCAAGGTGCCCACCACCTGGCGGGCACACTGCGGCCGCTACGCGTCAAACGAGATCCGGCGACAAAGGCAAGTCCACCCCACCCGCAGCAATATGCTGGATCGGACCCGCCGCCGTGGGCCGGATGTCGAAGTCGAAGATCTGGGTCGGCAACCATAACGTCGCGCAGGCGTTAGGCACATCAACCACCCCACTGATGTGCCCCTGTACCGGCGCCGTCCCCAGAATCGAATAGGCCTGCGCTCGCGAGTAGCCGAACTTCGTCAGGTATTCGATCGCGTTCAGGCACGCCTGGCGGTAGGCGATATGCACATCGAGATAATGCTGCTTGCCCTGCTCGTCTACCGAAATGCCTTCGAAGATCAGGTAGTCGTTGTAGTTCGGAGTAATCGGGCTCGGCTTGAAAATCGGGTTCTTGATGCCGTATTTGGCCATGCCGCCCTTGATCAGCCCGACCTTCATATGCACCCAGCCGGCCATTTCGATAGCGCCGCAGAAGGTGATTTCTCCGTCGCCCTGACTGAAGTGCAGGTCGCCCACCGAGAGGCCGGCGCCATCCACATACACCGGGAAGTACACCTTGGAGCCGCGCGACAGGTCCTTGATGTCGCAGTTGCCGCCATGCTCGCGTGGCGGCACCGTGCGGGCGCCTTCGGCCGCGGCCTTGGCATGCGCGTCGCCGGCAAGCCGCCCCATATGCGCGGTCGAGGCGAACGGCGGATTGGCAAGGCCGGGCACGCGCTCGGGATCAGTGGCGATCAAAGCCGCTTCGCGCTCGTTCCACGTCGCGAGCATCGCCGGATCAGGCAGGCAGCCGATCAGCCCCGGATGGATCAGACCGGCGAAGTTCACGCCCGGGATGTGCCTGGAACTGGTGTACAGGCCATGAAAATCCCAGATCGATTTCTGCGCGAGCGGAAAGTGATCGGTCAGGAAGCCACCGCCATTTTTCTTCGAAAAAAAGCCGTTGAAACCCCACTGGCTCTCCTGCTTCGCACCGATATCCAGCAGATCCACGACCAGCAGATCGCCTGGCTCAGCGCCCTTCACGCCCACCGGGCCGCTCAGAAAGTGCACGATCGACAGGTCGATGTCGCGCACGTCGTCGGCGCTGTCGTTGTTCTTGACGAAGCCGCCGGTCCAGTCGTAGGTCTCGAGGATAAAGTCATCGCCCGGGTTGACCCAGCAGGCCATCGGAATGTCCGGATGCCAGCGGTTGTGGATGTTCTCGTTCTCGTAGGCCGACTGGTTCAGGTCGACCTTGATTAGCGTTTCAGCCATTGCAAATCCTCCTTTTGGAAATGACGGACAGCCGGTTTACACCGACAGGTACTCGCGAATCTTCGCGGTGTCGGCGGCGCTGCGCGGGCTCTCGTGCACCAGACGCCCGCCTTCGATGACGAACAACCGGTCGGCGACATCGAGCGCGAAACTCAACACCTGCTCCGACACCACGATCGTGATATCGCGCAGCTTGCGAATCTCGTTCAACGCTTTGGCGATGTCCTTGATGATCGACGGCTGGATCCCTTCGGTCGGCTCATCGAGCAGCAGCACCTTGGGTTGTGTAACCAGTGCACGGGCGATAGCCAACTGTTGCTGCTGGCCGCCGGACAGGTTGCCGCCCTTGCGCGCGCGCATGTCGTACAGCACTGGAAACAGCGCGTAGATCTCTTCGGGGATGCGCCTGTCGCGGGCGTTTTCCAGGCCCGTCTGGATGTTTTCCTCCACCGTGAGCGTGGCGAAAATCTGCCGCCCTTGCGGCACGTACGCGATACCCTTGGCGACGCGCCGGAAACTTTCGTCGTGCGACACATCTGCGCCATCCACGCGCACTGCACCGCCTTTGAGCGGCAAGATGCCGATCAGCGACTTGAACAGCGTGGTCTTGCCCATGCCGTTGCGTCCCATGATCGCCACGGTTTCGTTTTTAGCCGCCTGGAAACTGATTCCATGCAGCGCTTCGCTCTGGCCGTAACTGACAAATACGTCGTCGACATTCAACATGCTGGGCTCCTCATTCGCTGGTCTCACAGCTGAATTCAATGGCGGGTTCGATGCCTGATTCCGTGATCAACCTAGTGCCCGAGATAAACATCGATCACCCGCGGATCGGCCTGCACCTGCTCCATCGCCCCTTCCGCGAGGATCTTCCCCTGGTGCATCACGGTGACCTTGTGCGCGATCTGCTCGACGAACGCCATGTCGTGTTCGATCACGATCATCGAGCGGTTCTGGCAGATCCGCTTCAACAGCTCAGCAGTCACCTCGCGCTCGCGCAAGCTCATGCCGGCAATCGGTTCGTCGAGCATCAGCAGTTCCGGCTCCTGCATCAGCAACATGCCGATTTCGAGCCACTGTTTCTGCCCGTGCGACAGCAGGCCGGCCTCGAGATCGAGCTGGGCGGCAAGACCAATCTCGGCGGCCACGTCGCGTACGCGGTCGAGCACATCGCTGGTGCGGCGAAACGCGAGCGCGCCGAACACACCCCGCCCACGCGGAAACGACACTTCGAGGTTCTGGAACACAGTGAGGTTCTCGTAGATCGACGGCGTCTGGAACTTGCGGCCAATCCCTTTGCGTACGCGCCGAAATTCCGGCAGCCGCGTCATCTCCTCGTTGCGAAACTTGATGCTGCCTTCGCTAGCCCGTGTCTTGCCGCAGATCAGATCGAGCAGTGTCGTCTTGCCTGCGCCGTTCGGGCCGATCACCACGCGCAACTCGCCACGGTCGACATAGAGGTTCAGCGAATCGATCGCCTTGAAGCCGTCGAACGACACGCTCAACCCCTCGACCGCCAGCACGAAATCGGTATTGCTCATATCGTCCTCCGCAAGGCGCGGCGCAGCAGCCAGGGCTTCACATGGCTGTCGTAGAGACCGGCGAGGCCGTTCGGAAACGCCATCACGACGCCGATAAAGAGCGCGGCCATCAGGAACAGCCACAGGTTCGGAAAACTTTCGGAGAACCAGGTCTTGCCGAGATTGACGAGCACCGCGCCATAGACCGCGCCCACCAGCGACATGCGTCCGCCCACCGCCGCGTAGATCACCATCTCGATGGACGGCACGATTCCCACGAACGACGGCGACATGAAGCCGACCTGCAACGTGAACATCGCGCCGCCGATGGCCGCCAGCACCGCCGCGACACAGAACGCGAAGACCTTGAACATGGCGACGTCATAGCCCGAGAAACGCACCCGGTCTTCCTTGTCGCGCATGGCGAGCAGCAAGGTGCCGAGCTTGCTGCGCTGGATCAGCCGGCAGCAAAGAATCGCCACAAGCAACAGGACAGCATTCAGGAAGTACAGGATCAGCTTGGCGCCGTCGCCGCGAATGTCCCAGCCAAGCAGCGTGCGCAGGTCGGTGATGCCGTTCACGCCGCCGGTGTAGCCTTGCTGGCCGATGATGAGCACCGAGAGAATCAGCGCCACCGCCTGCGTGATGATGGCGAAGTAGACGCCGCCCACGCGCCGCTTGAACATTGCGAAGCTGACGACGAACGCCAGCGCGCAGGGCACGACCACCACCGCGGCAAGCGCGAACGGCAGCGAATGAAACGGCCTCCACCAGACCGGCAGCGCCGTGATCTGGTTCCAGTCCATGAAGTCAGGAATGCCTGGCGTCGACTGGATCTTCGTGCTGATCGGGTCCGATGCTTCGAGCTTCAGGAACATCGCCATGCAGTAACCGCCGAGGCCGAAGAACACCCCCTGCCCCAGGCTCAGCACGCCGCCGTAGCCCCACGCCATCACGAGGCCGACGGCGACGAACGCGTAGGTCAGATACTTGCCCATCAGGTTGAGACGGAACGCATCGAGCGCGAGCGGAAACACCACGAGAATCAGCAGTGCCAGCACGATGATGCTGCCGTAGCCATCGGTCGTGAACCAGCGCAGCAGTGTGGGCCGCAGGCCGCTGCGAGTGGCCTCGCCAGCGCTAGCGGGCGGCGTGGCAGAGGCGGCGGCGGAAGGGTTCAGCGGGTCCATACGCATTTCTCCGGGCTGAATCGATTGAAAGGACGTCTTTGCGGTGTGCGCGAAACACGCTGCGGCACAATGCGCGGCCGCCCACCCACGAGTGTCTTGCTTCGCTCGTCAGACACGGCGCACCTTTGAAGCGAAGAGACCCTGCGGGCGCAACATCAGCACGATGACAATGGTCAACAGCGTCACCACGCGGGCCGACGAGCCGGTCATGAAGAACTCGCTGATCGACTGCATCTGAGCAATGCCAAACGCTGAGGCAACCGTGCCTAGCAGACTGGCCGCGCCGCCGAACGTCACGACCAGGAACGAATCGACGATATAAAGCGAGCCGCTGGTCGGTCCCGTCGAGCCGATCGCGGTGAACGCGGCGCCGGCCACACCCGCCATGCCGCAACCGATCGCGAAGGTCAGCCGGTCGGTCCTGCGCGTATCGATGCCGGCCGCGTTCGCCATCTGACGGTTTGCGACGGTGGCGCGTACCCGCAACCCCCAGCGCGAGCGATACAGCGCCAGCAGCACGCCGCCGGTCATCACCACCGCGAGACTCATCACGAACAAACCGTTGATCGGGATATCGAGACCTTGCTTCGGCGACCAGGAGCCCATCAGCCAGTCCGGCAGTGTCGGGCTCACCTCCTTCGGGCCGAACACCGAGCGGAACACCTGCTGCATCCCGAGGCTCAAACCCCAGGTCGCGAGCAGCGTGTCGAGCGGACGGCGGTACAGATGGCGGATCAACGCCCACTCCGCCACCCAGCCGGCCGCAAAGGCAAGCGCGAAAGCCGCGCAGATCGCAAGCGGAAAGTAGATTGGCGCGAACCCGTGCCAGTAGTTGTCAGCCAGCTGCGAGAACATGTAGATCGTGTACGCACCGATCGTCATGAACTCGCCGTGGGCCATGTTGATGACACCCATCTGGCCGAAAATCACCGCCAGCCCGAGCCCCATCAACAGCAGCACGCTGAACAGGCTCAAACCCGCAAAGCCCTGCATCAAGGTGATGTTAAGAATGTCCGAAGCCGACATGCGTCTCTCCTCGAAATGATCGGCGCGCGCCGGCATGGCGCGCCTGCTGCCTGAGCGCCGCTTGTTGCTTACTGGTAACCCTTCGGGAACGGATTCGGCTCGATCAGCGTCGGCGACTCGGCCACCACCTTGAACTGGCCGTCGGCCTGCGCCTCGCCGATGCGCGTGCGGCTCCACAAGTGGTGATTCGCGTGGATCTTCACGTAGCCTTCCGGCGCGGTCTTCAGCTCGATACCCGGCGACGCGGCGACGACCTTGTCGACGTCGAAGCTGCCGGCCTTCTCCACCGCCGCTTTCCATAACCATGGCCCGAGATACGCGGCCTGCGTGACGTCCCCGATCACCGACTTCGGTCCATATTTCGCCTTGAACGCGGCGACGAATTTCTTGTTGTTGTCGTTGTCGAGCGATTCGAAATACTTCATGGCCGAGTAGAAGCCCGCCACGTTCTCGCCGCCGATGCCGAGCACTTCATCCTCGGTCACCGAGATGGTCAGCAGGAACTGCTTGTCAGCCGTGATGCCGGCCGCCTTCAGTTGCTTGTAGAAGGCCACATTCGAACCGCCGACGATGATTGCGTAGATGCAATCGGGCCTGGCGATCTTGATCTTGTTGATGAGCGAGTTGAAATTGGTAGTGCCGAGCGGGTAATACTCTTCGCCCACCACCTTGCAATCGGTCAGATGCTGCTCGATATGCTTGCGCGCGATCTTGTTCGACGTGCGCGGCCAGATGTAGTCCGAACCGATCAGGAAGTAGCTCTTCGCCTTCTTCGTCTGGTTCGCCCAGTTCAGTCCCCACAGAATCTGCTGGGTCGCTTCCTGGCCGGTATAGAACACGTTGTGCGACTGTTCCAGGCCTTCGTAGAAGGTCGGGTAATACAGCAGGCCGTTGTCGCGCTCGAAGATCGGCAACACCGCCTTGCGCGACGCCGAGGTCCAGCAGCCGAACACAGCCGCCACGTGATCGTTTTCGAGCAGCTTCTTCGACTTTTCGGCGAAGGTCGGCCAGTCGGAAGCGCCGTCCTCCTGAATGATCTTGATCTGGCGGCCGAGAATGCCGCCGGCCGCGTTGATCTGCTCGATCGCGAGCCGTTCGGCCTGGATCGAACCGGTTTCGGAGATTGCCATCGTGCCGGTCGCCGAGTGCAACTGGCCGACCGTCACTTCAGTATCGGTCACGGCGAGGTGCGTGGTATTAACCTTCGCGGTCGGAAACTGCTGGGCCCGCGCGATGCCGGACATGGCCAGCGCGGGCGCGGCAGCGAGACCCATCAGGAGTTTGCGCCGGAGCGCCGAAGGCTGGCCTTGCTCGTTCTGATCGTCGTGTGACATCGAATTCTCCTTGTCGTCATGGTCGGGCGACCCGCTCTGGAAAACCTGGTAACCGGGCTGGCGGGGTCGACGCAACGAAAGGTAGGTAGCCAATTTGCGGATCCAAATACGTCAGTTGACGTAGGGCGCGCCGAAAATGCGCTCTCTATAATCGCGGCGACTACGGGTCGCTGCCGGCGTAGGGGCCGGGAATGGAATGCTATTTGCGTGGACGCACGGCCAGCGCTCCGAACCGCTCCACGAAAGGCCCCGATGCACCAAACGGAACCACCGCCGCCTCGCTCCGCCAATCCGGCCACCCAAGCTGGGGCATCGCGCCCGCAGCCGAGCGGCACGCAGCGCATCGTGAAGATCCGCCGCGACTACAACGCGTGGGTCGGTGACGAGACGCTCGAGGACTACGCGCTGCGCTTCACGCCGCGCACATTCCGGCGCTGGTCCGAATTCCGCGTCGCCAACACGGCTTTAGGGGCGGTGTCGTTCCTCGTGCTCGAGGCGATCGGCGGCTCGCTGGTGGTCAACTACGGTTTCACCAATGCGGTCTACGCGATTCTCGCCGTCTCGGTGCTGGTGTTTTTGACCGGTATACCGATCGCCTACTACGCGGCGCGCTACGGCGTCGACATGGATCTGCTCACGCGCGGCGCCGGTTTCGGCTACATGGGTTCGACGCTGACGTCGCTGATCTACGCGATCTTCACGTTCGTATTTTTCGCGCTCGAAGCGGCGATCATGTCGCTCGCGCTCGAGTTGTATCTGAAGATCCCGCTTTCGGTCGCCTACGTCATCAGTGCGCTGGTGATCATTCCGGTGGTCACCTTCGGCATTACTTTCATTAACCGGCTACAGGGCTGGACCCAGCCGCTGTGGCTCGTGCTGCTGGTGGTACCGTACGCCGTGGTGCTGTGGCGCGAGCCGCACGTGCTCGCCGAGTGGGTCACCTTCGGCGGTCTCTCGGGCGACGGCCACGAGTTCAACCTGGTCGCATTCGGCGCCGGCTGCACGGTGGTGTTTTCGTTGATCGTGCAGATCGGCGAACAGGTCGATTACCTGCGTTTCCTGCCCCCGCGCAGCCACGCCAACCGCGTACGCTGGTGGGTCGCCCTGATCTCGGCCGGCCCGGGTTGGATCGTGCCGGGCGCGCTGAAAATGCTCGGCGGGGCGTTCCTTGCCTTTCTCGCCATTCAGCACGAGATCGATCCGGTCAAGGCGGTCGAACCGACCCAGATGTATCTGGTCGCGTATCACTATGTGTTCCGCTCGCCCGAAGGAGCGCTCGCCGCGATGACGCTGTTTGTGATCGTGTCGCAGCTGAAAATCAATGTCACCAACGCGTACGCCGGTTCGCTCGCGTGGTCGAATTTCTTCGCGCGGCTTACGCACAGCCACCCGGGGCGCGTGGTCTGGCTCATCTTCAATGTGCTGATCGCGCTGCTGCTCGTCGAAATGGGCGTGTTCGAAGCCATCAGCAAAGTGCTCGCGCTGTATGCCAACGTGGCGATTGCCTGGATCGGCGCGGTGGTCGGCGACCTCGTGATCAACAAGCCGCTCGGTTACAGCCCACCCTATGTCGAGTTCAAGCGGGCGCATCTTTACGACGTGAATCCCGTTGGCGTCGGCGCCATGCTGATTGCCGCGGCCGTCGCCGCGCTCTCCCACGCGGGCGTGTTCGGCGCGAGCGCGGAAGCGCTGTCGTCGTTTATCGCGCTGCTGGTTGCCTTCATTTGCGCTCCGTTGCTTGCCATCGCCACACGCGGGCGCTTCTATCTGGCGCGCGATGGGCGCGACCTCGAACAGGGCGCGGTCCTGCGCTGCGTGATCTGCGAAAACACCTTCGAGCGCGAAGACATGGCGCACTGCCCGGCTTATGCGGGTTCGATCTGCTCGCTATGCTGCTCGCTCGACTCGCGCTGCAACGACTCCTGCAAGCCGCACGCGCGACTCCCCGCACAGTTCGGCAAGTCGATGAGCACGCTGTTTCCACGTCTGAAGCTGGGACCCGCGGGCCTGCGGCTCGCGCAGTATGCCGGACTCCTGATTGTCGTGCTGGCGTTGCTTGGTGGCGTGCTCGCCGCACAGTGGTACCAGAGCATAAGGACCCTCCCCGATCTCGACACCGCGATCCACGACGTGCTGCTGCAAGGGTATCTAAAGGCGTTTTTCGCGCTCGCGCTGGTCGGCTGCATTGCGGCCTGGTGGCTGGTGCTCGCCAATGAAAACCGCAAGGTCACCCAGGAGGAATCGCAGCGGCAAGCCGAACTTCTGATGCAGGAAATCGAAGCCCACCAGAAGACCGACGCGGCGCTGCAGGCGGCGAGCGCTGCAGCCGAGTCGGCGAACCGCGCAAAAAGCCGCTATGTGACGGGCCTGAGCCACGAGCTGCGCACGCCGCTCAACAGCATCCTCGGCTACGCGCAACTGCTGCTGCAAGGCACCGATGAATTGCCGCCGGCTCGACGCAACGCAGTGGCGACCATCTATCGCAGCGGCGAGCACTTGCTGGCGTTGGTAGACGGCTTGCTGGACGTGGCCCGCATCGAGGCAGGCAAACTGCAGTTGCACGTGACCGAGATTTCGCTGCCGGAATTCGTCACGCAGCTCTCGGCGATGCTCGAACCGCAGGCGACCGACAAGGGACTGCAATTCGACTTCCAGACTAGTGGCCGCATTCCGGACGTGGTGCGCATTGACGAAAAACGGGCCCGGCAGATTCTCATCAATCTGATTGGCAATGCGATCCGCTTTACTTCAAGCGGCTCGGTCAAGGTGCGCGCCGGGTATGCGTGGGAGACCATCACGTTCGAGATTACCGACACCGGCCCGGGCATGCCGGCCACGGAACTGGAGCGGCTGTTCCTGCCGTTCGAGCGCGGCGCGGCGGCGCGCGAACACGACCATGGCGCCGGACTCGGTCTGACGATCTGCCGTTTGCTGACCGAACTGATGGGCGGCAATCTTCAGGTAGAGAGCGAAGTCGGCAAGGGCACGCGCTTTATCGTCAAGCTGTTCGCCCCCGAAGTGCGCGCGCCCCAGGTGTTGGCCAGCAACCCCCGGCACCTGAAGGGCTATTGCGGGCCACGCCTCACAGTGCTGGTAGTCGACGATCTCGCCGAGCAGCGGCGCATCGTCACGCAGACGCTCTCTCCCCTCGGTTTTACGGTGGTCGAAGCCGCCAGCGGACCGGAGGCATTGCAATGGCTGGGCACCGGCTCGGCCGATCTCATCGTGATGGACGTCTCGATGCCGGCCATGGACGGCTTCGAGGCAAGCCGGCTGATTCGCGACAACCAGTTGTCGAGCGCGCCCATCCTGATCCTGTCGGCCAACGCCTTCGCCGACGACCGCGAAAAAGGTGCAGCGGCCGGTTGCGACGACTACCTGGCCAAGCCGTTACATCTGCCACTGCTGCTCGACAAAATGGCCGCGCTGCTGCAGCTGCAATGGATTGCCGAAACCGTCGAGCCGGCCCCTCCGGCTGAGGCTGCGCTACTCGACGTATCGACGAGCCTGCCGGCCAGCTTGCGAGAGAAGTTGCACACGCAACTGGAGATGGGCTACGTGCAAGGCTTCATCGAACAACTGGACGCTGCCGAGCACGGCGCGCCAGAGCTCGCCCCCCTGCTGGAACCGCTGCGTGTCCTCGCGCGCCGCTTCCGGCTGACTGAACTCGCGCAGTTGCTCGCGCCCACCCAGCAGGTCAATCCCGATGCATGACGAATCCCTGCTTCTGCCACCCGAAACGCAACCCGAGCTGCCCGATGGCAAACCGGTCGTGCTGATCGTCGACGACACGCCGGATAACCTTGCCCTGCTGTCGGACACGCTGCAGGCGGCAGGCTACGCCGTACTGGTGGCGCTCGACGGACAATCCGCGCTGCAACGCCTCGCACGCATCACGCCTGACGCCGTGCTGCTCGACGCGCTGATGCCAGGCATGGATGGCTTCGAGACCTGTCTGCACATCAAGGCCGATCCGCGCAACCGCCACCTGCCGGTCATCTTTATGACCGCGCTGACGGACAGCGAGCATGTCGTGCAGGGCTTCCGGGTGGGAGGAATCGACTATGTGACGAAGCCGGTGAAGCCAAGCGAGGTCAGCGCGCGAATCGCCGCCCACGTCCAGCGTTCGCGCCTGCAACGGCAGGCCGACATGGTGCTCGAGATCGGCATGCGTGCCGCGCTGATCGCCGCTGCGAGAGGCGAGATCAAATGGCAAAGCGACCTTGCCCGGCAACGGCTTGCTCAGTATGCGTCGAGCGGTGCGGATATCTCGGAAGTGACAGACGGCGCGGACGCTATGACAGCCCGTTCAGCAGAGTTGCCGGATCCGCTGGCCGAGTCCGGCCCGCGTCTGCCGTCCGTGCTGGCCCAATGGCTGACGCGCTGGATCGAGGCCGGTTGCGATCTGCAAGCGGCGTTCGAAACGGCCGCGGGCGGCGTGCGCCGCGTCGTAAGGGTGTTGGGCCGGGCCACGCGCGGCGACTGGGTCATCCTGCTCGAGGAATTCGACGATGCAGCACACACCACCGCGCTCGCGGCCCAATTCAGCCTGACGACTCGTGAAGCGGAAGTGCTGCTATGGCTGTCGCGCGGCAAGACCAACCGCGATATCGGCGACATCCTGGGGATGGCGCCGCGCACCGTCAACAAGCACCTGGAACATGTATTCGGCAAGCTGCATGTGGAGACGCGTGCAGCGGCTGCGGCGATCGCCGCGAAGGCGAGCACGCGGTATTAAGCGCAATCAATCGTAATGGGACAGCGACCTGCGCCGTCCCTATGCACGATTAAACCGCTTACTGCGACTCTTCCGCCCACACGGCATTGTCGCGCGCCATCAAGGCCGTGGCGGCAGCCGGACCAAACGTGCCGGCGGAATAACCGCGCGGCCGCTCGCCCGAACTCTTCCAGCCGTCCAGAATCGGCTCCGCCCACGCCCATGCCGCTTCCAGTTCGTCGCGACGCATGAAGTGGGTGAGGCGTCCGCGAATCACGTCGATCAGCAGTCGCTCATAAGCTTCCGCACGACGCTCGGTGAAAGCCTCCTGCAGATCGAGATTCAGATTCACCGGCAGCATGTGCATGCCGCTGCCCGGCTCTTTCGCGAGCATCTGCAACTGAATCGATTCTTCCGGCTGCAACTGGATCACGAGACGATTGCCGTAGTGATGCGGACCGCTCGGAATGATCGAGAACGGCAGTTCGGAGAACTCGATCACGATCTCCGATACCTTCTTCTGCATGCGCTTGCCGGTACGCAGATAAAACGGCACGTTGGCCCAGCGCCAGTTGTTGATCTGGGCGCGCAACGCAACGAAGGTTTCTGCACGGCTCGTTGCCGGCACGTTGTCTTCTTCGAGGTAGCCCTTGACCGCCTCGCCGTCCACGGCACCTGCAGTGTACTGTCCGCGCACGGTGTCGCGTGCGATATCGTCCGGCGTCATCGGACGCAGCGAGCGCAGCACCTTGAGCTTTTCGTCGCGCACGGCATCCGGATCGAGCGACACGGGCGGCTCCATCGCGACGATACACAGCAGTTGCAACAAGTGGTTCTGCACCATGTCGCGCAAGGCGCCGGTCTTGTCGTAGAAGCCCGCGCGGCTACCTACGCCGACGGTTTCCGCCACCGTGATCTGCACGCTCTTGATATACGGCGCCTGCCAGAGCGGGCCGAAAATCGCATTGCCGAAGCGCAGCACCATCAGGTTCTGCACGGTTTCCTTACCGAGGTAATGGTCGATCCGGTAGATCTGCGCTTCGTTGAAATGCTGGCCGACCGCAGTGTTGATTTCCTGCGCCGACGCGAGATCGTGACCGAGCGGCTTTTCCAGCACCACGCGCGAGTACTCGTCGACGAGACCCGCGGCCGAGAGGTTGTCGCAAATGTTCGTGAACAGATCCGGCGAAGTCGCGAGATAGAACACCCGTCGCACGCCGGGGCGCGATGCATCTTTCAGCCGCTGATAGTCCTCGACCGAATCGACGTCCATGCGCACATACTCGAACAACGCCAGGAATTTGTCCCACGCGGCCGCATCGAAAGCTTTCTTTTCGATGAAGGGCTTGGCCTTCAATTCCATGAATTCGTTGATGTATTCCTCGCGCGACCACGGCTTTCGGCCAATCGTGAGAATGCGCGTTTCCGGCGGCAGATTGCAGTGCAGATGCGCCATGTAAAGCGCGGGGAGGAGCTTGCGAAACGACAGGTCACCCGTACCGCCGAAGATGATCATGTCGAGCGGCAAGTCAGGGGTGGCAGAAGCGTGTTGGGTAATCATAGCGCGATGTCACCGTCATGAAGGGCGTCGAACGAAGGGCAAAATGCCGGTGACCCGGCATTTTCTGGCAAACGCCTATGGTGCAACGTTTTTGGATTGTTTGCACGCGACGCGGCGATGACAGTGTAGAAAAGATGCAACTTCGCTTTTGACTTCGCCGTGACTTTTCTCGCAGATTCAGTTGCGCTGCAACGCTGCGCGCGCCACCCGGCAGGCGCCCAGGTCCCATGCCGCACAGCCGACGCTCTTGAATAGCACGGGCGTGCTGCCCGTCGGCCGCGGCGTGCTGCCGTCCATCAGCGCGGCGATACCCGTCACCTTTGCCCAGTCCACTCCTGCCTGAATGAAGTCGCCCGCTTCGTGGCGAGCGCCGGCCAGGTCGTCGACGAACAGCGCGCTGCCGTGCACGGTGCGTGAACCGATCTCGAGCATCGTGGGGGTGAACGCGCCCACGCCGATCACCAGGCGTTCGGCGCGCGGCGCTTCGTCGTAGACCGCTTGCCGGCTGGTCGTGAGGGCAATCACGACATCAACGGACGCGGGTACGTCGGGACCTGCCAGTGGCTGCAGATCGCGCGCCTTGCCGCGCTGCGCGTCGCAAAACGCCTGCGCCTTCGCCGGTGCACTGCCCTTCACCCATATGCGCGCATCGGGAAACAGTTCGCCGATCGCCTCCACGTGGTTGGCGGACTGCGTGCCGGTGCCGATCAGCAGAAATTCTTGCGGTGCCGGGCGGCCGGAGGCACTTGATGCGCCACCATTGAAGGTCTGCACGCCGAGCATCGACATCGCCGCGGTGCGCCGGCCCGTTACGGTCGGCCCGTCGAGGATAAAGAGTGTCTCGCCAGTGTCCGCGTCGAAGGCCATCACCTTGCCGTGAATCGTCGGCAAGCCGCGCGGGCCATTGGCCGGACACACGTTGACGAGCTTGTGGATGCCGAGGTCCGGCGCCGTGGCGGGCATCGACAGCATTATCCCGCCCTCGTTGAGCGGCACGACGAGCCGCTCCGGGCTCGCGATGCGTTGTTGCGCGTAATCGACGGACGCCGTTTTCAGCGCCTCCACGAGTTCGGCGTAGGGCGTGAGCCGCGCAGTGGCGGCAGCGTCGAAAATCGGTGTAGCCGGGTGCGTCATGTCAGCGGTTTCTCCATCGGCGTGCGCGGTTTAGCGCACGAGAAAGCCATACGTCAGCGGATCGCGTTCGTCGACGATCCAGTTAGCGAAGCCGCAGATATGCGCGTCGCCCTCGATTTCCGGAATCACGGCATCGAAGCGCTCGAGTTTCGTTTCGGACAACACCCGGCCCCGAAAAATCGTGCCGATCAACGATTCATTGACGAGCGTTTCGTCGCGCCCCAGTTCGCCACGCAGATACAGTTGCGCCACGCGTCCCGCGGTGCCCGAACCGGTCGGCGAGCGGTCCACCTCGCGGTCGGCGAAGACGCAGCAATTGGCCTGCGTCGAGCCTGTGTGACGGGGCGCGTTGTCGATAATCGTGCCGTAAATATGGTTGATTTCGGGGATGTGCGGATGGACGACCTTGAACGCCTCGTTGGCCGCGCGCTTTACTTCGGCGCCGAACTGGATCAGGCGGTCCACGTCCGCTTCGCGCACGTTCAGATCGAACGGTTTGCCGGACGTGTAGAAATAGAACGCGCCGCCGAAGACGATATCGCCCGTCACGGCGCCAAAGCCCGGCGTATTCACCGTCACATCGCGCTGCCAGATAAACGAAGGCACATTGACGAAGCGCACGCTGCCGGCGTGGTCGCCGTCCCATTTGACGAAGGCCTCGATGAAGCCGCACGGCGCGTCGATACCCACGCGCGTTTCGGGTTCAGTACGCTCGACCCAGCCGAGCGCCACCGCCGCCGTTGCCAACGCGATCACGCCATGACCGCAATGGTCGCTATAGCCCTCGTTGTGCACGAAGATGATGCCAAAGTCGGCGCCCTCGCTGACCGGTTCGGTCAGATAGCCGCCGTACATGTCGGCATGGCCGCGCGGCTCGAGCATTAGCGCGCGGCGCAGGTGATCGTGATGTTCCTTGAGCCAGGTGCGCCGCTCGACAATCGTCTTGCCGGGAAATCTGGGTAGTCCGCTGGTGACGATCCGAAACGGTTCGCCGCCCGTATGCACTTCGACCGTGCTGATAACGCGATTCAGTTTCATGACGCCTGGCAACCCTCTCGCGCGTGCGACCCAAAGGCCGAAAATGCCTCGCTGTGAACCATCCCGTTGTCTCCGTCAGTCTTATACTGGATCAAAATGTAGACCAGCTTTGGTTTTCCATCAACCAATTTCAAAATCATTGCGCTAAACTGGTTGGAATCGGGATCACGGGCGAACGTAACGTTTGAAACTTCCTCGCTCCCGCCGATCCACGACGAACCCGCGAACAGACAGGCGCTCATGGTCAACTCCGCCCTCGCTATGGATAGCACGTTCCGCCCAAAGCAGATCTACGAGCAGGTCTCCGAGCGCATCCGCGCGGAGATCCGCAGCGGGCAGTTCGCCGTCGAGTCACGCCTGCCGTCGGAGCGGGAACTGGCAGCGCGTTTTGGCGTGGGACGCCCGGCCGTGCGCGAGGCGATCGGCGCGTTGCAAAACGAAGCGCTCGTGGTCACGCGCCGCAACTCGGGCACCTATGTCTGCGCCGATGCGTTGCAGCGTCTCGCGGCGGTGCCGCCAGACGCCGCGTCGCTGGCCGATCCGGATGCCAGCCCAACCTCGACGCTCGATGTGCGTCTGATCCTCGAACCGGCGATCGCCCGGCGCGCCGCGGCGCGCGCCCAGCGCGACGAGTTGGCCGAGCACTATCTTGCGCAGATGGATTCGATTGCTGACATCACCGATCCGGCGCAGCGTGTGTTGTGGAATAACAGCGACCGCCTGTTTCACCGGCAACTGGCGATGATGGCCGGCGATGCGCTGCTGGTGAAAATCGCCGAGGAAGTGGCGAAAACGATGGATCAGCCGCTCTGGAAGCGGCTCAAGGACGACGGCATCTACGACGCCGGCCGGATACGCCTGTACGTATCCGAACACCGGATGATCTACGAGGCGATCGTCGGCGGCGACGCGGACGCTGCGGCGTTCTACGTCGAGCAGCACATCATGCGCGTGCGCCGCGATATCGCCCCAAAGTGAGCTTCACTGCGCGCTCGCTCGACCGTTCGAACGACTATTGCGCCGAGGAAGCGCCGCCGGAATTCCCCGAGTTGCCGGAGGAATGATCTCCTTCCTTGAACATTGCCCGGCAGGGAGGACTCAGTTCGCTGACGTGCTGCTTCATGCAGGCGGTGATCTTCTGCTTGTTAGGAATTTCCGCACTGCAAAAATGCATCGCATCGCCACGGCAGGCCTTTTCCTGTTCATCCTGCGAAGCTGCATGCGCTCCGCTGACAGCTACCAGCGCGGTCAGGCTGGCTGCAAGCAAGGCTCTGTATCGATTCATATCCGCTCCGGTTATCAAGTCAGCCCAAGCCCGATACAGGCTCGCCCAGGACGGTACGAACGGAAAGGAAAGAATTTTGCTGCACCGCACACTATCCTTTTTGACGCACCTACAATGGGAAACACTTAGGTATTAACCCTTACTTCATCCCTTGACAGGTGCCGCGATGTCCAGCCGATCCATTTCGTCCCGCGCCGTTCCTGCTACCACTCGCGGGCCGGCGCCGTCGCTGCGGGCGACCCTAAGCCGCGTCGCTCGCCTCATGTGGCGTTCTTCCGAACGGCACAGCCTGTATCAGGTGATGCTGGCGGCCGGCCACGAAGAAGGTCTGCAGGAGCATCTCGTCCAGCGTCCCCACTCCACCCCGCAGCGCTGATCAGCTGCGCGGCAGCCTGCCACCCGCCTGTTTCTTCAGCAGAAAACGGACCCGGAAACTGAGTAACGACGCGGCGACCGTGACCGGACCACGGGCCCGTTAGCTGGCTACCTGGTGGTTGGCGGGACGCGTAAGCGTCAAACCGCGCCCCGCGTAAAAGCGAGCAACCGTTCCGAACGGCATATACACATCGCTCTGATACGGCGCGATACCGGATGGATTGTGAAACCAGACGCCGTCGGGGTCGCGTCCATGCAGCAGGATCAGATGACCGCCGCGCTGCGCATTCGGCTCATGCGGGCGACGGATCTCCGGGCTCACCGAAATGATCGCCATCGTCCCGGTATCGATGCGCGCCGCGATCTCCTCGAGCGTAGCTTCGGGCAATACCTCGACTTGCAAACCAAAGGCCTGCTCGGCCCAACTGGCGAACGGCCGGTAAATCAGGCCATCGACACCACCGTCTTCGCGCATCCGGTACACCTCGTGGCGCAATGCCTCGTCAAGCAGCGCGGCACGCGGCGCATGCCCGATATCCCAGAAGTCCAGGGCGGACTCGAGACACGTCAGGCCGCACAGACGTTGCGCCCAGAAACGGTAATGCTCGCGCTCGGTGAAGCCACTGCGTTGCCATGCAGGGTCGTCGCAGGGATCGGCGTCTTCTTCGACGATCGGGCGCACCCATTCGGGGCTGCCCCATTGCGAGTAGTACGGCACGCCGGTATGGCGCAGGGTTTTGTTGTCTTTCATGAATGGCGTTGAGATAGCGTCGGGATGGATAGGACGGTAGTCACAGAATGAATCAATGGACCTCATTATTGCGGATTATTGAACGCAGAATATCGTCGGACGAAGCCGCGCAAATTCGTGCGGCGACCTATACATCGATTCATACGCCCATTCACACGGCGATCATCGACGCACGCCACAATCGGATCACATTTCATTACATGTGGCACGGGGTTTCCTCGCTAAAATACGCAAGACGCATCGGGCAGACGCCGTCCTGAATGGGCCGGCCTGTCCTTGACTGAGAAATCCCGGAGACAAACTCAGGCAGTTTCGTGGCTGCTGCACAAAAGCAGCAACGCCGCGTTTTTTTGCTGTACATTTGCTCTCCCATGCGTGGCCGGTCGGCTCGCAAAGAAGGTGATGCAACCCATCGCCGTCAAGCCTCACGCGTCCTTCACCCGATACTATTTATAAAGACGGACTTCCACGCAGCATGGCCAACGAAGCAACCTCACCTGACTCCATCGCAGTCGCGGAACGCGTGCGCGAGTTGATGAGCCGTCACGGCATTGGAAAGCGGCAACAGACCACGGAACTGTGCCGCATTCTCGACCTGAGTTTTTCACAAGGGCATCGCAAGTTACGCGGCAATAGCCCCTGGACCCTATCGCAGATCAAGAAAGTCGCCGAGGTATTCGGCGAGCCGGCTGCGCAACTGTTCGGCGCGCAAACGCTCGACCCGGGCATGGTCGGCGCGGTCGCCCAGGAGGCGGTGTTCTCCATCGGCGGCATCGAACTCGCCTGCACGGCCTGGGTGGGCGCCGCGATCGAACCCGGCAGCCGGCCCGAGTTCATTGCGTATTCGAAACTGGGACAATGGCGCGTCACGCGTCATGACGGCGCGCTGTATCAAAGCGCCTATGAAGTCCACAAGATCGAGATCTATCCGCGCCGCGCGGAAGCCGACAAACCGCTGATCGCCGTGGTCGACGACGACCAGTCCTCTGCCGACAACTTGCGCGACTATCTCGATCGCAGCGGCTTCGCCGCTGTCGCGATCTACGGATTGGCCGCGTTCGTCGAGCAGTTGCAGACGCAGGTGTTCGACGGTGTCGTGATCGACTGGCTATTCGGCAATCAGACTTCCGCCGCAGCGATTCGCGCTGTGCGCGCTTCAGAGAACCCGGACGCGCCCGTGTTCGTGCTGACCGGCGAACTGCTGACCGGCAAGGCCAGCGAGTCCGAGATCAGCGAGATCATTCGCAATTACAACGTGGCGTGCTATGAGAAGCCGGCGCGGATGGCGATTCTGGTGGCCGATCTTTCGAAGCGTTTGAACCGGGCCTGAGAGCGGCGGCAAGCGTGGGCGAATGAATGGATGAATGAATGGCCGGGCACGCGGTGGCGCAAGCCACCATGTACGCTCGGCCCTCAGACTACCCTCAGACCACACTACGCGCCGCCAGCGCGCGTTGCAGCGCCGAGCGCAACTGTTCGTAGTGCACCGGCTTCACCAGATACTCGAAAAACGGCGCCGTGTCGGTTGGCGGCGCTTCGGGTGCATACGCGCTGATCGCGATCACCGGTGCGCCTGCCGACGGTCCACCGCGCGCCGTGAATTCGGCGAAGAACGCGTAGCCGTCCTGATCCGGCATATGCAGATCGAGCAACATCACATCGCAGCGGCGCACGTCGAGCCAGGCGAGCGCATCTTTGGCATTCGCGACGGCCGTCGCGTCGTAGCCCATATGCGCGATCATTTCCAGCAGCGACTCGCGAATCAGGCCGTTGTCGTCGACGATCAGCACTTGCGAGCGCTCGCCTTCCTGGGCGCTGGCCGCCTTCGCGTCGGGCTGCGCGGCAGGCTCGACCGGGCCCACCGGAATCGTGACCGTGAAGGTCGTGCCCTTGCCTACTTCGCTCTCCACAGCGACGCTGCCGCCGAACAGCTTCAGCAGCCCCTGCACGATGGCGAGGCCCATACCCGCCCCTTCGAAGCGGCGCGTGCGTGAACCGTCGAGCTGGGTAAATTCCTTGAACATCAGAGGCAGTTGCTTGGGCGGCACACCTGGCCCCGTGTCGCTTACTTCGATAGTGAGCACAGCCAGCCGCTGGACCAGGCGCACCCGCACCGAGCCCTTCTCGGTATAGCGAATCGCGTTGGTCACCAGGTTGCTGACAATCTGGCGGATCCGGTGCGGGTCGGAATCGACCGGCCCGGTCAGACCGCTCGCCTCGCTCGCGAGCGTCAGCCCGCGTGCGAGCGCAGACGGCGAATGTTCGTCGACGATCGAAGCCAGCAGCTCGCGCGGCTCGAACTGCTCGTAACGCAATTCGAGCTTGCCGGCGCCGAGGCGCGCGTAGTCCGTGAGGTCGCGCATCTGCGCCTCAAGGTGGCGCGCCGCGCTTTCCAGCCGCTGGATCACCTTGCGGTCCGCTTCGGACTGGAAGTTAAAGCCAAGCAGTTCGATCGACGACACGATCGCGTGCAGCGGCGTGCGCAGTTCGTGGCTGATCATGCCGAGAAAAGCGTCTTTCGCGAGACTCGCCTCACGGGCCGCGCGGGTTGCCTGATGCTCGGCTTCGAGCGCCGCGCGTTGCTGGCGGATCAGGCGGCTGCGGCGCCGGCCGTTCACCACGAGCAGCAGGGTGGCCGCGGCCGATAGCAGCACCAGCATGATCCCGGCCGCGAACAACATGCGCCGCTTGTCGATGAAGTCGCGGGTCAGCGCTTCGCGGTCGGCTACGTCGGCGAAGCGGCGCGTCAAGGCCAGATCGTTGACCTCCTGCCAATGCGCTCGCAGCGTGGCAACTATCCGGTCAGCTCGGCGGGAATCCTGCGGCAGCGCTGCGATGTCGGGCTCGAGCTGGTCGAGCGTGTGCTCGAGCGTCTGGATTTCGCCCTCCTGGCGCTGCAGCAAAGCGACCTGATCGATCAGCATGCGCGTCGAGCCGGCCATTACGTGCAGCTTCGACTGCAGCACTTCGTAGCGCAGTTGCAGTCGCGGGTAATCGGCATCGGTGCCGTTGCGGTAGAGCAGCAGCTGGTTTTCGAGGCGCGCGTAGGCAATTTGCAGCTGTGCGGCGTCCCAATAGAAACCATCGTATGTGCCGGCCAGCAATTCCGTGGAACGCGGGTTGAGCAGATTGGCGTACATCAGGTAGCCGATCGCCCCCACCGGCGCCGCGAGCGCAGTGACCCAGACTGCCACCAGCAGCCAGCGGCGCGGCCGATGCGGTGTCACTTGACGATCAAGCCCTTGATTTGCCATACGAATTTTGAGTCCGCGTCGGCACCCGACAGTTCGGTTGGAAAGGCGTCGCGCGGATAGATGAGAAACAGCGGTCCGAAGTCGCTGACCTTCAGACGCTTACCGTTCATGCTATACGCCACGATCACGCCGTAACGAGCGCAGTCCGAAACCGGTATGGTTTCGATGTAGTCGTCGAGCGTATGGACTTCGATCTGGCTGCCGTGAGTGCCGACCAGCTTCAGGATATCCGCGAGCAACGGTCCTGTGAAGGTCGCGCGGGGCGTCCACGAGGTCGACGTGGTGATCGAATGCGCGGGCAGCGCGAGAAGCTGTTCTTCGGTCAGGTGGTACACCTGCTGCGCCGGGTGTGCCGGGTCGTTCGCTGCAGTGGCGGCGCCCGTCACGTCGAGCGAGAGCGCGGCGGCCTGGGCGAAGCCCGCGGCTAACGCCATGGCGAGGCACGCGATCCAGCGCGCGCCATTTTTCTGGTAGTGCATTTCAACGGCCTTTTTCGTCTGTTTTCTTGTTCTGTCGTGACCTGCTCTGCTTGCTGTTCCTCAATCCTTGCCGTCCGCCATCCGCAGATGACGCGACGCGCGCTGCGAGGCCACCACGATCAGCTTCATCGTCGCGCGCGTGGCGCCGACGAACAGCTTGCGGGCACTGCGCTCATCGAAGGTGTCGAAATCGACCTCGGTCAGGATCACGCACGGCGCCGATTGTCCCTTGAAGCGGTAGATCGACTCCAGCAGCACGTCGCCTTCGCGGTACTCCGGGTTACCGAACAGATCGTACTTGCCGGTAAAGCTGCGCAGCCGATGCGGTCCGAGCTGGTCCAGCGAGGTCAACACCGAACCTTCGCGTCCGCGGAACGACAGCACGGCGATGTCCTGCTTGCGAAAGCCTAGCGAGAGCGCCTGGGTGATCGCGCGCTTGGTGGCGTCGATGCAGCCCTCGGCCGCGTGCGCTTCGTCGTAAGTGGAGAGCGACAGATCCGAGCCGTCGAACGGATTGCCCGAGGCGAGCCCCGCCGCGAGCGGCACTTCAGCGCCCACGACGTCGCGCAGGTAGTCGAGAATGTCGCGCGGGCTGCGGTAGTTGGTGGTTTCCTTCAGCGTGGTCCAGCCGGGCAGCTCGACCGGCTCGCGCATGTAGAGGTTTTGCAACGGGTCTTCGAGCCACCACCATGCCGCGCCCGGACGCAGCAGCCGTTCGAGTGCTGCGACCCATGGCTGCTGGAAGTCCTGGCCTTCGTCGACGATCAAGACGTCGAACTGCCAGCGTGCGTCGATCGGCGTGTCGACAAAAAGCCTTTCGAGCTGGTCGAAGATATCGGCGGACTGGAAGTCGGGCGCGCGTCCGGCGTCGCGCGCAATCCAGTCGCACAACTGGTGATAGTTCGCCACCTTCGCCTCGGGTGGCGCCACGCGGGCAATGTGGTCGGCGAGCGGCCGGTTGAAGCACACGTACAACGGCTGTTGTCCACGCGCCACCGCGTCCTTCATTACCTGCACCGCCAGTTGCGTCTTGCCGGAGCCCGCCGTACCGGCGACGCGCAGCCGGAACGGCGTGAATTCGAGCCGTCGCGCCCAGGTGGCCAGACCACCGGCCAGACGTGTGACGAGCGTACCCGCCTGACCGACCAGCGCACTGGCATCGGGCGAGAGCGCCAGTTCGTCCGCGAGAAAGTGATGGATCTTGGTGGCGCAGGCAAGGCGCGGTTCGTCGGCCGGCAACGCCTCGCGGATGATTGCAGCGAGGCGCTCCTTGCGCGTAGCGTCGACGATGCGCGCCGGGTTCACTCCGGCAATCGCCGTGTCTTTGACGATGTGGTCCGGACAGTACAGCAGTTCCTCGATGAAATAGGTGCCCGCGCCGAAGGCCGCCGTAAAACGCCGATGCATGCTTTCGATAGTCCGTGCCAGCGCAATCGCCACATTCCGCTCGGTCTGCAGGTAGACCTTGACGAGCCCTTTGGGCGTCTCGCGCAGGAAGCCGGTTTTCTGCTCGACGATCATCAGCCGTCCGGACGGCCCGACAATCACAAAGTCGGCTTCGCCGAACACCGAAAAACCCTGGTTGAGCCGCGTCCAGTGCACGCCGTGGTAGACGGTGTAAGCGTCGGGCAACGCCTCTTCCAGCAATGCCAGCGTCTCGCGTTCGCGCGCGGCGGCGCCGGTGGCAGCGAGGTTCTTCCAGTCGTCGGGGACAATGCGGGCCATGCGGTGCCTCGTCATGTTCGGATGCAAGCATTGTACGCAACGCGCATGCGTTTCCGGCATCGGCCATTCGGCCAATGGAGGCGCAATTACAGGCTGCATCGTGTATCGTTACCCGTTGAACGCCGCGCACAGGTGCGGCTTGCCAACCATGAAAAGAGGATCTGCCGGATGATTACGATCTGGGGACGCGCCAACTCGGTCAACGTCCAGAAATTGTTGTGGTGTTGCGACGAACTCGTGCTGCCGTACGAGCGCATCGACGCGGGCCTGCACTTCGGGCGTAACACCGAGCCGGAGTATCTGGCAATGAATCCCACTGGCCGCGTTCCGACGCTGGTCGATGGGGATTTCGTGCTGTGGGAATCGAACTCGATCCTGCGCTATCTGGTGATGGAGTACGCGCCGGCAAGCCCGCTCTATCCGTCGGAGCCCAAACAGCGTGCGAGTATCGACCGCTGGCTGGACTGGTCGCTTTCCACCCTGCAACCGGCCGAACGCCCGGTGTTCTGGTCCATCGTGCGTACGCCCGCCGCCGAGCGCGACGCGGCCAAACTCGCCGCCGACATTGCCGCCGTCACGCAACTATGGAAGCTGGTCGACACGCATCTGCAGGGCCGTTTCTTCCTCGAAGGCGAAAAATGCACGTTGGCCGATATCGTGATCGGCTCGTATGCAAAGCGCTGGTTTGGACTGGACGGTGTCGAGCGTCCGCCGTTGCCGAATCTGGAACGCTGGTATTCGCGTCTCGCCACCCGCACTGGCTTCAAGAAGTACGTCGATTTTCCGCTGACCTGAACGGCATCCTCTTTCATCTGATATGACAATCACGCTCTACGCCTGGGGTACGCCAAATGGCCGCAAGGTCAGCGTCGCCCTCGAAGAAATGGAACTGCCTTACACCGTCGTACCGGTCAACATCGGCAAGGGGGAGCAGTTCCGGCCCGAGTTCCTGCGCATCAGTCCGAACAACAAGATTCCGGCCATCGTCGATCCCGACGGCCCCGCCGCTGCGGGCGGCATGAGCGGTGCGGACGGCGCAGGCGGCGGCCCGGTCAGCGTGTTCGAATCAGGCGCGATCCTGCTCTATCTGGGCGAGAAAACCGGCAAGTTCCTGCCCGCCGGTCTGCGCGAGCGGATACCGGTGCTCGAATGGCTGATGTGGCAGATGGGCGGCTTCGGTCCGATGCCAGGCCAGGTGCACCACTTCGCGGCGCTCGAAGCGGAAGACGACCGCCGCTATGGGCTCAAACGCTTCTCGGACGAAACCAACCGGCTGTATGGCGTGCTCGACCGGCGGCTCGCCGAAGTGGAGTTCGTCGCCGGCGAGCTTTCCGTGGCGGATTTCGCGATTCTAGGCTGGGCGTGGCGGCACGAACGTCATAAGGTCGACCTCGCCACCTATCCGAACGTGCGGCGCTGGTATGACACGTTGTTTGCGCGGCCCGGCGTGCAACGCGGCTTTGCGGCGAAGCTGGACTAAGCTGAGCGGTGACTCTGCAGAGATTCCCTGTCCCGAAGAACGGGTATCTCACCTGCTACGCCGAACCGCGATGGACCTTATAATTGCTTTATGAAGAACGCCAAGTCCGCCGCGGTTGCCGAAAAAACCGCCCCTGCCCAAGACTCCGCACACAAGAGTGCGCACGATCATTCGCATCCTCATGCGGATCATCACGCGCACGGCGACGAGCATGACCACGGGCATCTCCAGGCCGCTTCGCCCGAAGCGGCGCTGGTGCTGGCAGAGGAATATTGCCGCGAACGCGGCGAGAAACTCACGCCGATCCGGCGCAAGGTGCTGGAACTGCTGCTGACGTCGGGCCGTGCGACCAAGGCGTATTCGCTACTCGACGACATGAGGCAGATTCACCCGGGCTCCGCGCCGCCGACGGTGTATCGGGCGCTCGACTTCCTGCTCTCCGCGGGGCTCGTACACAGAATCGAATCGATCAATGCGTTCACTGTCTGCCACGATCTGACGCAATGTCAGCACGGCATTCTGGTGGTGTGCCAGCAGTGCGGCAATGTCACCGAACTCCATCAGCCGAAGCTGCGGCAGGCGCTGGTGCTGCAGATTCAGGACGCAGGCTACCGCCTCGCCAGCGAGGAGATCGAACTGAAAGGTCTGTGCTCCGACTGTCAGGCCGCCGAAGCCGGCGCCGCCGCGGCAGCAGTAAGCGGCAGCGGCGTCTGAAAGCGCTCAGCCTGCCGCGCGGGCGTCTATCGCATCGTGTAGCAATTCGACCAGATCATCCGGCCGGGCCGGTTTGGTCATGAAATGCTGGAAGCCTTCACCGATGCTGCGCAAGCGGTAGGTATCGTCAGTGTGGCCGGTCAGCGCCACCGCAACCGCCGGCGAATGATCGCCGCGAATCTCGTGATCGCGAAGCCGCTGGATCAGATAGAAACCATCCATACAGGGCAGTTCGAGATCGCAAACCACCGCATCGGGTAACAATCGCAGCGCCGCTTCGACGCCCTCTTCCGCATCCGCCACTGCGACGACATGCGCGCCCTCCGATTCAAGCAGGTGCGTCAACGATTCCCTGCTTTGCAGGTCATCCTCGACGAGCACGATCGTTGCCTGATCGAGTCTCAACACTCCGTTCATTTTGCGTTGTTGCTATAAAGCAGGTTAGGCCCGATAAGGCAGCCATTGTATCGCGCGCTTTGCCGCGGCCTTGGTGACGCGGGCGTACATCGCATGCATCGCTCGCAAGTTCCGACTCGGTTTCGCACGACGAGTTGCATTCTTCCGGCAAATACGGGCTCGTCCGGGTGATCCGGTAATAGCACATCACGTGCCTTGTCTGCGCGAGGGGTGCGGCGCTTGCTCGTGAGTGGGCCGCACAGCGCCGTCGCATAAGGCTTGCGCCCGTCGGGCGGGGCGCAAAAGGCTGCACAGCCAAGTCACCGTCTATCGATTGACAACACGCCAGAATGCACCTCGGGTGTGCAAAATCTGCCAGGCGTCATGCCATTTCTATCTTCCCCACCTTAGGTGTAAACGATGACTTCAAAGGACCACGATTTCGCGGGCGGGCCGACCTCCGAGTGCTAAATTTCGGTCGAGACGATGACCGCGGAGGAGCACCCGGCATGAAAATCAAAAAGGCGATCGACCGTATTCCCGGTGGGCTGATGCTGGTCCCGCTGCTGCTCGGGGCGTGCGTGCATACGTTCGCCCCGCATGCCGGCAAATTTCTGGGTTCGTTCTCCAATGCCCTGATTACCGGCACACTGCCGATTCTCGCCGTGTGGTTCTTTTGCATGGGCGCGAGCATCAGTCTCAAGGCCACGCCCGTCGTGCTGCGCAAAAGCGGTGTGCTGGTCGTCACCAAGGTGCTGACCGCGGCGGTCGCAGGGGTGATCGCCTCGCATTTCCTGCCGCCGGGCGGCATCACCTCCGGCTTTCTCACGGGTCTGTCGGTCCTCACCGTGATCTGCGTGATGAACGAGAGCAACGGCGGCCTGTATATGGCGCTCATGCAGCAGTACGGCACGCCGGAAGAAGCCGGCGCGTTCTGCCTGATGTCGCTCGAGTCAGGCCCGTTCATGACCATGGTGACGCTCGGTATCGCCGGACTCGCGAGTTTCCCTTACGCCACACTGCTCGGCGCGCTGCTGCCGTTCCTGATCGGCTTTGCCCTCGGCAATCTGGATAGCGATCTGCGGCAGTTCTTCGGTCAGGCAGTGGCGGTGATGGTGCCGTTCTTTGCGTTCGCGCTCGGCAATAATCTCGACTTCCGTGTCATCCTCGACACGGGCCTGCTCGGCGTGCTGATCGGGCTCTGTGTCATCGTGGTGACCGGCACGACGCTCGTGCTGGCCGATATCTTTCTCGCGCGCGGCAACGGCACGGCGGGCATCGGCGCGGCATCGACCGCCGGCGCGGCGGTCGCGGTGCCGCAGATCATCGCCGGCATCGAACCGCGCTATGCTGCGGTCGCTCCGGCTGCCACGGCACTGGTCGCCACCTCGGTGGTGGTGACCTCGCTGCTCACGCCGATTCTCACGGCTATCTGGGCGCGCCGCTGGGGTGTGCTGTCGGCGAATTACCGGCGCACGCACCCAGCTTCCTCGGATCCGCTGCCGGACAATGAGACACTCAAGCCTGGACTCAAGCCCACGCTTCATCATCCAGCGAAGTGAGGCTTTGAACCAGGCTCTTTTCCAACTCTCAACACCTGATCTCAAGATGCAAGAACTCGATCCCGCTACGCTCGAAGCCCTCCGTCAGGTCAGCACGGCCACGCTCACCACCCAGCTGTTCAAGCGAGGCTTGCGCAACACGTTCATGCAGGGCGTCGCGCCGCTGGCGGGTCATAGCGGTCCCAACCTCGTCGGGCCGGCGTTCACGCTGCGCAATATCCCGTCGCGCGAGGACATCGACGTCCTCGAACTGTTTGCGAACCCCGAGTACGCACAGCGCAAATGCGTCGAAACGATCCCCGCCGGACACGTCCTCGTGCAAGACTGCCGCGGCGAGCGCAGCAGCGCGTCGTTCGGTTCGATCCTGACGCAGCGTCTGCAGGTGCGCGGCGTCGCCGGCATGGTCTCGGACGGCCCGGTGCGCGACAGCACGACGATTGCCGCGCTCGGCCTGCCAGTGTTCTGCGCCGGTGCAAGCGCGCCGCCGAATCTGATCCGCCATCATGCGATCGATATCAACGTGCCGATCGGCTGCGGCGGTGTTGCGGTGTTTCCCGGTGACGTGATCGTCGGAGATGCCGACGGCATTGTGGTGATTCCGCGCGAAATGGCCGCGGACGTTGCCAAGGCCGCCGCGGAACAGGAACTGCAGGAGGAGTTTCTGACCGGGCGAATTCGCGACGGTGCGCCGCTGCCGGGTACCTACCCGCCGAACGACGCGACGAAGGCCGCGTACGAGGCGTGGAAAAAGACGCGTCAGGTTTGAGAGCGAGGCAGCGCTGCATCGGCTGGCAGCGCAAAACTCTTTCCGGATGTTTCTCGGCGTCACCACACGCTTAGGACCGGGGCATAGGCGCGACATCCGCGTGGATACCACCACGTAATGTCCGGCGCCCGCACGCCCTATTGCAGCGGCGGGTTCATCTCACGAACGACGCGGGCCACTGCCAAGCTCGCGCTCTATCCGGACCCACCTGGCGCCGGCGACAAACCGGCGCCATCAACGCCTTAGTCCTTCCCGCGCTGCGGCCCCACCCCATGTACCAGCATTGCCACCGCGTGGCGGGCGATGTCGTCGGAGCTCAAACTGCGTCGCACCGGATCGTTGCGCCACATCTTCGAGGTGGCGAGCGGCAGGATGGTCAATCCCAGCAGCGTCAGAAACACCAGCGAAGGTTCAAGATCCGGGTTGAGACGCCCCTCCTTTTGCCACTGCTCGATCCGCGCCACCGAGGCCTTGTGATGGGTATGGCCGAAACGCTCGTGCATGCGCTGCCGCAACAGACCACCTTCGCTGATCACTTCGCGCACCCATAACGGCGGAAACCACGGATTCTGTTCGGCGATTTGCACGAAGCCTCGCGCAACCTGCGTAATTGCGGCCACCGGGTCGTCGGAATTGGCTTCGAACGCACCACCGATCGCCGTGCGCAGCGGCAGAAAACGTTCGTCGATCAGCACGTCGAGCAACTGGTCGCGGGTCTTGAAGTAGTAATGGACCATCGCCGGCGTGAAACCGGCCTCCCGTGCAATGGCGCCAAGTGTCGTATCGACGATGCCCTGACGCGCAAACAGGTTCAGCGCCGCGTCGAGCAGACGGGCACGCTGCTCCGGGCCGCGCGCGCTGCCGCTCGGCCGACCGGGCCGGCGCGTGGCGGCCTGTTCCACGACCGGTTCTGTTGACGCCTCTTTGGCCGCGAGCTCATCGGCTGGTGCAGTACTCATTTCCTTTCCATTTGACCAATTGTGAGATATCGCATATATTAATCTCCGAATTAATTAATTTCAACACACCCGACACGTTCGATAGGTCCCCATCACATGGATCATCCTGCCACTACTCCTGCCGAACTCGCGAGCGGCCCGGAACATCCGCCGATTCGCCTCCTGTTCCCGGCCCTGCTGCTGGTGATGCTGCTTGCTGCGCTCGATCAGACTATCGTGTCGACGGCGTTGCCCACCATAGTCGGTGAGCTCGGCGGCCTCAACAACCTGTCGTGGGTCGTCACGGCTTACCTGTTGACCTCCACCATCGTCGTGCCGCTGTACGGCAAATTCGGCGACCTGTTCGGCCGCAAGATCGTGCTGCAGGCGGCTATCGTCCTGTTCCTCGTCGGCTCCGCACTGTGCGGCCTCGCGCAGAACATGACCCAGCTGATCGTGTTGCGCGCGCTGCAGGGTCTCGGCGGCGGCGGCCTGCTGGTGGTGACCATGGCGGCCATCGCCGACGTAATCCCGCCCGCCGATCGTGGTCGCTACCAAGGCGTGTTTGGCGGTGTATTCGGTCTGGCCACCGTCGTCGGCCCACTCCTCGGCGGTTTCCTGGTCGAGCATCTGTCATGGCGCTGGATTTTCTACATCAACCTGCCGCTCGGCGTGATCGCGCTGGCCGTCATCGGCGCAGTGTTCAAGCCGCACGCCGCACATATCAAGCACACGATCGACTACATGGGCGCTGCCTTCCTTGCCGGCGCGCTCACCTGCATCATCCTCTTCACGAGCCAGGGCGGCACAATCCTGCCGTGGACGTCGCCGCAACTGTGGTTCACCCTCGCCATGGGTCTTGTCTGCATCGCCGGCTTTATTTATGAGGAACGGGACGCGGCCGAGCCCATCATGCCGCTCGAACTCTTCAAACAGCGGACGTTTTTGCTGAGCTGCCTGATTGGCTTCATCATCGGCGTCTCGCTGTTCGGCTCGGTAACGTTCATTCCGCTGTATCTGCAGGTCGTCAAAGGCTCGACGCCTTCAGAGGCCGGCATGCAGATGCTGCCGATGATGGGCGGCCTGCTCGTGATGTCGGTCATCACCGGGCGCGTGATCAGCAAGATCGGCAAGTACCGCATGTTTCCGATCGGTGGCACGTTTCTCGTTGCTGTGGCGATGACGCTGCTCGCGCGGCTCGAAATCTCCACGCCGATTCATGTGATGTATCTCTACATGGGGCTGCTGGGTCTGGGTCTCGGCATGGTGATGCAGGTATTGATTCTCGCCGTGCAGAACACAGTGGAGTTCAAGCATATGGGCGTCGCGACATCCGGTGCCACGCTGTTTCGCTCGATCGGTGGATCGGTCGGTGTCGCGGGTTTTGGCGCGGTGTTTTCGAACGGTCTCGCAGCGCGCTTGCAAACACTGATTCCGCCCGATACCGAATTGCCCCACGCACTGGGCCCTGCAGCGATCCACCAGTTGCCTGTCGCATTGCGCGACGATTATCTGCAGGCATTTGCCGGCGCGCTGCACACGGTCTATCTGTCGGCATCATGTGTGGTCGTCCTGGCGTTCGCGCTGGCCTGGCTACTCAAAGATCACCCGCTGCGCAAGCATTGAATTCCGCCATTCGCCTGGCTGTTTACGACAACGGCCTCGCGAAGCATTTCATCCAATCAATGTTCCCCGCACGCTGCACGCTACCGGCAGCGTGCAAAAAACTCCCCATTCATTCGTTCTGCCGACAAGTGCAACGATTCGTCCCGCCATTATGTGTGTTTCGGCACACATGGTAGGTACGAACGGCGATTGACGTTCGCTCCGAAAGCTCACATATTGTTCATGGTGGCGTCGCCTGCACTTGCATCGCAGACGCTACTCTTCAGCGCATGTGGATCGTGTTTCACGCAGAGAGTGCGGACTGCCTCAAGCACGATCTGGTGCATGCCGTAGCAGCATAGCCTTTCGCAGGTGGGTCCACAGAATGTCCACCCAGACTACTCCTGGCCAAAGTTTCCCAGCGCCTTGCAAACGTTGCGGCGGCTTGCTGTATCAGCCCGCCGACCTGTGCCCGTATTGCGGCACCCGGCGTCCGATAGCCACGCCGTCGCCTCTGCGCTTCGCGGGTGTCCATGGCCTGCGCCACCCTCCCACGCAGACAGATGCTGATCTCAAGTCGGCGGCACCGGAACTGGCAACGCCGAAAGCGTCGATTCCCCCGCTCAAGCATCTTCCCCTGGGCGCGCCTGTGGGCTCGCGATGGCTGCTCACACGCGGGCTGATCGCGCTTGTCGTATTGATACTAGGTTATGGCGCTTACACACTATTCGGCGACCATCGTACTGCCCCGCCCACCTATGATGAACAGGACGCCAAATCAACGGCCGGTTCGATCGCACCTTATACGGCAGAACAGGCAGCAAACTCGCCGGCCAGCGCGGGCACCGTCAACGCATCTTTGGCACCGCCGCGAGGAGCGGCCGCACCAGTTGCCGTTCCGCACTATCGCGATCTCTCCGAGAGCTTGCGTGCAGCGCATGCGCACGAGGACGCTCACGATCTGTCGGGCGCACAGGCTGCGGTTAACGCCGCGCTTTCGATGGATTCCGGCAACGCCGACGCGCTGCAGATCCAGCATGAAATCACGCCACTCGAGCAACGGCGCGACGCGGCATTGCAGACGGCGCACGTGTGCATAAAGGATCGCCTGTGGAACTGTGTTGAGCACAGCGCCAGCGATGCGCTCGCAGTCGACAGCGGCAGTCCCGAGGCGAAGACGTTGCTGCAGCGGGCGATCGTCGAGACCGGGTGGGTGCCGCTTGGCGGCCACGCGGCACCGGCTGCGAAGACTGTCCCGTTACCCTCTCAGGTACCTCAACCGCCGCCATCCGCACGAACCGCACAGATCGTCACTGCGACGCCTGCCCCCAACAGCATCGACGCTCAGGAACGGGCCATCGCGCAATCCGGCTGGCGAACCACGCCGGCCTCAGCCGCGGCGCCGGCCCATTGAGCGAAACGCAGCCACAGAAGTCGTTAGCACCTCGAAGGACGCAAATATCTGGAAGTGCAAAACCTGACTCACCGATGCTTCACGCGGTTCGCCGCGAAGTTCATTAAAACCACAGGGATAGGCGGAGAAGACCATGCTCAAGACAATTCTGGCGGGGTGGCTCGGGCTGGTGCTGGCGTGTTCGCCCGCGCTTGCCGATAACGCTCACTACAAGATCGTCACCGGCCCCGAACGAGGCACCTACATCCAGATCGGCGCGGATCTCGCGAAATGGGTGGCCGAACCGGCCGGTATCGATCTGGAAGTCATGCCGTCGAAGGGTTCCGCGGAAAACGTCCAGCGCATGCGCTTCGAACCGGGCGTAAAACTCGCGCTGGTGCAATCCGATGTCTACCAGGCCTATGTGGATATGGCCAATGCCGGCAACCCCGACGCCGGCCAGGCGATCCGGCCCTTGCGGCTCATCATGCCGCTTTACGATGAAGAAATAAATTTCGTCGTGCGCGCCGACTCGCCTATCAAGACCATCAACGAGATCAAGGACAAGAACATCAGCGTCGGCCTGCTCGGCAGCGGTACTGCACAATCGGCTAACACCATTTATCGCCTGATGTTCGGCCAGCCGATTGCCGATCAGAACGCGCAGCATCTGAGCAACGAGGACGCCCTCGCCGCGCTGATCGTCAAGAAGATCGACGTGGCCGTCGTGGTGGTCGGTCAGCCCGCGAAGCTCTTTACCGATATGAATCCGGAACTGCTGCAACAGCTTCGCCTGCTGCGCGTCGATCCGAACGCGCCTGAAACGGCGCGCGCCAAGCAGACCTACTTTCCGGCCATCATCCACACCACGAGCTATCCGACCTGGCTGAAGGAAGATGTGCCGACTTTCACCGTCAAGGCATTTCTGGTCACGTACGATTTCGGGCTGCGCGATACGGTCAACAACCTCGATCACTTCGCGGATTCGCTGTGCACTAACTTCGACAACCTGCAGGAGCACGGTCATCCGAAGTGGAAGCAGGTGAAGATGGAGCTGCCGAGTCTCGGCAAGGGCTGGCAATACTATCCGCCTGTCGAAAGGCGTCTGCGCAGTTGCGTCGCCCGTCGTGCGGCGGCCGTGACAACTGAAGCGCCCGCGCAGACGGCGGACAAGGCGCTTCCCAAATCGAATTGCACGGATGAGGCACGGGTGTTGATGCTGTGCAAGTGAATCACACTGGCGCCTGGGCAAGATCCATCGCACGTTGCAGCGCTTCGTAGGCTTTTGGCCGGTTGCACTGCGAGACATTGAAGCGCAGGAATCCCGCCGCCGAATGCGAAGCACTAAACACGTTGCCCGGCGCCAGCACCACATTGTCGACGAGCGCGTGACGGGCGATCTCCGCGCCATCCAGGCCGCCCGGCAAACGTGCCCACACGAACATGCCGGCGCGCGGCCGGGTCCAGATATCGAGACCGGCCTGGGTCAGGCGACGGATGGTCTCGCCCATCGAATCGGCAAGCTTCGCGCGCATGCCTTCGAGATGCCGCCGATAGGTGCCGTCCACCAGCAGTCGGTGCACGACACTCGCCGCCAGTTGACCGTTACCGAACGACGTGGCGAGCTTCAGATCGATTAGCGGCTCCACCCAGTCCGCACGTGCCGCGATGAAACCGCAACGCACGGCCGCGGACAACGTCTTCGAAAAGCTGCCGATCGATACGACGCGAGCGAGTCCGTCGAACGCGGCCAGACGCGGCGCAGCCTCGTCCTCGAAGTCCGCGAAGATGTCGTCCTCCACAATCAGCAGCTTGTGCTCGCCAGCCAGCTTCAACAGACGATGCGCAACCGCGGGCGCCAACGTTGCGCCGGTGGGATTATGGATGGCCGAATTGGTCACATACAGGCGCGGGCGATGTTCGACAAGCACCCGCTCGAACGCGGCGAGATCCGGCCCGGACGGTGTGTACGGCACGCTGACGATGCGCGCGCGGTGGGCGCGCAGCAAGGCCTGGAAGTTGAAATAGCAGGGGTCGTCGATCAGCACGGTGTCGCCTGGTTCGAGCAGGAAGCGGCACACCAGATCGAGCGCGTGGGTGCCGCCGTCGGTCAGGATGATCTGCTCGGGAGGTGCGTCGACGCCATGCTGGGCGAGCCGCCACGCGAGTTGCTGGCGCAGGGCGGGCAAACCGGGCGGCGTGGCGTAATCGGCCAGCGCGGCATGCGGATCGCGCGCTACCGCGCGCAGGGCACGCCGCACGCCGTCTTCCGGCAACCACGAGGCGGGCAGCCAGCCGCAACCGGGTTTCAGCGCCTTCTGCCCGGTTTCGAGCGACTGCCGCGTGAGCCACAGAGGATCCACCTGGCGATCGAGCCGCGGCCCCAGATCGGCCAGAGCCAGCGGCGGCGCATGACCGGAGACAAAAAACCCCGAGCCGCGTCGCGCGACGATCGTACCTTCCGCCACGAGCCGGTCATATGCCTCGACGACCGTCGACTTCGACACGCCAAGCGTTTCCGTCATAGCTCGGATCGATGGGACGCGAGCGCCAGGCATCAGCGAGCGGCCGGCAATGCGTTCGCGCAAGGCGTCCATCACGACGTCGACCCGCGTGCGTGCTAAAACAACATTGTCCGGATTGTCCTTGGCGGTTTCCATCATCTGTACTGTTCCTCGATAGGTACAGTTTCTGTGAATTGTACTGCTCCGTAGCTTACCCTTTTTGCCAGACAGGAGGATGCTGACGGCTTTAGCTTGCACATGGAAATCGCAATGGAAAAGTCCAAAGACGGCCGGGCCACCAATGCTCGGGCCGCGAACGGCTGGGTTAGCGGCATGCTAGGCGTGCTGATCTTCAGCGGTTCGCTGCCGGCCACCCGCATCGCTGTGCAGGGGCTCGATCCAATCTTTCTGACCGTCGCCCGCGCGACGATTGCCGGCACGCTCGGCTTGCTCCTGCTGCTGGTGTTTCGCGAGGCGCGCCCCGCGCGTCGCGACCTGCTGCCGTTGCTGATCGTCGCGCTCGGCGTGGTGGTCGGCTTTCCGTTGCTGACCGCCCTCGCCTTGCGTCATATCACCTCGGCCCACGCGGTGGTGTTCGTCGGCCTACTGCCGCTCTCGACAGCGATCTTCGGCGTGCTGCGCGGCGGCGAGCGTCCGCAAGCGGCGTTCTGGCTATTCTCGGCGCTCGGCAGTTGCGCGGTGGTCGCCTTCGCGGTGCGCAACGGGCTCCAGGCATCGCCACTCGGCGACGCGCTGATGCTGGCGGCGATCATCGTCTGCGGACTTGGCTACGCGGAAGGCGCGCGGCTGTCGCGACACCTCGGCGGCTGGCAGGTGATTTCCTGGGCGCTCGTGCTGTCGCTGCCGCTGATGGTGCCGCTCACCTGGTGGACGTGCCCGGCCTCGTTCGACGGCGTCAGTCAGGCAGCCTGGTGGGGACTCGCGTATGTATCGCTGTTCAGCATGCTGATCGGCTTTGTGTTCTGGTATCGCGGGCTGGCTTTGGGCGGCATCGCCAGCGTCGGACAACTGCAGTTGCTGCAGCCATTCTTCGGGTTGCTGCTCGCAGGTCTCCTGCTGCACGAGCAGGTGCCGCCAGTGATGATTCTCGTCACGGTCGTCGTGGTGGCTTGCGTCGCCGGGGCGCGCCGGTTTGCCAGGGCCGCGCCCGTCCGACCAGCGGGCTAGCGGCGCTGCTTTCCTCCCCCGCGCCGCATTGCGGTATGCTCACGCGCTTGTGTTCAGAAGGAGGATCCATGAAATTTTCGACCTGTCTGGGATGCGCCGCGCTGCTCGTATCCGTCGGCGCGTATGCCCAAACCTCGCAGACGTTTAACTTCGGCGAAGGCCAGACCACGCCACACGCCGCCAATGCGCGGCCCCCGCAGCATAAGACCAAACCGAAGCACCAGGCGGCGCACCAGAAGCGCCAGCCGCCTCAAGCATCGAACGTGAATCTCTATTCGCGCGGCTGATCTGCGCGCGGGGCGGCCCCGTCACGGCCACCCCGCGGACAATTTTGCACGGCTTCAATTCCTCGTAGACCGGGGGCATAGTGATGTGTTTCCGGAGAAGCTCCGGGCCAGCAACAGGATCAGGCATGAGCACCTTCACGCAAACCCCAGCCAACACCTCGACGAACGCTTTCCCGGCCCTACAGCTGGAGGTGCGCGATGCAACGGAAAGTGACCTGCCGGCGATTCAGGCGATCTACGCGCATCACGTGCTGCACGGCGTCGCCTCATTTGAGGAGACACCGCCCTCCATCGACGATCTGCACGGCCGGCTCGCATCCGTGTTGAGCCATGGTCTGCCGTATATGGTGGCCGAGATCGACGGCGCGATTGCCGGCTATTGCTACGCAACGCCATACCGGCCGCGAGCGGCGTATCGGAACACGATCGAGGACTCGATCTATATCGACGACGCGTTTCGCGGGCGCGGCATTGGCCGTGTTCTGCTGAAGGCGTTGATCGAACGCTGCGAAACCGGACCATGGCGGCAAATGGTGGCCGTGATCGCGGACGGCGGCAGCGGCGGATCGTTGTCGCTGCATCGCAGCCTCGGCTTCGAGATGGCCGGTACGCTAAAAGCGGTCGGATTCAAACACGGGCGCTGGCTCGATACCACGCTGATGCAGCGTGCGCTGGGTGTGGGGGATAAAGCGTTGCCCGAGGATTGGCCTGACTAGACGGTAAGTACCAAGTCCATACTAGCCCGGCCAACCCGTTTGTGTTTCGCCATCGTTCCGTATCTCACTGAAAATAACCGCGGACGTTCCCCTACGCCACCGCGCTAAAATCCCCCCATGCCGAAAACGCTCCCCTCCCCGTCCCCAGCGCCCGCCGCGCCGCGCAACGAATACACCGTCGACGAACTCGCGCGCGTGACGGACAGCACCGTGCGCAACGTGCGCGCCTATCAGGACCGCGGTCTGCTCGCGCCGCCGGAGAAGCGAGGCCGGGTCGGCGTGTACGACGACACGCATGTTTCGCGGCTCAAGCTCATTAATCACCTGCTCGCGCGCGGCTACACGCTGGCCAATATCCAGGATCTGATCAAGGCCGTCGACGAAGGCCACGACCTGCGCTCGATCCTCGGTCTGGAGACGGCCATCGGCAGCCGCTGGTCGCGCGAGCGGCCCAGGAAATATTCGATGCTCGAATTGCTGCAGATGTTCGGCGACAAGGCCTCGCCTGGCGCTCTGTCCAAAGCGGTCGACCTGGGCCTGCTCGAGCGCAAGGGATTGTCGTTCGTGGCCGACAGCCCCGCCGCGCTGTCGGCCGGCGCGACCATGGCGAATGAAGGCATTCCGCTTGCCGATCTGCTCGACGCGGTACGGATCTCCCGTCCGCATTTCAATGCCGTCGCCAAGGCGATGGTCGATCTCGTGGTGCGTCAGCTCGATCGTTACGAAGCCGATGCACTGCCGCCGCCCGCCGATGTACCCGCGCTGGTCGACGCAATCTGGCGGGTGCGTCCGTTGGCCATGGTGCTGGTCGAAACCGAGATGAACCGCGCACTCGAAGACGCCGCCGGCGACTATCTCGGCGACCGCGTCGCTGCGATCATGGAAAAGCGGCTCGGTAATGCGTCTGTCGGCAAGCCGTCGGCGGCGTCTCACGCTGACGCGGACGCTCACGCCGAAACTAAAGCTGCACAGCCGACGCGCAACACAAAAGCCAAAGCAAAGAAGTAAGCCCACCCCACGCGCATAGCGCACTGCGTACCACGCACCAGACATATTCCCCGTGCGCGTCATATCCAAATCTCCATTGCTTGGTTTGCGGTATAGCACGTCCATGCGACGATCCGTTGACCGCAGCAGCAGCATCCTTCCCGCAGCATCGGCATACGATCGCGCACGCCTGTCGGGGATGGACGTGCACGGCCGCTGCCTTGACCGCACGCATGGAGAGTTTTCGAATGACACGCAACCCGAGCCGCCGCCCTCGTCTGGCTGCACCGATCGCCGCCACGTTTAGCGCATTCACCGCGCTCGCCGCATGCGCTGTGTTCGCTGCGGCGACGCTGCTTCCCACCAGCAGCGCGCTCGCGCAAGATGCTTCCAGTGCAACCGAGAAAGTCCTGCGCATCGGCTATCAGAAAGCCGGTTTGCTCGCAGTCCTCAAGGTACAAGGCTCGCTGGAGCAAAAGCTCAAGCCGCTTGGCTACAGCGTGAAGTGGTTTGAATTTCCGGCCGGTCCGCAACTGCTCGAAGCGTTGAACGCGCACAGCATCGACTTCGGCTACACGGGTTCGCCGCCACCGGTGTTCGCGCAAGCCGCGGGCGTGGGCTTCGTGTACGTGGGTGCCGAACCCGGAGGACGTCATACCGAGGCGGTCATCGTCAAGCCCGGTTCGCCGTTACAAACGGTCGCCGATCTGAAAGGCAAACGCGTCGCCCTGCAAAAGGGCTCCAGCTCGAACTTCCTGCTACTCGAAGCACTGCAGAAGGCGGGCTTGCGCTACGAAGATATTCATCCGGTGTACCTCGCCCCCGCGGACGCTCGCGCCGCATTCGAAAACGGCGACGTCGATGCATGGGTAATCTGGGATCCTTACTATGCCGCCGCGCAAGAAGCGCTCAAGGCGCGCACGCTGGCGGATTATACGAATCTCGATACGGCCTACAGCTTCTACGAGGCGACCCGTGATTTCGCCCAGCAACACCCTGATGTCATCGGTGCGGTTCTCGGTCAATTACGCTCGACGGGCCGGTGGGTCACCCAGCATCCCGAAGAAACCGCTGCACTGATTGCGCCGAAGGTCGGCCTCGATCAAAAGCTGGTCGAAACCTGGGTGCGCCGCTACCCCTACGGCACCACAGCCGTCACCGACGAAATCGTCCACTCTCAACAAGGCGTCGCCGACGCGTTCTATGGCGCCCATCTGATTCCGCAGAAGATCACCGTGCGCGACAACGTCTGGCAAAACCAGCAAGTAGCGGTGAGTCTCGCAGCGAAATAAGCGGGCCGCGGGACCGACTTCACACAGTCCCGCCGTCCCGCATCTCGCAAAAGCAAACTGTCAAAAACGTTGAATCACTAGAACTTTCGCCTTTCGCTGCGGTCCCTTCTCCGCACGCTTCCACGCGTCATTCTCCGGGTTGCTCCGCTCTTGCGGACTGGCCGCTCGCCTCGCGCGAGCGCGCCGGCACCCATTGCCTCTTATGAACCATCACGACGGCGCTCGCTCGCCGTCGCCTGAAAAACCAGGACCGTCACGGCCATGCAGAACCTTCTCGCCCAGATCCACCCGAACCGGTGGACCTTTCTCTGGGATTCGCTCACCGCCATCTCAATGCACCTGTGCGCCGCCGCGCTGATCCTCGTGGTCGGCTGGTGGGTGGCGCGGCGCGTCTCGCGCTCGCTCCACCGTTTGCTTACCAACCAGTCGCGCATGGACGCCACGCTGCGCCCCATCCTCTGCGACACCAGCCTGTGGGGCATTCGCGTGGTCGCCATCATCGGCGGGCTGTCCCAGTTGGGTATTCAGACCGCGAGCATCGTCGCGGTGCTCGGCGCTGCCGGTCTCGCGATCGGTCTTGCGCTGCAAGGTACGATGCAGAACATCGCAGCCGGCATCATGCTGTTGCTGCTACGCCCGTTCAAGGTGGGCGATTCGATCGAAGCGGGCACGGGTACTGTCGCCGGCACCGTCGAAGAAATCAGCCTGTTCACCACGCGCCTGACCAAATCCGACGGCATCTGCGAGTACGTGCCGAATAGCGCGCTTTGGAGCAACTCGATCCGAAATTACAACCGCAATCCGACCCGCCGCCTCGATCTCGAAGTGGAAATCTCCGTGCGAGACGATGTGGATCACGCGCTCGCCGCACTGCGCGCCCTCGCCGCCGCCGATCCGCGCGCACTGCAAACGCCCGCGCCGCAAGTCATGGTGACCCGCTTCGACGACAGCACGGTGGTGCTCAATATCCGCGTGTGGGCGAAGATCGATGTTTTCTGGGACATGCGCTGGGATCTCGCCCGCCAGGTGCGCCAGACACTCAACGACGCGCAATGCGGGCTGCCGGTTCGGACGCGGGAATTGCACATCGTGCAAAGCGCTGAACCAGGCGAGCCGGTGATGGATCGCGCGGTATCCCGTCCGAGGGCTGTTACCCAGTAACGCACCGCCAGGCGGTCATCGGCCGGCGGCCTCTGACCGCCGCCGGTTCTTTCCCACCCATAGAGTCCCCAACCTAAACGTCTGCTTGCGTCATTCCTTCTCAGCCTCTATCGTTACATTACTCAATGTCACAGTTAAGAGTGAATAAAAGGAGACGGATCGGATGAACGCACGCACGATGCCCCCCGACGCTCTGGCGCCCCTCGAAACCGATGTCGCTATCATCGGTTCGGGCTTCGCCGGACTCGGCATGGCGATCCGGCTCCGCCAGGCCGGCATGACCGACTTCATGGTCGCCGAAAAGGCCGACTCCGTCGGCGGCACCTGGCGCGACAATCACTACCCGGGTTGCGCCTGCGACGTGCAATCGCACGTCTATTCCTTCTCGTTCGCGCCGAACCCGCGCTGGACTCGCATGTTCGCGCGCCAGCCGGAAATTCGCGCGTATCTGGAAGCGTGCACCCAGCGCTTCGGCGTGCAACGGCACATTCGCTTTGGTCACGAACTGGTGAGCGCCATCTACGACGAAACGCGTCATCGCTGGCACATGCTGTTCGCCAACGGCCAACGCTGGTCGGCGCGGGTGCTGGTATCGGGCATGGGCGGCCTGTCGCGTGCGGCGGTGCCGGATATTCCCGGGCTCGATACCTTCAAGGGCAAGACCTTCCATTCGCAGCAGTGGGACCACAGCTATTCGCTGGAAGGTAAACGCGTCGCCGTGATCGGCACCGGCGCGAGCGCCATTCAGTTCGTGCCGCAGATTGCTCCGCGTGTCGCACAGCTCGACCTGTTCCAGCGCACGCCGCCGTGGATCATGCCGAAGGCCGACCGCGCCGTGAAACCGTTCGAACAGTGGCTGTTCCGGCACCTGCCGTTCACCCAGAAGATGTGGCGCGCGGGTCTCTATTGCATGCTGGAATCGCGGGCGTTTGGCTTTGCGATTCATCCATCGCTGATGAAGACGGCGCAGAAAGTCGCGGTGCGTCATCTGCATCGTCAGGTGACCGACCCGCAACTGCGCGCCACACTCACGCCCGATTACACGATGGGCTGCAAGCGTATCCTCATTTCGAACGACTATTTCCCGGCGGTGTCGCGCCAGAATGTGGCGGTCATCACGAGCGAGATCGCGCGCGTCGAAGAAGACGCCGTGATCACGACCGATGGCGTGCGTCATCCCGCCGACTGCCTGATCTTCGGCACCGGCTTCCAGATCGCGGATCCGTTCCCGCGCGGCGTAGTGCGGGGCAAAGGCGGGGTCGATATCGTCGATACCTGGCACAACGGTGCGCACGCGTACCTCGGCACCACGTTGCCTGGCTATCCGAACTTCTTTATGGTCGTCGGCCCGAACACGGGGCTCGGCCACAACTCGATGGTGTACATGATCGAGTCGCAGGTCGAGTACATCCTGCGCGCGCTGCAAACCATGCAACGCGAACGCGCTGCCGCGATCGAGGTGCGGCCGCATGTCGAGCGTGCCTACAACGAGCAGATCCAGCAGAAGCTAAGCCGCGCCATCTGGTCCACAGGCGGCTGCAAGAGCTGGTACCTCGATCCGCGGACCGGCAAGAACACGACGCTGTGGCCTGGATTCGCGTTCCGTTTCCGCCAGGCTACCCGCAGCTTCAGCATGGGTGATTACTTTGCATATGTGCCTGCGGCTCAAACCGAGGCGGGATTGAACGCGCACACGGCCAGGTCGACGCAGGGCGGCGCGTCAACGGCTTCAGCCGGGTCCGCTTCTTCGGCTGCATCGTCGGCAGAGGCAACTTGAGACGCAGCACGCACTAACGCCATGCCGTCAAGCGAACACGTCGCACGCACAGACAAAACAACAAGGCACCGCTCAGAGAGGACAGTACGATGAAGAATTTCACAGACCGTGTTGCCGCCATTACCGGCGCCGGCTCGGGTATGGGCCGCTCGCTGGCGATCCAGCTGGCGCGCGAAGGCTGCCACCTGGCGCTCGCCGATCGCAACACCGCAAGCCTTGCCGAAACCGCGCTGCTCGCCGAGGGCGCAGCACCGCAGATCGTCGGTGCGCCGCTACGTGTGACGACCCGCGTACTCGACGTGGCGGATCGCGCGGCGATGTTCGACTGGGCCGCCGAAACCGCCGCCCAGCACGACCGCATCAATCTCGTCTTCAACAACGCAGGCGTGGCGCTGTCCAGCACGATCGACGGCATGGACTATGCCGATCTCGAATGGATCGTCGGCATCAACTTCTGGGGCGTCGTGCATGGTACGAAAGCGTTCCTCCCGCATCTGAAGGCGTCAGGTGAAGGGCATATCGTCAACACCTCGAGCGTATTCGGTTTGTTCGCACAACCTGGCATGAGCGGCTACAACGCGACCAAGTTCGCTGTGCGCGGCTTCACCGAAGCGCTGCGGCAAGAGCTCGATCTGATGAAATGCGGCGTCTCGGCCACCTGCGTGCACCCGGGCGGCATCCGAACCAGCATCGCGCAGTCGAGCCGGATCGCCTCGAACATGGTCGGTTTCATGATCGAGAGCGAACAGCAAGGTAAGGACGATTTCGAAAAGTTCTTCATCACAACGGCCGACGAAGCCGCCCGCACGATTCTCGACGGCGTGCGCAGGAACAAACGGCGCGTGCTGATCGGCCGCGATGCGCGGGCTGCCGACTGGCTCGCCCGCACGTTGCCGGCCGCCTATCAGGCGCTCGTCGTGATGCAGACGCGCCGCCTACACCGCATTGCGCATAAGCGCGCCCGCGCTGCCGACGCAGAAGCCGCCGGACGGCGCGCGTGAACATCAAAGATCATAGGGAGAGAAAGGCCATGATGCCGATTCGCCGCGACCTTCGTTTCGTTTTACCTCCTGAGCGTGCCTGCGACTGGCATCAGGAAGGCTCGCATGTGACGCACTTTTTCAATGCGCTTTCGCTGCTGTTTCCAGCGGGCGAGCGTTTCTTCATGGACAGCGTGCGCAACTACCGCGACCGCATCGACGACCCCGTCCTGAAGAAGCAGGTACTCGGTTTTATCGGCCAGGAAGCGATGCATACCCGCGAGCACATCGAGTACAACGATCTGCTGCAAAACGCGAGGCTGCCCGCGCACAAGCTCGATCGGCGTCTCACGTGGTTCCTCAACGTCAATCGCAAGATGCCTAAGTCGTTCCAGCTCGCGATGACCGTCGCGCTGGAGCATTACACAGCGATGCTGGCCGGTCTGCTTCTGGAGGACGACACGCGGGTGGGCGGATCGGTGCAAGGCTATGCGCAGATGTGGACCTGGCATGCACTCGAAGAGACCGAGCACAAGGCCGTCTCGTTCGACGTGTGGAACACTGTGATCAAACCCGGGCCGGCGCGCTATCTGCTGCGCACCGGCACCATGCTGACAGTGACGCTGGCGTTCTGGCTGATCGTGTTCGATTATCACGTGCGTCTGCTGATCTCCGATCGCAAACGCGGCGGACATCTGCGCGGCATGTGGCGCGTCGTCAAATTCCTGTACGGGCCAAAACACGGTGTGTTCCCGGGCATCGCGCTCGAGTGGCTGCGTTTTTTCAAACCCAGCTTCCATCCGTGGGATCACGATAACCGCGCACAACTGGCGCGAATCGATGGCCTCGTGGCCGCCGTTGACTCGGCCAATGCCGCGAATCCCGCGGCGCTGAAGGCGAGCCGCCGCGGCGTGCGGGCGGTGGCGTGATCCGCGATACGCTCGTCGTCGAAGCCGGCGACGTACGCCTTGCCGTGTACGTCAGCGGACCGCGCGAAGCGCCGCCGTTGGTGCTCGTACACGGCTATCCGGATTCGGCGGCGGTATGGGAGCCGGTTCGGGCGCAACTGGACGGGCGCTATCGTGTGATTACCTACGACGTGCGCGGCGCCGGCGCGTCGGAAGCGCCGTCTGGCGGGGCCGCGTATCGGCTGGAACGGCTGGCCTCTGACCTGGCCGCCGTGGTCGACGCTACCTGTGGCGGACAGGCCTTTCATCTGGTGGGCCACGACTGGGGCTCAATCCAGAGCTGGGAAGCGGTAACGAGCCCCGCGTTCGAAGGCCGCATCGCTTCGTTCACATCAATTTCGGGGCCGTGTCTTGATCACGCCGCGTTGGGTCTACGTAACCTGAGTGGCCCTGGTAACCGCAGCAGCGATAGCAGCCACGGCGTGTCGTCCCCGGACAAACCCCGCACGCACAGTTCTACGCAGCGGTTCGCCGGTGGCCTGCGCCAAACGCTGAAGTCCTGGTACATCTTCCTGTTTCATGTGCCGCTCGTGCCCGAACTGGTGTGGCGTTGCGGCGGCGCACGCGCATGGCCGCTGTGGTTGCGGCTCACCGAGCGCATCCGCCGTGCGCCAGATCCTGCCCAGCTACGCAATGCGATCAACGGTTTGAATTTGTACCGCGCCAACTTCGTCGACCGGCTGTTTCATCCACGCAACCGCCCGGCTCACGCGCCGGTGCAATTCGTTGTGCCGTTGCGCGACCGTTATGTGGGGCCCGCCCTTTCATTGGGGCTCGAGGCGTGGCTCGGCAACTATACGCGCGAGACGATCGACGCCGGCCACTGGGTCGTGCTGCGCGATCCCGTCGGTATCGCCACCCGGATCGACCGGTTTGCCTCACAGCATCCGTCGCCAAGCCGGGTGAACGGCGTCAGCGCGTTCGCGGCAAGCGCGTGAAGAGCGTCGGATAGTCGATCACGAGACCATCTTCGTCCACTTGCATGTCGGCGGTGAAGTTGCGAAAGATGCCTTCGTAGCGATACTCGCGGTTCAACGCGAGGCATGTGTAGGCCTGCTCGGCGCGAGTAACCTGAAGCTCTGGCGTCGAGATGTAAGCCACTGCAATCGGCCGGCGCTCGCCCTCGGTTAGTTGCAGACGCCGGATGGGCAGCGTGTTGGTGAACGGCGTAGCGGCAATATCGATGTCGATGCAGCCTTCGATCATGCCGAGCGTCTTGCCATCGCCATCGCGCCAATGGCCCTCGCCGTCGCCGTGCATCTCCAGCTCGCCGCCGCCCATGATCTTGAGAAACGCATAGGTCACACGCCAACGCGGATCGCAATGCATCCGGTAGTAAAGCCCATAACCCTTTCCGTAACGCTGTCCTACGAGCGCGCTCTCGACGTGGAAACCGTCGTCACGTGCATCGAACGCGAGATGTTCGATGCCGTCGCCTTCCTCCGATACCCAACGTATATCGCGCATGGCCTGCCTCCTTTCGAAAATGCTGGCTGCGGATTCGCCAGCTTATAACGTCTGAGAGCTGACCCGAGCAAAAAAACGCCGGAAAACGAGGCATAAAAAAGACGGCGTCTTCGCTTTGAAGGCGGGACGCCGCTAGGACCACACTCGCATGTCGGGGTCGATCACACGAGAACCCGACAGTATCCGCTACCCGGCCGCGTCTCAAGATGAAAAACCTTCCTTTGTAACGACCGGCCAGGTAGCTCTTACGGGTCTCGAGAAAACGCTTTCTCGCATTCCCCCGCCGCGTCAAGCTCTCATCGCTTTAGCTGGTTCAATCATCCAGATTGTCAATTTACAGATTCAAACACTTATTACGGCCTTGTACGACACGGCCGAATTGACCTGACCATTCGGCAGATTCTCACGAGCAATTCGCTCCGTTATCCTGAACGTTACCGTAGCCGTTCGTCGCGCCCCTGCTCTCGCTCGCTGTCCTGTCGCCCCATCCGAGTTCGCGAAGCTACCGGTATTGCCTGATCGAAGGCGATGCCGGACCGGTCCCGACCGGTAGTTTTCTGCTTGCATTTTAGTAACATATTTGTTATATTGGAGTCCAATGGCATTTCTGATCGACTTTTACAACGAGAAGGTCAAAGTCCAGGTCGCTTCGCTGCCCAAGACGCTACTGGCGCGATTTATCGCACTGGCGGATCGCATGGAAACATATGGTCCGAACCTTGGAGAACCGCACACCCAATCCATGGGCGGCGGCCTTTTCGAAATGCGTCTGAAGGGAGCGGAGGGCATTGCCAGAGTGTTCTTTTGCACGGTCGTCGAACGCCGCGTCGTCATGCTGCATGCGTTCGTGAAGAAGTCGCAAGAGACGCCCCGAAACGAGCTGGACATAGCTCGCAAAAGACTGCTGGAGATCAAACGTGACAACGTATAAGGAATTACGCACCCACGCCCTCGCGGACCCCGAAGTCCGCGCCGAATACGAACGGCTGAACCGCGAAGAATTCGCCCTCCTCGACCAGATGCTCGCAGCGCGTCACGCCGCCGGGCTGAGTCAGGCGCAAGTCGCTGAGCGCATGGGCACCAAGGCACCCGCTGTAACGCGACTCGAGCGCGCACTTGCGTCAGGACAGCACTCGCCGTCCATCGACACGCTGCGCAAATATGCGGCCGCGTGCGGCAAGAAACTCGTCATTTCGATCGCGTGATTCACTGTTCAGCACGGGCGTCACCGGCGCTCTGCTGCAGCGCGGTGTATTGACGCAGTTTTTAATTTCCGGGGCCGCATCAGCGCTCACGAAACCTTATATAAACTTGATACCGATCAAGGGTTTAGCATCTAAAAATCGCTAGACCACCGTTCTCCGCGCGTCTTTTCGACGCACGTCGCGACGCAGCAAAACACCGCGCATTCCCCTACGCTTGCGCCATCTGCTTACGGCAGTGCGCGTCGACATCGGTCGATGCGCGTAGGTTGTCTCCGGTATCAAGATCATGAATCCCGCATCCACAATCTCCGCATTCGACCTGGCGCGCATCCAGTTCGCGTTCACGGTTTCGTTTCATATCGTTTTCCCCGCACTGAGCATCGGGCTCGCCAGTTTCATCGCCGTCCTCGAATGGCGTTGGCTCAAGACCGGTAAGGCCTACTACAAAGATTTGTGTCTGTTCTGGTCGAAGATCTTTGCAGTGGCTTTCGGCATGGGTGTCGTCTCCGGCGTCGTCATGAGCTACGAGTTCGGTACCAACTGGTCGGGCTTCTCCAGCTTCGCCGGGGCGATCACCGGACCGCTGCTGATGTACGAGGTCATGACCGCGTTCTTCCTCGAAGCGGGCTTCCTCGGCATCATGCTGTTCGGCTGGCAGCGCGTCAGTCGGCGCGCGCATTTTGGTGCGACTCTGATGGTCGCCATCGGCACGCTGATCTCCACCTTCTGGATTCTCGCCTCCAATAGCTGGATGCAGACGCCGCAAGGCTTCGCTGTCGAAAATGGTCACGTCGTGCCGCTCGACTGGTTCAAGATCATCTTCAATCCGTCGTTCCCTTACCGCCTCGCACATATGGCGCTCGCCGCGTTTATCGTCGCCGCTCTGGTAGTCGCGGCCGTCGGCGCATGGCATCTGCTGAAGGGGCGGCGCGATCCCGCGGTCAAGACGATGTTCTCCATGGCGCTGTGGATGCTGTTGATCCTCACGCCCATCCAGGCCTTTGTCGGCGACCAGCACGGCCTGAACACCCGAAAGTATCAGCCGGCCAAGATCGCGGCGATCGAAGGCCTGTGGAACACCGAGAAAGGCGGCACGGCGCTCAACCTGTTCGGCATCCCCGACATGAAGGCGGAGACCACTCGCTACGCGGTGTCGATTCCGCATCTGGGCAGCCTGATTCTCACGCATAGCTGGGACGGCGAGATCCGCGGCCTGAAGGAATTCCCGCCACAGGACCGGCCGGATTCGACCATCGTGTTCTGGAGCTTCCGCGTGATGGCGGGACTCGGCGTGCTGATGATCGTGATGTCGATCACCGCATGGGTAGTACGCCGGCGCGGCAGGCTCTATGACGCCAGGTGGTTCCAGAAGCTCGCCGTGGCGATGGGCCCCACTGGCTTCATCACGTTGCTGGCCGGTTGGGTGACGACCGAAGCAGGCCGTCAGCCGTGGGTGGTCTACGGCGTGCTGCGCACCTCGCAGGCGGTGTCTCCGCTTACCACGCAGCAAGTGGGTATCTCGCTGATGGCGTTCGTGATCGTCTACTTCCTCGTGTTCGGCACTGGCATCTACTACATGCTCAAGCTGATGCGCTCGGGTCCCGCGTTGCCCGGCCAGACGCCCCACGGCACGCCGGAAACGCCACCCGGCCGCCCCGCGCGTCTCCCCATGCCGGCCGCCGAGCAGCTGGCCGACGTAGCCTGAACCGCACCGTAACGAGGTTAAAAAATGGATGTCACCGTAGTGTGGGCCGCGATCATCGCGCTGGGCCTCTTCATGTATGTGGTGCTCGACGGCTTCGATCTGGGCATCGGCATCGTGTTTCCTTTCTTTCCCGATGAGAAAGAACGCAATCTGATGATGAACACCGTCGCGCCCGTCTGGGACGGCAACGAGACGTGGCTCGTACTCGGTGGCGCCGGTCTGTTTGCGGTGTTTCCGGTGGTTTACTCAACCGTGTTGTCGGCGCTGTATCTGCCGCTGATTTTCATGCTCGCCTGCCTGATCTTCCGTGGCGTGTCGTTCGAGCTGCGCGCCAAGGCAAATCGTACGAAGCATCTGTGGGATCTGGCGTTTATCGGCGGCTCGGCAGGCGCGTCGTTCTTCCAGGGCATCGTGCTGGGGGCCTTCCTGCAAGGCATTCCAGTCGTGGACGGCAGCTATGCAGGCTCGGCGTTTGGCTGGCTCACGCCGTTCAGCCTGTTGACCGGTCTTGGCCTCGTCGTCACCTATGCGCTGCTCGGCTGCTGCTGGCTGGTCGCCAAAACCGAAGGCGATCTGCAACGCCGCCTGCATCGCGTCGTGTGGCCGCTGACGATCGTGTTGCTCGGCTTCATCGCGGTGGTCAGTCTCTGGACCCCGCTGCAAGACCCGAATATCGCCCAGCGCTGGTTCGACTCGGGTCTGTTCTATCGCTTGTTGCCGGTGCCGTTCCTCGTTGCCATCTGTGCGTTGTTCATGCGGCGTGCCGTGCGCGACCGGCATCACACGACGCCGTTCGTGCTGGCGCTCGCGCTCGTGCTGATCGGTTATCTCGGCTTGCTGGTGAGCTTGTGGCCGTATGCCATTCCGTCGAGCATGACCCTGTGGGAGGCCGCCGCGCCGCGTTCGAGCCAGATGTTCACGCTGGTGGGCGCAGCGGTGATCATTCCAGTCATCATCAGCTATACGACGATGGGTTATTGGGTATTTCGCGGCAAGGTGCGCCATGACGACCAACATCACTATCACTAAGTCCGGGCAGCCGGCCGCCGCGCCCACGCAGCGAGTGCTGCCCGGCTGGCTCTGGTTTATCGCGCTTTGGTGTCTGGGCGTGGGCGGCGCGATGTTGCTCGGTTTCGCATTCCGGATCCTGATGAACCTGACGCTGTTCGCTGTGAATTGACTTGTGGCCGGCGGCCATTTGCTCCGCCGGTCAGCTTGGCCCAGACGAGGTCACACCGGGCCAAACAAGGCCACACGGCGTCAATTGTTAAACCTCTCATGCTGTGCTTCAAAATTGCGCCGCTTCATGCGTCTATGTTGCAGGCCGCAGCAAAGACAGTCGTCCGGCGCATGGAAACAAAACGGCGTGCAAAACGCACGACCGTGCCGCAGAGCCGGCAGCGCAGGAGACCAATCCATCGCCGACACTGTCCGCAGCCCGCCGGGGATCAACACCATAAAAATGAATGCGCCACGCATGCGCCCTCACCGGTCGCATCGCTGGCCACCTGGGGAATGCCTCATGGCCGACGATCAAGCATATGATCGCGGCGTGAGGCGATGAAGATGATGAAGCATCAGCAGTGCGACACAACAGCATAGCCTCGCGTTCGACGAGGCACGCGATAGACGCGGCCACGCTCGCGCAGGTGGCCTGACGGGACGGATGGCGTATCTTGGGGAGGTGCCATCCGCGTCCGGCATCGGCGGAATAATGGTGGGAAATACGAGCGCGCAGTGCCGACACGCGGAGACATCATGAAGTTTCTTGTGGCCGATGACCATGAACTGATCCGCCAGGGCGTCAAAGGAATGCTGCGCGGACTCGACCCGGATGCCCAGTTCGACGAGGCCGACACCTGGGACACCCTCGCCGCCGCCGCGCGGCCCGACGCCGATCACGATCTGGCGATTGTCGATCTGCATATGCCCGGCATGAGCGGCGCGGCGTCACTCGAAATCCTGCTCAAGGAACACCCGGCGCTACCGGTGGTCGTGCTTTCCGCTGAAGAATCACCTGACGAAATGCGCGCGGTCCTCGCGGCCGGCGCGCTTGGCTTCGTTCCGAAACGCCAGCCGGCCAGCGTCATGCTGAAGGCCATCGAACTGGTGTTATCGGGCGGCGCGTATGTGCCGATGGAAGCGTTGAGTCTGCTCGGCGTACGCGAAACGGCGCAAGCTGCACAGGCAGCACCGGGCGGCGCGGGGAGTTCGCCGGGCGCGCCATCCGTGACCGAGCCCATTGTTCACGTCGAGGCCTTGCAGCCGCATCAGCAGCATCTGCTTGAAAATCTCGCGCCGCGCCAACAGGACATCATGCGTCTGGTGCACCGCGGCTGGACCAACAAGATGATTGCGCGCGAGCTGGGTGTGGCGGAAGGAACGATCAAGGTGCATCTTTCGGTGATCTTCCGGGCGCTCGGCGTCCACAACCGGTCCACCGCGATTGCCGTGATCAACGGCTGGCTGGAAGCGGGCAGGACGCTGTAGCCAGGTTGCCGGCTGCGCCGTCCCGCTCCGCCTGCTGCCACAAGATCTCCAACGTACGGCGCAGGCGTGCCGGCGTGACCGGCTTATGTAATACGGGAATGCCTTGCGCAGCGAGCGTCGCCAGTTCACCGGACGCCATATCGCCGGTAATCAGCAGCATCACAGCCCCTTCGTGGCCGCTACGCCGCAGCGCCTCGCGCACTGCAGTGAGCGCCTGCGCCCCCGTGCGATGGTTCGCCAGCTGGAAGTCGCACAACACCGCGTCTGGCACAAAGCCCTCGCTCAACGCCTGCAACGCCAGCGTTTCGTCGCGCGCACCCCGCACGATGCAGCCCCAACGCCCCAGCAGTCTCGTCAGGCCTTCGAGAATCGAAGGGTCGTCGTCGATGCAGAGCACGCGCCGCCCCTGCGCCGAAGGGCCAGTCACCACCGTGTCGCTCAGGCTGGTCACAATCCCGCCGGGGTCGCCGACCCGAACCGGAAAGCGGAACACCGAGCCACGGCCCGGCGCCGAACGCAGGCGCAACTCGCCGCCCAGCAGCTCGACCAGACGCCTCACCGTCGGCAGGCCGAGGCCATGTCCCTGGCGCGCGTCTCGCTGCGGGTTGGCGACCTGGTAGAACTCCTCAAAGATGCGCTCCTGCTCGACTGCCGGAATGCCGATACCCGAATCGCGCACCTCGATGTAGCCGCCGTCACGCCGCCCGCCGCGCCGCAGGCCCACCCATATCGCCCCCTCCTCGGTATAGCGCACCGCATTCGACAGCAGGTTGCTCAGCACCCGTTCGAGCAGCACCGGATCGTCGTGCACCACCATCGTGGTGGGCGCGATGCGCAGCGCCAGCCCTTTCGCCGCCGCCTGCGGCCGGTACTGGCTGCCAACCCGCTCGAACAGTTCGTCCAGCCGGAAATGCAGCCGGATAACCTGAGTGACACCGCTCTCGAGCCGCGCCAGATCGAGGACCTGGTTGAACAGCTGGTTGAGAGCCTCCACGTTATGAACGATGTGAGCGGCGGTTTTACCGTGCTGCGCCTGTGTCACGGCAACGTCATTCAGCGACGCCGCCAGCAGGCCGATTGCGTGCAGCGGCTGGCGCAGGTCGTGGCTCGCCGCGGCGAAGAAGCGCGTCTTGGCGAGACTCGCCTCTTCCGCGACATGCTTCTGCGCGGCGAGCGACTCCGCCAGTTGCTGCTGATCGACGCGCGCCTGCACGACCCGCTGGAACAGCTTGCGATAGCTGATCGCATAGACGTTGATGGCGCAAAAGAAGAACGCGAGGACGATCGCCAGGATGGTGCGATCGAAGTTGTGGCTGCCGAACAGCAGCACGATGGCCGGCAGCAGCACGAAGATGATGCCGGTCGAAAAGTTGAGCAGGTCGAAGCCATTCGACATGAACACGCCCGCCGCCAGCGTTACCAGCATGACGGTGTGCAACACCGGCAGATCCGCTTGCCGGCTGTGGAACGCGAACCAGATCGCCAGCCCCGGCGCGCTGTACAGCAACACGCCACGCACCGCGTGCAGCCTGATCCAGTTGCGCGCCGTCATGGCGTTGGGCCAGCGGCGCCTGCAGAGCCACAGCCCCAGGGCGGCAAAGTTAGCCACCGCGTAAAAACCAAAGCACGCGGCGAACAGGTGCGGATACGGCATGTCGACCCAGTAGATCGACACGAGCACCGCTATGGCGAACCAGTGAGTGAAGAACGCTATCGGATTCTGGGCGTACAGCACCCGCACCAGGTCCTCGTCGATCGCTCGCTGGACAGGATCGGCCCGCATCGTGCGGTCTCCCATGCAAGGTTATTGCTGCCGGGTCCAGCTATTTCGATGGTGAAGTGCTGCGGGCAAGAGGCGGCCTTCAGCCGCTTTGGATGACCGAAATGGTGCATGGCATCAGGCGGCGCTAGCGCCAGCGGGCCGTTTGAGACCATCGGCGCCGTTGGTTTACCCGGCAGTTTACCTGTCAGCTATCACTTAATCCATATAGGCGAAGCCGCGCGCAAAAACCATACTGGGATCACTTTCCAGCGCGGCACCGGGCCGGTTCACACAGCCCTCGCCGCCCCGCACTGGGGCCTACCGCGCGCTTGACCCATCCTTCGACGGAGGTTTTCATGGGCGCTGTACCGAGCCGCGAGTTCGTCCGCAATCTGGACAATGCGATCCTGCCTGATCTGTGGCGCCGTCGCACCCAACTGTCCGGTGACGAAATGGTTTCGATGGTGGATCTGGTGAAACGGGCGCTGCGGACCTACCATCCGCTCGAACTGCAGGCGCTCGGCGAGGACAAGGAAGAACTGGTCGCGCAGTTCATCTTTTCCCGGGTTTTGCGCCTCACCCCCGGCCATTCCGACACGAACGCCTGCGCCGAAAGCGCGCCGTCCAACGGCTACGCGCTGTGCGCATACTTCCGCCGCTATCTGATCGACTGCCTGCGCAGCGCCGGCCATCAGCGCAACGTCTCGATGGAAAACGAGGGCATGGCGCAGGAAATCGACCTGCACGCTCACGCGCTCGAAGACCCGGTCGAAAGCGTGCTGCTGCAATACGGTCTCGACGAAGCACGCGTGCGCTTCGCAGCGCGGGCCTTCATCGACGGCCTCGACGAACCGGAGCGGATCGTGCTGGCAGGCAGCCTCGGCTGGTGCTCGGAATGCAAAGGCGGACTTTCGGCCGTGGCGGCACAGCATCGCGTTCCCTCTTATCACTATCGCGCCATCAAACTCGGCGTCACAATGAAAAAGACGGACGACGCCGCCGATTTTTCCAATACCAAGATCGGCCGCTGGCTGGTCGACGTACTGGGCATCGAGATCGACGTCGAAAATCGCGCGGCGATCCTGATCGCGCTGAACCTGCTCGCCGCCGAATCGACCGACAGCGAAATGAATGAAGTGGCCGCCTAATCGAGGTGTTCACGATGGATCGCTTGTCCAGCGCCATTCAGGCAATGCAGCCGCACTACGAAATCGTGGTAGTGGGCTCGGGCTATGGTGGCGCCATCGCGGCCAGCCGGATGGCGCGGGCGGGCCGCAAGGTGTGCCTGCTCGAACGCGGCCGCGAATTCATGGCGGGCGAGTTTCCCGCCACGCAACTCGAGGGTGCGAGCCAGGTGCAATACAACACTAAGCTTGCGCAGATCGGCTCGCCGCTGGCCTTGCTCGAAGTGCACGTCAATGCCGAGGTCAATGCGGTGGTCGGCTGCGGACTCGGAGGTACCTCGCTGATCAACGCGAACGTGGCGCTCAGGCCCGATCCGCGCTTATGGCAGGACCCACGCTGGCCCGCAGCGGTGCGCGTCGACGAGGCCGGCCTTGCCGCTGGGTACGCACGCGCCGAAGCAATGTTGCAACCGTCGCCCGTGCCCGCTGACTTCCCTTCGCTGCCGAAGCTCAATGCGCTCGCGCGCTCGGCGCAGGCACTCGGCATGCAGGATCGCTTCTCGCGACCGCCCATCACGGTCACCTTCAAGGACGGCCCGAACGCAGCCGGTATCGGACAGAAACGCTGTATCGGCTGCGGCGACTGCAATGCAGGCTGCAACCATGAGTCGAAGAATTCGACCCACATGAATTATCTGCCGGACGCGGTCGCGCACGGCGCGCAGATTTTCACGGGCGTAGCCGTGCATTCCGTGGTGCGCGACGAGGCCACCCGGAAGTGGCTCGTGCGCTATCAACCGGTGGACCTCGGCCGCGAAATCTATGACGCGCCGGATCTGGCGGTCACTGCGGATATCGTCATCCTGTCGGCGGGCACGCTCGGTTCGACCGCCATCCTGTTGCGCTCACGTGACGCCGGGCTATCTGTGTCCTCGCAACTCGGCGAGCACTTCACCGGCAATGGCGATGTGCTCGCCTTTGCCTACAACACCGATGAGCCAATCAACGGCATCGGCTGGGGCGCGCACAAGGCCGGTGAAATTCCGCCGGTCGGACCCACGATCTGCGGCCTGATCGATCACCGCAATACACCGGACGTCCGCGATGGCTTCGTGATCGAGGAAGGCTCGCTGGCCGGGCCGGTCGGAGTAGCCATGATGGGCGTGATGGGGATCGCCGCGCCGGCCGAAGGCGTGAAGATGCCCGAGCCTCCGTCGTCGACACTCGCCACGCTGGATGCCGACGCGCGCATCGCCGAGAGCCTGTTGCGCGGGCCGTACCACGGCGCCATGAACCACACGCAGACGTACCTCGTGATGGCGCACGACGACGAAAGCGGACAGATCACGGTCGAGCATGGGCGGCCACGCATCCGCTGGCCCAACGCCGGCAAGCAGCCGATTTACGCCACCATCGAAAAGACGCTCGAAGCGGCGACGCGCGCACTGGGCGGCGACTATGTGCGCGACCCGATCTCCGCGAATCTGCTTGGCGAGCGCCTCGTGACCGTGCACCCATTGGGCGGTTGCGCAATGGCGGATAGTGCCGAAAACGGCGGCGTCGATCAGGCCGGCCGTGTGTTCTCGGGCACGACAGGGGCTGCGGTTCATGACGGCCTGTATGTGATGGACGGCGCGGTCATGCCGATCTCGCTCGGCGTGAATCCACTGCTGACGATCTCGGCACTAGCCGAACGCAACTGCGCACAACTGGCTGCGGCGCATGGCTGGCAAATCGACTACACAACGCGCGGCGACGTCGCGCCACCGCCACCGCAAAAGATCGGCCTGCGCTTCACCGAAACCATGATCGGCACCTACGAGCCTGATGCAGCGCAGCCAGGCGCGTCTCAGAGCACCATTCCGATCAGCTTTACGCTCACGGTCGAATCCGACGATCTGGCCGACATGCTCGACAACCCTCAGCACGCTGCACGCGCAGTCGGCACGCTGACGTGCCCGGCGTTGTCGGCCCAGCCAATGACCATCGTGGATGGCCATTTCAACCTGTTCGTCGTCGATCAGACCGAAGTCGACCGACGCGACATGAACTACCAGATGACGCTCGAGACGGTGGAAGGCTCGCGTTACTACCTCTCAGGACAGAAGATCATCACGCGTTCGTCGCTACTCGAACTGTGGCCGCAGACGAATACTTTGTACGCGCAGATCCGCGCTTCCGACGTCGTCGATGCCCCCGTGATCGGCAAAGCAACCCTGATCATCACGCCCGAGAATTTCCTCAGGCAGATGCGCACCATCGAAGTCACGCACACACCTGACCTCGCGACACGGCTTGAATGGACGCTGAAATTCGGCAAGTTCTTCGGCGGGGTGCTGTTCACTGAATATGGCGGCGTCGCGGCGCCGCTGCAGTTTCTGGATTCGGAGGACACCTCCGCACCGCGCGTGAAGCGCACCCTACGCGCGCCGGCGCCGGAACTGAACTGGTTCAATACATCCGGAGCGGACGGCAAGACACTAAAACTGACGCGCTATCACGCTGGCAACAAGGGACCGGTGCTGCTTGTGCACGGCTCGGGGACGTCGAGCCGGATCTTCTCGACGGACCTGGTCGACACCAACCTTGTCGAGTTTTTATGCGCCGCCGGTTATGACGTATGGCTCGTCGACCTGCGGGTGAGCATCGAACTGCCGACCGCGCTCGAATCCACTACGGCGGACGCAATCGCACATGAGGACATCCCCGCCGCTGTCGCGCAGGTCAGGCGGATCACGGGCGCGCAGCAGATCCAGGTAGTGGCGCATTGTTTCGGCGCAATGGCCGTCACCATGTCTTTGCTCTCGGGGCTCAAGGGCGTGCGCTCGGCCCTGCTGTCCCAGGTATCGGCCCATCCGGTTCCGGGTGCATTGCAGCGGATCAAGGCCGGTCTGCACATGCCGGAAATACTCGAACACCTGGGCGTCAGGGACTTGACGGTATTTACGCGGGCTCATGACTGGCCACACAATCTGCTCGACGAGGCGCTGCGCCTCTATCCGGTTGGACACGACGAAGGCTGTGGCAATGCGCTCTGCCATCGCGCGACGTTTTTGTACGGTCTCCTCTATGAACACGCTCAACTCGGCGAGCAGCTTCACGCCAATCTGCAGGAGCTATTCGGCGTGCATGACGTCGAGCTTTTCAGTCAGCTGGCAACGATGGTGCGTGCGGGACACGTGGTGGACGCTCACGGCAAGGACGTTTATCTGCCCAATCTGGAGGGCATGCGTCTGCCGATCGGCTTCATTCACGGTTCAGAGAACCGGTGCTATCTGCCGGTGAGCACTGAAACCACCTTCAATCTGCTGGTGGAGCGCTTCGGTGCCGAACACTACGAACGGCATGTAATTCCGGGGTATGGACATCTCGACTGCATCTTCGGCAAGAACGCGGCGGCGGACGTGTACCCGGTGATATTGCGCTATCTGGATGAGCATTGAAGCGCTATGTGCCTCCGGTATCCGAATGACTCGATCATCCTGCAGACCGCGCCTGCAAATTCATTTATGATCCGAATCACTCCAATAAACCCTAACAGCTACGGCAAACGCCATGGAAGAATTGACCTTCGGTAACTGCGTCAAGAATAGCTGGATCAGCACCTGGCAAGCCATCGTCCGGATGCCTGGATTCTTCCTCTGCATATTTGCAGTCCTCACCTGCACCACCCTGCTCTCCGCTCCCTTTCAGCATCTCGCCCCAGGCGCTGAACTCGATTTCGCAGCGAGGGCCGGTCATCCTCTCGTCAAGCTGGTTTGCTCGGTGCTGCAGCTCGTCGTCTACGGGTGCGTGATCATCAAGGTCAACCGGTTCCTGCTACTCGGCGAAGGCACCCAGCCTCTCCTGCCCCTCAACGGCGAACCGCTCGGCCGCTACATGCTCTTCTCGCTGGGTCTCGCGGTGGTCCTGGTTGTGGTGACGGTTCTGCTTGTCATGCTCCTGATCCCGGTCATGCGCCACATGGGCGCGGGCGGCTTCTTCCTGTTCGCGTTACTCATTTCGCTAGCGTATCTGTATGCAGTCTGCCGTCTATGCCTGATCTACCCGGCTGTCTCTCTAGGTAGCCCGCTTACGCTGCGAGCGGCATGGAAAGACAGCCGCGGTCATTTCTGGAGCATCCTCGGCGTCGGTTTCGTCGCCCACCTGCCGCTAACGCTCATCTGGACAATCACATTTGCCGTGCTCGGCCCGAGGCTGTTAATGTCCGGTGGGCAGGGCTCGATTGCATTCGCGTTGGGATTCGGGTTCATCAACACCGTCTTCATAGGACTTGCCGCCTCGGTCCTGTCCTGGCTTTACCGGCGTTACGCCAACGAACTGCTGGACTACTCCGCCTACTGAGATGCCGGGCGGCATGGTGTCCATGTCCGCCCCACTCGCCTTCAAAACAGCTTGCCCGGATTCAGAATTCCGTGCGGATCGAGCGCCTGCCTGATCGCGGCCATGGCAGCCAACTCCTCGGGCGAGCGTGAAATCGGCAAGAACTCGCGCTTCAATAAACCGATGCCATGCTCCGCCGACACCGAGCCGTGCAGCGGTCCCAGCATCTCGTAGACGAACGCGTACACGGCGTGATGATCGATGCCCGGGAGCGAACGGCCGTCCACGGTGAGGTGCAGATTCGAATCGCCGATGTGCCCGAAGAAATACGACTCGTTGCCGGGCCACTGACGATCGAGTGCCGCGCGGCAACGCTCGACGAATGTGCCGATCTCACCAATTGGCAGGCTGACGTCGAAATTGATCGGATCGAGCCGTACCGGGAATTCGGCCGTGCATTCGCGCACCGCCCATAGAGCCCGCGCGTCGGCCACCGATTGCGCAATCACTGCGTCGCGAATGACCTGTGTGTCGAGCGCTTCGGCAAGCGCTGCAGCGAAGCGCTCGCCGTCGTCCGCCGCATCGAAGCTGGCGTGCTCGATCAATGCATACAGCGGATGCGCTTCGGCGAATGGCGAGCGTGCGCCAGTCAATGCAACACCGAAGTCATAGAAGTCAGGCCACATGATTTCGAACGCACCGATATCGTTGCCAAAGCGCGTCGACAGCCGCCGCAACAGACTTACCGCAGCATCGTAATTGTTTAGCGCAACCAGTGCGGTATGCCGCGCCGCGCGTTGCGGATGCAGCCGCAATACCGCCCGCGTGATGACGCCGAGCGTACCTTCCGAACCGATAAACCAGTGCTTCAGGTCATAGCCGGTATTGTTCTTGACCATCTTGCCGAGCGAGCTCAACACCGCGCCGTTCGCGAGCACCACTTCGAGGCCGAGCACCTGATCGCGTGCCGTGCCCGACTGGATCACGCGATTACCGCCGGCGTTGGTGGCGAGATTGCCGCCGATCTGGCACGAGCCGCGTGCGCCGAGATCGAGCGCCAGTTCGAAACCCGCCTGCGCGGCCGCTTCCTGTGCGGTCTGCAAGGTGGTGCCGGCCAGCACCGTCATGGTCGCTGAGGCCGGATCGATCTCTTCAACGCCCGTCATACGCTCGAGCGATAGCGCGATATCGGCGGCGCGTGGGATCGCCCCGCCCGCGAGGCCCGTCATACCGCCCTGCGGCACCACCGGTTGATGCGCTGCATGGCAGATCGCCAGTGCCTGCGACACCTGTTCCGTCGTGCGTGGCAAGAGCAACGCTGCTGCGCGGGTTGGTTCGTGACGGGTCCAATCGGTCATTGATCGCTCGCCGATCTGCTCACCAACGCGCACTGCGTCCGCACCCAGCGCATCGCGCAAGGCAGCCAGCGTACTGAAAAACTCCGCGGGAGTACTTACGGTCATGCCGTCGTCCCCTGGGCCGCCAGTTTCTTTCGATAACCCATGGAGTCGTTGATACGACCGAGGATGTAGTCTCCCGCCGCGACTGGCTGATACTTGAGGTCGGCTTCGCTGGTGCCGAGTTCGCGTGGGTCGACTAGCGCACCGTAAGTCGGATCGTAGAACGTCGCGATCGAATAACGCTCGCGGCCCGACGCGTTGATCACGCGGTGCAGCGTCGAGCGAAACCGGTCATTGGTCCAGCGCGCCAGCAGATCGCCAACGTTGACGACGAAGCTGCCGGGTACGGGCGGCGCGTCCACCCATGTGTCGTTGGCGATTTCGCGCACCTGCAGGCCGCCCACCTGATCCTGCCAGAGCAACGTGATGCAACCGTAGTCGGTGTGCGGCGCGACGCCGAACTGCCCGGCATCCGATTGCGGCGGCTGCGGCGGGTAATAAACCATCTGCGTACGCTGCATCCGCTTGGTATAGCGCGGCGCGAAAAAACTGTTCGTCGACGCCGAGACCCGCCGCTACTGCGCGCAACAGGTCCGCGCCGCACGATGCCACTGCTTCGTAGTAGCCATACAGCGCCGGGCGTAACGCTGGCATAAAGTCCGGCCAGTTGTTCGGCCCGCGTAATGCCTGACCGGCGAGCACATCGGGATCGTCCTCCGGCAACTCCAGTCCGACGCTGAAAAATTCCTTGTAGTCGGGCCGCTTCGCCTGGTACATGGTGGCGTCGCCGAGCGCATTGAAGCCTCGATGCCGCTGATTCACCGCCACGCGCCGCTTGGTCTCGACCGGATACGCAAAAAAACTGCGGGCCGCGTGCTCCGCGGCATCGATCACCGCCTGCGGCACGCCGTGGTTGACGATGTAGAAAAACCCGATCGTGGTGCAGGCGTCGTGAATCTCACGGCCGACGCGCTGCAGGGCCGCGGGATCGCCGGCGCGCACCCCGGCAAAGTCGATGATCGGAATGCGGGTGACAGGTGGCATCGCAATGCTCCTGGTGAGCAAGATGGATATGACTGAGGAATGCGGGCACGGCCTTTACTTCGAACACCTTGCAAAGCGAGCCGGGCGCTACGCGCGTTCTCAGTTGTATATACCGCCAAAAGCACCTTCGCAAGCGACGTTTCTGCTCGGACTCACCATTGTCAGGCTTGCCTTGCAGTGCACAATGCGATTATTTATTTCGCGCAAAAGGTGCGGTATATACTGCCTCGCATACCGATCAATAGCGCGCGCCTGCTCCATTGCGTGCCGCGCGACACCGCTTTGCCAACCGGAGAATCGTATGAGCATCCTTGCAGGCTGGAAGTGTCGTTTAGTGATGTTGGCATTGTGTACAGCAAGCGTTGCTGCCCACGCGGATCAGCTCGCCAAGGTCAAGCAGGCGGGCGAGCTTGTCGTCGGTACAGAAATGCAGTTCGCGCCGTTCGACTTTCTCGAGAACGGCCAGCAAGCCGGTTTCAACAAGGACCTGTTCGCCGAGATCGGGAAGGAACTGGGCGTGAAGGTCCGCTTTATCGATCTGCCCTGGCCGAGCGTGTTGCCCGGTCTCGAAGCCGGCAAGTTCGACATGGTGGGCGGGCCGCTGACCGTGACGAAAGCGCGTATGGAACGCTATACGTACACACTGCCCATCGCCGACGCCACCGACGCGCTGCTCAAGCGCGCCAACGACACGTCGCTGAAGCAATCGTCGGACATCGCCGGCAAGACCGTGGGCGCCGGCAAGGGCTCGGCGCAACTCGATCAGTTGAAGGCCTATATCGCGACGCTGCCCAAGCCGCCTGAAGTCCGCGAATACGTCGACAACAACCAGGCGTACGCCGACCTCGCTGCCGGCCGGATTGCCGCCGTGGCGAACTCGATGACGAACATCGCCTATGTGGCGAAACAGCGGCCCGAGACCTTTGCGGTTGTGCAGCCGCCGTTCGGCGCCAAGGTGTACTTTGCTTACTGCATGCGCAAAGACCCGGACAGCAAGTCGCTCGACGACGCCTTCAACGCCGCGCTGATCAAGATGCACGACGATGGACGTCTCGCCGCGTTGCAGAAGAAGTGGTTCGGCGTCGCGATGGATGCGCCGACCACGCTGCCCACGCCGAACTACTGATGAACTGAGCGAACCGCTGCCGGACACGCGTCATGCCGCAGCGGTTCGCCGGCTCTTCTAGCGGGTGCACCACATGTTCAGCATGACTGTCTTTCTGCAGGGGCTGCCGCTGCTGCTGCACGCGGCCATCGCCACGGTCGGCATTTCGCTGACGGGGCTCGTGATCGGCTTCTTTGTCGCGATCGCCGTGTGCTCGGCCCGGCTCTCGGCGCATCGTGCCGCGCGCATGTTCGGCGGTGCGTACGTGTTTTTCTTTCGCGGCGTGCCGATGCTCGTGCAACTGCTGCTCGTCTACTACCTGCTGCCGTTCGTCGGCATCAACGTATCGCCGCTCGCTGCAGCGATCAGCGCGGTGTCGTTGTGCTCGGCCTCGTATATCGCCGAGATTCTGCGAGGCGGTTTTCTGAGCATTCCACCTGGGCACATCGAAGCAGCGCGCATGCTCGGCATGTCGCCCTTCGACATGCTGCGCCGGATCCAGGTGCCGCAGGCGTTCCGCCTCACACTGCCGTCGCTCGTCAACGAGATGGTGCTGCTGATCAAGGCGTCGTCGCTGATCTCGGTGGTCGGCGTGGCGGAACTCACACGCACCGCGCAGAACATTGCCGCCAGCACTTATCGGCCGCTAGAAGCATATGTTGCTGCGGGACTGATCTATTTCGTCATCTGCGGCGCGCTCGCGCTGGTTGCGCACGGTGCCGAGCACCGCTTGCAGCACGCCTGAAGATGCCACCGCGACAGCACTGAAACCAAGCCCGAGCCCCCAGCGATGCAGCAATTCGATCCCACCGTCATCACCCACAACCTGCAGCCGATTGCAGCGGGTCTCGCGACGACCATCGGCACGTGGGTGGCGGGTGTCGTCATCGGCATGCTGATCGGCTTTCTGATCGCGGTGCTGCAGCTGTTTTGCGGACGCTGGGTGCGCGGGCTGCTGCGCTTCTATATCGAACTCTTTCGCGGCACGCCGTTTCTCGTGCAGCTATTTCTGCTGTATTACGGCGGCCCTTCGTTCGGCCTCACGCTTGAACCGATGACCGCCGGTGTGCTCGGCCTCGGCCTGTACGGCAGCGCGTATTTTGCCGAGGCGTTCCGCTCCGGCTTCCAGTCCGTGCCGCGCGGCCACCTGGAAGCGGCGTCCTGTCTCGGGCTGTCGCGCTGGCAAGCCGTGCTACGCATTCAGGTGCCGCAGATGCTCGTGCTGATCGTCCCGGCGCTCACCAATCTGATCATCGTGCTCAGCAAGGAGACCGCCGTGCTGTCGATCGTCACCGTGCCTGAACTTACCTTTGTCCTGACCGGTATCGGTTCGGCCACCTTCGCATTTGTCGAAACGCTGCTGGCGCTGTGCGTCTGCTATCTCGCACTGGTCGAGATCACCTCGCGCGCCGGCATGTGGGCCGAAGCCCGGATTGCGCGCTTCATGGCATGACCCCACATTGGACCGATCGATGAACGCCCTTGCCGATATGCCGACCTCCGCCCCCACCGCCGCCGCTGCAGGACACGCGAACAGCGCATCGCTGATCGACGTGCGCGACCTGCGCAAACGCTTCGGCGAAGTCGAAGTCCTGCGCGGTGTCGACCTGCAGATTGCCCGCTCCGAGGTGGTCTGCATCATCGGACCGTCGGGTTCAGGCAAAAGTACGCTATTACGCTGTCTCGCCGCGCTTGAAACCTACGATCAGGGTGACGTACGCATCGAAGGCGAACTGCTCGGCTATACCGAGCGCAACGGCAAACGCGTACGCGCATCGCAGGGCGAAATCAACCGCGTGCGGCGCAATGTCGGCATGGTGTTCCAGCAGTTCAACCTGTGGCCGCATATGACAGCGCTCGGCAATGTGATGGAGGCGTTGTTGCGAGTGCAGCATCTTTCGCGCGACGATGCGCGGCGTCGCGCCAATACCATGCTGGAGACGGTCGGGCTTGCGCACAAGGCGGATGCGCATCCGGCCAAACTGTCGGGCGGCCAGCAGCAACGCGTGGCGATTGCGCGAGCGCTCGCCATGGAGCCGCACATCATGCTGTTCGACGAACCCACCTCGGCGCTCGATCCTGAACTGGTCGGCGAGGTGCTGCAGGTAATGAAACAACTCGCACGCGACGGCATGACGATGGCCGTCGTCACGCACGAAATGGGCTTTGCCGCCCAGGTGGCCGACAAGGTCGTGTTTATCGATCAGGGCCGCATTGCCGTGGAAGGCAAACCGCGCGACGTCTTTCACGATGCGGGCCAGCCGCGCCTGCGCCAGTTCCTGCAGAATTACTTCGACCGCAACGCCTTCTGGACCCAGGACGCTGGCGAGGCGGACCCAGCATGACCGCGCGCGCCGCCCGCGGTACTGGCCGTATGCCGGCAACGCGCGTTTCTGCGAGCGCCGCTGCCGCGACCGCCAGCGCTGCGGCTGGCGCGGCTGGCAGTGCGCTCGACATGCCCGACCATCCGACTGCGCGCTACGAACAGGTCAAAAGCCATATTCGCCGCACCATCGAATCAGGTGCGCGGCAACCCGGCGACCGCATCCCGTCCGAACTCGACCTCGTCGCCGAACTGGGCGTCTCGCGCATGACAGTCAACCGCGCGCTGCGCGAGCTCGCCGACGAAGGGCTCGTCACGCGGGTGTCGGGCGTGGGCACTTTCGTCGCCGAGGCGAAACCGCAATCCACCCTGCTGATGATCGCCCATATCGGCGACGAGATCCGCTCGCGCGGTCATGAGTACACCTACGAAACGCTGCTGAAGCAACGCGAAACCGCGCCTGTGGTGGTATCCAATGCATTGGGGCTGGCGCCGGGTGCTTCGGTGTTTCATGTGATCTGCGTACATCGCGAGAACGGCCTGCCGGTGCAACTCGAGGACCGCTACGTCAATCCGGCCACCGCGCCGGAGTTTTTGCAGCAGGACTTCGCGGCGATCCGCCCATCCGAGTATCTCTACAACGTCGTGCCGGCGCATGACGTCGAACATGTCGTGGATGCAGGCCTCTCGACGCCTGCCGAAGCCGCGCTGCTGGAAATCCGCGTCGAAGAGCCGTGTCTGACGCTGGTGCGCCGCACGTGGACGAGCGGCGTAGCCGTGACGTTCGCCCGCTTCGTTCATCCGGGCTCACGCTACCGGCTGGGCTGCCGGTTCACGCCGGACATCTCGCAGCGCCAGGGGTGAATACGGCGGCCTGGACGGGCCGCCTGAACAAGCCGCAGTCCTGGATCAGACTCAAACGTTACCCGCCAGATGGAAGCGCGACGCCGGATGCCACAACCGCACCGAGGTCGCCACCGCAACGCCCACCCAGGTGCGGCGCCACAACAGCAGGCACGGCTCGCCGATCTCCATCAGCAGATGCTTGCGCACGTGCGCGTCAGGCTTTTGCGCATAGATGCGAAACTCGGCGCGCTGGATCGGCGCGAGCCGCACCATGTAGTGATTCGGCGTTTCGGCCGTGAAGTCCTGTTGCAGATACTCGGGGAATACCTTGGGATTGACGTAGCGGTCTTCGTACTGAATCGGCTCGCCTTCTTCGCAGTGCACGATGCGCGAATGAAACGCCGGTCCAGCAGACAGACCGAGTGCATCGAGCGCCTCCGGATCGTCGCTCGGTTCGAGCGTCAGCACGCGCGCCATATGCCGATGGCCGCGCGCAGCAATCTCGTCCGCGATATTGCGAATCTCGAGTACCGTCGATTCGTAGCGCTGCGGCGCAACGAACGTGCCGGACCCTTGCACGCGGGTCAATACCCGCTCGGTGGTCAGCTCGCGCAGCGCGCGCGACACGGTCATGCGCGCCACGCCGAACTCCTTGACCAGTTCGGTCTCCGATGGAATCAGCCCCCCCGGTTTCCAGTCGCCTTCGGCAATCCGCTTCACGACGTAGCGCTTGATCTGCTGATAGGCCGGCGTCGCTTTTGCAGGTTCCTGTGCGTTATTTTTTGCTGACGCTTCGGCAACCTGGCGAGGACTGCCCTCGGTCGTTTCGAATGGCGCGTTGTCTATGTTCATATTCACGTCGACCTCGTGGGTGGCACGCAATACGCAAATGCGCCAATGCGTCCGGCGGGTAGGCCGGCCGCACCGGCTCGTGGGTCCATTGACCGTTTCACGCCGCCGATTGCAGATCGCAAGCAGCGATCGCAACCGTCGTGGGTGCTGCAGGGCTCGCGCCGGCAACCGGTGGATAGGCAGTGTCCGCTCCGGTGCCAACGGTTGCAGGCCGCATCTTACCCGGGTCCGGTAGCGGCGGCGGCGCTGTGTCGGCAATGATACGGAATGCCAGCGCCATGTCCTCGGCGAGCGGCCGGTCGTCGCGATAGGTCGGCACGGCGCTGCGCACGCGTCGCCACAAGGAATCGGTGTACGGCGCGCGCGGGGCATCGAGCATTTGCAGATCGTAAGCCTGAGCCGCTGCCAGCAGTTCGATGGCGACGATACGGCCAGCGTTGTCGACGATCTCCAGCGCCTTGAGCGCCGCCGGCGTCGCGTGACACAAATGGTCTTCCTGCAGGCCGGATGTGATCCCGCCGTCGAGGCTAGCGGGCATGGCGAGGCGCCGGTTCTGCGCCACCAGCGAAGCCGCGGTGTACTGCGCAATCATGAAGCCCGAACAGGTGCCGCCCGGCTCGGCAAGAAACGCCGGCAAGCCGCTCACCAGCGGATTGACGAGGCGGTCGAGCCGCCGCTCCGCCATCGCCGCCACCTGCGCGATAGCCGTAGCAAGGCTATCCATCGCCAGCGCAATCGAAGCGCCAACGGCATGGGCCTGCGAATAGACGCGCGGCTCTTCGGGCGTGCCGGCAACGATCGGATTGTCGGTGATTGAAGCGAGTTCGCGATTGACGACTTCCGCGGTTGCGCTGAAGACGTCGCGGGCCGCGCCATGCACATGGGGAATGGTGCGCATGCTGAGCGGGTCCTGGGTGCGCCGCCCGATCGCCGCTGCGAGTATGCCGCTATCGGCAAGCGCGCTGCGCATTCTTTCGCCGACCAGACTCAGGCCCGGTGAAATCCTCAACGCCAACGATTCGGCATCAAAAGCAACCAGTTGGCCGCGCAGGTTTTCGAAGCTCATGGCCGCGACCACGTCGGTCCAGTCGAGCAGCCGCCCGGCGCGCGCAAGCGCCAGCGCCGCAAGTCCTGTCACGCAGGGCGTACCGTTGACCAGGCTGAGCCCCTCTTTTGCGTCGAGCACGAGCGGTTCGAGTCCGAGCCGCTGTAGCGCTTCACGCCCGCTGAGACGCTCGCCGCGGTAGTGCGCATGACCCTCGCCGATACACACGAGCGCGATATGCGCCATATGGCTCAGGTAGCCGACCGAGCCGAACGCCGGCACCTCGGGCAGGCAGCCGGCGTCGAGCAGCGTCACCAGCCGCTCTGCGACGGCAAGCCGGATACCCGAATGTCCGTGAGCAAAGTTGTTGACGGCCGCAGCGATAATCGCCCGCGTTTCCGCGGCGCCGAGCGGCGTGCCGACACCCACGGCATGACTCATCAGGATGTTGCGCGACAGGGTGCGTTGTTCGGATGGCGAAACGATCACATCGCACAGCGCGCCCACGCCGGTGTTCACGCCATAGGCGCGAATGCCGCGTTCGACGATCTGTTCGACAAGCACGTGGGCCGCCGAAATGCGCGCGCGCGCATCGGCGGAAAGCTCAAGCGGCTCACCCGCGGCGACCGCCGCGATCTGACGCCAGTCCAGAGGACGATCGGAACGGATAACGGCCATGACGATACTCAGTTCGTAGTGCGATGGTGGTGGCTCGAGACGAATTGCCTGAAGCGATCGGACTTGAGATCGCCGAACACCTCGTCCGGCGTGCCGTCAGCTTCGACTTCGCCCTGATGCAGGAACATCACGCGGTTCGACACATGGCGGGCAAAGCCCATCTCGTGCGTGACCACCAGCATCGTGCGGCCCTCCTCCGCCAGCGAGCGCATCACCCGCAAGACTTCGCCCACCAGTTCCGGATCGAGCGCCGAAGTCGGTTCATCGAACAGCATGACCTTCGGATGCATGGCCAGCGCCCGGGCGATCGCCACGCGCTGCTGCTGACCGCCCGACAGGTGCGCAGGATAGTGGCCGCGCTTTTCCGCCAGACCGACTTTGGCGAGCAACGCTTCGGCCTCTTCGACGGCTTCCGCGCGGCTGCGCTTTTGCACGCGCATCGGACCTTCGATCAGATTGTCGAGGACTGTCATATGCGACCAGAGATTGAAGTTCTGGAACACCATGCCAAGTTGCGAACGGATGCGGTCCACCTGGCGGCGGTCGCTTGGTTGCAGCTTGCCGTCGCCACGGCGCTTCATTTTCAGTTCTTCACCGGCCAGCGCGACCGAACCGTCGTCCGGTGTCTCCAGCAGGTTCAGGCAGCGCAGGAAAGTGCTCTTGCCGGAGCCGCTGGCGCCAAGGATCGAGACCACGTCGCCTTCATGCGCGTCGAGCGAGATGCCCTTCAGAACGTGATGCTCGCCGAACGACTTGTGAATGTTCTTGACCGACAATGCAACGGGTGCCGTAGCGTTCATTTGATTCTCCAGACTATCCAGGACGAGTGGCCGTTCAAGGTGCCGCCCGAGGGGTTTGGCGTGCTTCGGTGGCGGCCGGAACCGGGCGCGTTGCGGCTTGAGCGGGCGCCGCGCGCAGATGGCGCGACAGCCGTACTTCGAGCAGCCCCAGCAGACGCACAATGATGAAATTCAGGAACAGATAGATCAACGCAGCGCAGATAAACACCTCAGTAGTCCGATAGGTCTGCTGGATGATCTGCTGCGCGACGCCGGTCACTTCCCACACGGTGACGAGACTCGCGAGCGCGGTCGACTTCACGAGCAGCACGGCCTCGGTCGAATACGCAGGGAGACACTGCCGCAACGCAATCGGGCCGATCACCCTGCGCAGCAATGCGAAGCCCGACAGGCCGATCGCATAACCCGCTTCGATCTGTCCGACCGGCACGGCCATCAGGCCGCCACGGATGATCTCGGCGGTGTAGCCGGCCGTACACAATGCCAGTGACAGCACCGCACACATATACGGTTCGCGCAGCACCGGCCACAGGAAGCTCTCGCGGATCACACCGAACTGGCCGAGCCCGTAATACACAAGGAACATCTGGATCAGCAGTGGCGAGCCGCGAAACACAAGGATGTAAGCACGCGCAAAGCGGTTCGGCAGCCAGTGCGGCGACACACGCATCGTGACGATCACGAGCGACAGCAGACCGCCCAGCACCAGCGAAGAAAAGAACAGTCCGAGCGTGGTCGGCACCGCGGCAAACAACTGGCGCAGCGTGTCGAGCAGGAAATCGAAGTCGATATGCATGATGACCCGGCCTCGTCAGTTGCGCGCGAAATTGCGGCGGAAGGACCGGCCCACACGCGCTTCCGCGTGATTGAAGATCCGGTTGGAGATGCTCGTCATCAGCAGATACAAGCCGCCGCCCACGACGAAGAAGGTGAAATACTGATGGGTCGAGCCTGCCGCTATCTGGCTCGCGCGCAGCAGTTCGGCAAGGCCGGTGACCGAGATCAGCGCGGAATCCTTCAAGCTCAGTTGCCATACATTGCCGATGCCTGGCAATGCGAAGCGCAACACCTGCGGAATCAGAATGCGACGGGCCATCGTCAGCGTGGACATGCCGATCGAACGGGCCGCCTCAAGCTCGCCGCGGGAGACCGCCAGCACGGCCGCGCGGTAAACCTCGGCCTGATACGCACCGGAAATCATCCCTACCGCGAGCGCGCCGATGACGAAAGGCGGTACGCCGACAAAACCGTCGGCGCCGAACCACTGACCGATGGTCGTCACCAGCGTCGAACCGCCGAAATAGAACAGATAGATCACGAGCAGTTCGGGTACGCCGCGAAACACCGTCGTGTAGAAATCGCCGACGATGCGCAAGCTGCGAAAACGCGACAGCTTGGCCGCCGCCACCAGTGCGCCAAACACCGCGCCGACAGCGAGCGCCGCGAGCGTCAGCGCGACGGTCATCAAGGCTGCCAGCAGCACGACGCCGCCCCAGCCATCCGGCCCGAAGCCGAGCATCCCGATAAGAGTCATACCCTACTCCTCGTCCTATCCGTTGTATCAGTCACGCTGCACGTGCCAACTTCACCGCACGTGCAGGCACGCGGTCACGGCTTCGTCCGCGAGGCGGCGTCGCCGCGCTCGCGCACTCGCCGCTCAAGGCGTGACGTCGGTCTTGAACCACTTCATGGAGAGCTTCTTCACGGTGCCGTCGGCGAGTGCCGCGGCGATTGCGGTGTCGAACTTCGCCCTCAGGTCGGCGTCCTGCTTGCGGAACGCGAGGCCTTCGCCCGGACCCCAGATCGGGCCGCCGATCTTCGGTCCGGCCATCACGATCGACGCAGTCTCTTTCTTGTCGACGTTGCCGGCGTAGTAGGTCACGTCGTCGAACGAGGCGTCGATACGGCCATTTGCGAGATCGAGGTCGCGCTCCGGCGAGGTCTTGTAGACGCGGATCGTGGCCACGTCCTTGAAGCCGTCGTTGATGAACTTGGTGTAGACCGTGCCGGACTGGATACCGATGGTCTTGCCCTTCAGTTCCTTACGCAACGCGTCGACGGTCGGCTGGTCGGTTTTCGGGTCGCCCGTCAGCTTGAGCACGGCGCTGGTCGGCCCGGACTTCGGCAACAGCTTGGTATCGGTCACGGCGAAGGTGGCCGGCGTGGCTGCATAAGGGCGCGAGAAGGCGATGATCTTTTCGCGTTCCGGCGTGATCGAGATGGCGTCCATCAACACATCGAACTTGCCTGCCTGCAGACCCGGAATCATGCCGTCCCAGTCCTGGGCGACCAGGTTGCATTGCAACTGGATGCGCGCGCACAGGTTCGCCACCAGTTCGGGCTCGAAGCCGCCCAGCTTGCCGCCGGGGAGCGTCAGATTCCACGGCGCGTAGCTGCCTTCCAGGGCGATGGTCACCGATTTCCAGTCTTTCGCCTGCACGGGCGCCGCGAGAATGGTCGCTGCGCCGAGGACGGCGCCAATCAATGCTTTAGCCAACGTAGTGCGCTTTACCTTCACGTCGAAACTCCTTTGATTGAGGAAACACCATCCAGCTAGCCGAGTGATCCATTCACTCGCCTGAATTGACTAGACAAGTCTGCATGAGTAAAAAAATCGTCGCAAGCAGAATCATGAAATTTTTCTCAAACCTTCGGGTAAGCCCTATAAAACAAGGCTAAAGGCGAATATTTAAAAGCCTGAAGATGTTGAAAAGTATCCGTCAGACGCGCCGTCGCGGTGCATTTTGTCTAGACAGGTTCACCTGATGGCGCAAGATGTGCCGTGCTGGTGCACGGATGCGCCGACGTGGTCCGAGCAGGAGATCTGACCGGGAGATGTGAGACCGAAGATGTGAACTGGGCGCCGGCTACCAGATATATGGCACGAACCGATAGCGCACGCGCGCCGCGTAGTCGGCATAGCCTTCGAGTTGCTCGGCGAGCATGCGCTCCTCCCGCACGGCGCGATAACCGATACCGGCAATCAGCAGCGGCACGCACAGGAGCCCCCACCACGACCCGAGCAGCAGCGGTGTCCCGGCGAGGAAGAGTAGCGCCGCCGCGTACATCGGATGCCGGACGTAGGCATAGGGGCCGGTATCGCTGACCGTGTGGCCGCGCTCGGACTGAATCTTGACGACAGGCGCCGCGAAGCTGTTGGCGCGGAATACATAACGGCAGCCGTAGAGGCAGAGAAATATCCCGAGCGCGCCGATCACGCTCAGCCAGCCCGGCACAGCCGACCAGTGAAAACGCCCGGCGTCGAGCCCAATCAGGATCATCCAGCCGATCCAGACCGCGCCGGTGAACGCCATGAAAACGCGGTCCCAGCGGCTCTGTTGCCGCTGCACGATCGGCTTGAGCCGCTCGGCCAGCAACGCCGGATCGTGCCGGGCGAGCCACAGGCCGATCCACGTCCCGAGCACCGCCCATTCGAGCAGAAACCACCAGGCGCCGGCCCAATGCAACGTGCCCGCCGCGCCGAACAGCAGCCCCGCCATGACGACGGACGAAGCCACCATTTGAACCAGCAGTCGCATGATCATCGCATCAGGCTCCAGGATTGATCCTGCAAAGTCGCGCCGGTGTCGCGCTATTGCTCCCGCACCCGCTCGAAAAGACGCGGCGCGTCGATCTCGCCAGGCATAAAGCCGAACCGCTCGACGAGGCACGCCGCAAGCTCCGCGGCGGACTCGAGCACCTGCTCGCTGACGACTTCGCCATTCGCACCGCGTTCGGTCAGACGCCGGTCGAACAGCGCAAGGCGGCCGTGCGGCAAGACCCGGCAGGCAATCAGATGATTGACGAACCTCGACTGCGGCCACGCCGACGTGTACCAGTTCGCCACCTCATAGTCGATCCATTCCGCGCGCTGCAGATCGAAGCGGTACGTCTTCGCCCAGGTATCGCCCAACTGCACTTCGAGGTCAAGCGCACCGTGCGACGCATCGGCGAGCCGGAACGTTTCCAGTGGCGTGCCTTGCGGCATGCCCGCCTCGAGACGCAACGGCGCGGTCAGCGTCATGCTGCCGAAACCGACGTCGGCGAGCCATGCCGTGTCGTCGATATCCACGCGCGTCAGCATGTGCGTGCGAGCCGTGACCGCACCCGGCTCGCAGCCCCACAATACGCGCGCAATCAGCGGCGTCACGCGAAAGCCCAGTTGCATCAGCACATGGGCGAACAGCTTGTTCTGCTCGAAGCAATATCCGCCACGCCGGCGCTCGAGCAGCTTGCTGACGATCACCGGCAGTTCGAGCGCGACCGTCCGGCCGCTAAACGAGTCGAGATTTTCGAATGGGATCGCAAGCGGATGCAGGCGGTGCAGTTCGCTCAGCACCGCGAGCGTGGGAGCACGCGGGCCCTGATAGCCAATACGGGCGAAATACAGATCGAGGTCGAGCACGTTTGACATGAAAGTGAATCCTGGAACGGTTGGAACGACTGAAGCGGCCTGCGGGACGCGAACGTTTACGGCTCGACGCGAACGGCGCCGCCGGACAGTTGTGACAGGTTGAGCGACGCATGCGACAAGCCGCTGACAAGCGGTATGCACAACGAACGTAGATCGAAATCAAAGGCCCCAAATAGCATACAAAATAATTACATATAGTTTACTTATAAATAACAAAGCCTCAAATAAATTCCGGCAACCGTAAAAATTCGAATTACACCTCAGTAATATTGTTGCGAATCGTTCTCATTTGTATTGACGCACCTATTCCGCATGCGTACGATCTCGGCATTGCTGTCTGAGGCGTCGCGACCCGCAGCGGCAATGCGCGGAAAGTCCGGCTATCGACACTCGCTGCAAATAGCCGGAACAGTCGATACAACACAATAAGGATTTCGATGAAGTTCGCCCAGCCCACCGGACTCGCGTCAAGCGTACGTCTGTTCAGGAATGCCACGCCGCGCGGTCGCGCCGTACGCTCGCCAGGTTTGCCCTCGATGCGTCGCATGGCACTTTACACGGCATTCGCATGGGCCTCTTTGACGGCCGCCACCGCGATGGCCGAGACCAACCCCGACGCCACGCCGAACGACGCGCCCGAGGCCGACCTGAGCATTCAGGCAAAGCCCACGAGCCAATGGACCGGCGTGTGGAACCGGGGCAACCTGCTCGGCGACATCGGCGGCCTGCGTCCCTGGCTCGGCAAGTACGGCATCACGTTCGCCCTCACCGAGACCAGCGAATACCTCTACAACGCGCGCGGCGGCCTGAACACCGGCGGCACCTATGACGGCCTGACCACGGCCACGGTCCAGGTCGATACGAAGAAGGCATTTGGTCTGCAGGGCGGCCTTTTCAACGTCAGCGCACTGAACATCCACGGTCAGAACCTGAGCGCGGACAATCTCGGCACGCTGAACACCGCGAGCGGGATCGAAGCCCAGGATACGACGCGTCTGTGGGAGCTGTGGTACCAGCAATCCTTCCTGAACAACAAGATGGACGTCAAGGTCGGGCAGCAGAGTCTCGACCAGGAATTCATCGGCAGCCAGAGCGCGGGCCTGTTCGTCAACACGATGTTCGGCTGGCCTGCCCTGCCGTCGTACGACTTGCCCTCGGGCGGCCCGGCGTATCCGCTTTCGGATCTCGGCGTGCGCGTGCGTGGCCAGCTCTCGCCGGCGGTGACCGCACTCGCGGGCGTGTTCGACGCCGATCCGCTCGGCAACAATCCGAACAACATCAGCGGCACGAATTTCAACCTGCACAACGGCGCACTCTATATCGGCGAACTGCAGTACGCGCTGAACCAGCCGGGCGATGGAGAAATGGTCAGCGCCGGTCACAGCGGCCTGCCCGGCAGCTACAAGATCGGCTTCTGGTACAACACCGAAAGCTTCGCCGACGAGTATTACGACACCACCGGCTTGTCGCTGGCTAACCCGAACTCGACGGGGATTGCCGCGCAGCATCGCGGCGACTACAGCTTCTACGCCGTGGCCGACCAGATGGTCTGGCGCCCCGATCCGGACGAGCCACGCGCCATCAATGTGTTTGCACGCGTGATGGGCGCGCCGGGCGACCGCAACCTCGTTAGCTTCGCGGCCAACCTCGGCGTGGTAATGAAGGATCCGCTTCCCGGCCGCGACAACGACACGGTGGGTCTCGCGCTGACGTACATCAAGGTCAGCAACAGCGTTGAAAATCTCGATCTGCAAAACCGCCTGTTCAGCGGCGGCCCGTACGGCGTGCGCACCCAGGAAACCACGCTGGAGGCGACCTATCAGTATCAGGTCAATCCGTGGTGGCAGATCCAGGCTGACGCGCAATACACGTTCAACGCCGGCGCCGGCCAGAATCCGGTGGATCCGACCCAGCCGCTGCGTAACACGCTGGTCGTCGGCGTGCGCACCAACATCACGTTCTGACCGCTTTCATAACCCAGACACTATGCTTTCGATCATGACCGCATTCAACGCTTTGTGCGCAGGCACGGAGGCTCAAGCATGAACTACCCCAGGCGCAAGTATTTGCCACGCGCTACGCGGGCACTGATGGCAGCAGCGGCGAGCGCCGTTGCGCTGGTCGCGGCCGGCACCGCGTACGCCGATCCGCAAGGATTCCTCGAGACGGTCCACAAGCACACTACGCTCATCAACACGGTGCCCGACAACGGCGACCAGAATCCGTACGCGATCGTGGTCGCGCCGGTTACGGCCGGCACGGTGAAAAAAGACGACGTGCTCGTCGACAATTTCAACAACTCGACCAACCTGCAGGGCACCGGCAGCACGATCGTCGATTACCACCCGGACACGAGGCAGATGTCGCTGTTCGCGGTGATTCCGCGCGACCTGAAGGAATGCCCGGGCGGCGTCGGTCTGTCGACGGCAATGACCATGCTGAAGTCGGGCTGGGTCATCGTCGGCAGCACGCCGAGCAATGACGGCACCACCGGCACCAAGGGCGCCGGCTGCCTGATCGTGCTGGATCCGCAAGGCAAGATCGTCTCGACGATCTCCAGCCCGAACATCAACGACCCCTGGGGCAACATGGCGGTTGTCGACAACGGCAATAGCGCCACCCTGTTCGTGAGTAACGCGGGCTTCGGCGTGGGTGCTGCAACCGCGGTCGGCCCGGACGGCGAACCGCCGGTGTTCAAGCAGGCGACGGTACTGCGTCTCGAACTCGATATTCCCGAAGGCAAGCCGCCGGTCGTGAAGAGCGAAACGGTAGTCGGCAGCGGCTTTGGCGCGCAGGCCGACAAGGGCGTGTTCCTGATCGGACCGACGGGCCTCGCGCTCTCGCCCGACCAGAAGCTGCTGTACGTCTCGGACGCTATCGGCAATCGTGTCAACGCAATCGAAGATCCGATGACGCGCGACACCAGCGCCGGTGTCGGCCGCCAGCTGACCGCCGACGGACTGCTGCACCGACCGCTCGCAATGGTCGTGGCGCCGAACAACCACCTGCTGGTGACGAACGCGCTGAACGGCCAGGTCGTCGAGATCGATCCCGCCACCGGCAAGCAGATCTACGCACGCTGGATCGACACCGACAAGGCGCAATCGCCCCCGGGTAACGGCGACCTGTTCGGCATCGTCATGACGCCGGCCGGCGATGGCTTTTACTACGTGCAAGACGACGTGAACACTTTGGTACTGGCGAAGTAATCATGGCCAACGATACAAATCCCCCCAAGCGGCCTGCCCGGCGCGGTTTTCTGAAAGCGGGGGGGGCGGCGGTCGCCGCAGGCGCAAGCCTGGGTGCGACCGGCGTCGCCCACGCCGCGCTCAACAAGTCGCAAGCGCCGCACGCCGCCGATCCGTACCTCGCGGTCGAACCGTTCTTCGGCGAGCATCAGAGCGGCATCGTCACGCCGCAGCAGGCGCATATCTACGTCGCAGCACTCGATCTCACCACGACCAAGCGCGAAGATGTGATTGCCCTGCTGCGCACGTGGACCGACTCGGCCGCGCGCATGACCCAAGGGCAACCCGCGGGCGCGCTGCCCGGCCCCGACGGCAAGGCCGCGCCGGATTCCGGCGACGTGCTCGGCCTCGGTGCGGCCGGCCTGACGGTGACCTTCGGCTTCGGCCCTGGACTCTTCACCTCGGGCGGCAAGGACCGATACGGCATCGCCGATCGGCGCCCTGCTGCGCTCGTCGATCTACCGCGCTTCAACGGCGACCAGCTGATTCCGGAAAAGACCGGCGGCGACCTGTTCATTCAGGCCTGTGCGAACGACGCGCAAGTAGCCTTCCATGCGGTGCGCCAACTGGTGCGCCAGTGCTACGGCGCGGCGACGATGCGCTGGGGGCAGGCCGGCTTCGTGTCGGGTCCGCGCGGCCAGACGCCGCGCAACCTGATGGGCTTCAAGGACGGCACCAACAACCCGTCTATCAAGAAGCCTGAGCTGATGAACCAGTTTGTCTGGGCTGACGGCAAGGATGCCGCATGGATGCAAGGCGGCTCGTATAGCGTCGTGCGCCGTATCCGAATCACGCTCGAACACTGGGACATGACGGAAGAGGATTTCCAGGAGCAGGTGTTCGGCCGTCACAAGTACAGCGGTGCGCCGATCGGCAAGAAGAACGAATTCGAGCCGCTCGATCTCGACGCCCAGGACAAGGACGGCAATCCGGTCATTCCGGAAAACTCGCACGTCCGCCTGTCGAACCAGGCCACCAACAACGGCGCGCAGATTCTGCGCCGCTCGTATTCGTACAACGACGGCTCGAATTTCTACATCGAGCGCTGGCCGCCATGGCGCCAGGAAACCGAGTACGACGCAGGCCTGATTTTTATCGCGTATCAGGGCGATCCACGTACCGGCTTCATCCCGATCAACGAGAAGCTCTCGAAGTTCGACATGATGAACCAGTTCACGACGCACGTCGGCAGCGCGGTGTTTGCCTGTCCGCCGGGAGCGAAGCCCGGTTCGTACATCGGCGCTGGGCTGTTCGAAACGTAAGCAGTGAAAGCCACACGCGGCTCTCATGAAGCAGATTTGGCTGGATGCGCGGGACCACCACTCGCGCCGCGACCGGCACCCGCAACGGTGTCGCTCGCGGCGCGCCGCGTATGAACAAAGATCAAATACCATCACAAAAGGAATTCTGAATCATGACTCATTCCTGGCTTGGCAACCGTGTCCGCGCAATCAGCGGCGCGGCGGCTCTTCTGTTGGCGACGTTGAGCGCAGCGCCGCTCGCCGCCCACGCTGAATCGATCACGCTCTATAGCGCGCAGCACGAGCAGGTGGTCAACGCGCTCGCGAAGGACTTCCAGAATCAATCCGGCATCTCCGTCAAGATCCGCACCGGCGAAGGCCCGGCACTGGCTGCCCAGCTCGTTGCAGAAGGCGCGGCGTCGCCGGCTGACGTGTACTTCACGGAAAACTCGCCCGAACTGATGCTGCTCGAGGAAAAGGGGCTGCTCGGCAAGGTCGATGCGTCGACCCTCGCGGCCGTGCCGGCACGCTTCGATTCGCCGACCGGCGTTTGGGTTGGCGTGACCGCACGCGAAAACGTGCTGGCTTACAACACGAACAAGGTTCAGCCGAGCCAGTTGCCGCAATCGCTGTTCGATCTGGCCAAGCCGGAATGGAAAGGCAAGGTCGGCATTGCCCCGAGCGACGGCGACTTCCTGCCGCTCGTGAGCGCCGTGATCGCGCTGAAGGGCGAAGCGCAGACGCTCGACTGGCTGAAGGGCCTGAAGGCCAACTCGCAGATCTTCGACGACGACGAAGGCGTGGTGGCGGCGGTGAATCGCGGCGCGGTTGCAACCGGCCTCATCAACAACTACTACTGGGCGCGTCTGCATGCCGAAATCGGCGACAAGTCCACCCGTAGCGCGCTTTATCACTTCACGAACGGCGACGCCGGTGCACTCGTCAACGTCTCGGGCGCAGCAGTGCTGAAGTCGGCGCACAACGCGGAAGGCGCGCAGAAGTTCCTGGCCTATCTGGTCAGCGAACGCGCTCAGGATCTGATGGCGAAGGGCCATGTCGACTTCGAGTACCCGTTGCATAACGGCGTGGCTCCGGACCCGATCCTCAAGCCGTTCAACGAACTGAGCCCGCCGACGCTGACCGTGCAGCAACTCGGCGACGACAGCCAGGCTGGCAAGCTGCTGCGCCAGGCCGGACTGCTGTAAATGAGCGACGCCGTGTCAGCCGCAGCGCCGGCTGTTGTCCCTGAACCGGCGCGTGCGCGCAAGCGCGCGCCTGGTGGTCTGTTTGCTGCTGCCGCGGTCAGTGCTCTGCTGGTGTTGTTGCCGCTCGCGTTCACCGTGTGGCGGGCGGCAAGTTTTGGCTTCGCCGAGGCGGCCGAACTGGTGTTCCGGCCGCTCGTCGGCGAGCTGCTTGTGAATACGTTGATGATCACGGTGTCGGCCACTTTGGCCTGCGCTGTGATCGGTACAGCTGCGGCCTGGTTTATCGAACGCACCCGCCTGCCCGGCCGCCGCTTCTGGGCCGTGGCGATGGCCGCGCCGCTCGCGATGCCGCCGTTCATCACGAGCTATGCGTGGGTATCGTTCAGTCTCGATCTGCAGGACTTCAACGGCGCGTTGCTGGTCATTACGTCCGCGTATTTTCCGCTGGTCTATCTGCCGGTCGCAGCTGCCTTGCGCAGCATGGACCCGGCTCTCGAAGAAAGCGCCCGCTCGCTCGGCTGTGGCCGCTGGAACACTTTCTTTCGCGTGATCCTGCCGCAACTGCGCCCTGCTCTGCTCGGCGGCATGCTGCTGGTCGCGCTCGGTGTGATGTCCGAATTCGGCGCGTTCACGCTGCTGCGTTTTCGCACCTTCACAACCGAGATCTACGCCGAATATCGCACGAGTTTCGACGGCCCCGGCGCATCGCTGCTGGCCTGTCTGCTGATCGTGATGTGTCTCGTTGTGCTGGCCTTCGAATTCCGCGTACGCGGGGCCGCGCGTTACGAACGCGTCGATCGCGGCACGCGCCGCGCGGTGCTGCGCTATGACCTCGGCTTCTGGCGCTGGCTGGTGGTTGCTGGCTTTACCGCGCTGACCGTCGCCACGCTCGGCGTGCCGCTCGGCATGATCGGCTACTGGCTCACGCAGCCCGGCGCCGCCGCTGTCACGCCGGCCGACGTCTCGCCCGAATTGCTGCTCGACTCGACGCTTTCGTCGCTCGGCTTCGGCCTCGGTGCGGCCGTCCTCACCACCCTGCTGATCGTGCCGCTGGCGTTCCTGCTGGTGCGCTATCCGGGACGCCTCGCCACGCTGTTCGAACGCACCGTGTTTCTGGCGCAGGGCATTCCCGGTCTCGTGATTGCGCTGGCAGTCGTCTCACTCGCCGTGCACGCGTTGCAGCCGCTGTACCAAAGCACCACGCTGCTGATCATCACTTATGCCATCCTGTTCCTGCCGCTCGCGCTGGTGAGTGTGCGCGCTGCGCTGATGCAGGCGCAACCGCGGCTCGAAGAGACGGCGCGTGCGCTCGGTCTCGGTTGGGGACAAACTCTGGTTCGCGTGCTATTGCCGCTGGCTGGGCCAGGTCTGGGTGCAGCGGCTTCGATGGTGTTCATCTCGGTGGTCACCGAACTCAACGCCACACTGCTACTCTCCCCCATCGGCACCCAGACGCTCGCCACCCAGGTCTGGTCCGACACATCGACCATGGCCTTCGCCGCTGCTGCGCCCTATGCGGCGCTGCTCACAGGCATTTCGCTGTGCGCCTCGGGCCTGCTGTTTGCGCTGCTCGGCCGCTCGGCGCTGCTTGGCGAACGCAGCTAAGACTGCGTGGAATCTACCGCTTTCCCCATCGGATTTTCATGAGCGACCTTCGTATCTGCGGCCTGCAAAAATCGTTCGACGGCAACCCGGTGCTGCACGGCATCGATCTGTCCGTCGAGCGCGGCACGCTGCTCGCCCTGCTCGGTCCGTCCGGCAGCGGCAAAACTACCTTGCTGCGCGTGTTGTGCGGCTTCGAACGCGCGGACCACGGTAGCGTGGAAATCGACGGCCGGCGGGTTGTCGGCGATGCGTTGCATGTGCCGTCGGAGCAGCGCCGCATCGGCTATGTGCCGCAGGAAGGCGCGCTGTTTCCGCATCTGTCAGTGGCGGACAATATCGTCTTCGGTCTGCCGCGCACGCAACGGCGCGTCCGGCATCGCGTCTCCGAACTGCTCGAGCTCGTGGGCCTGCCGGCGACGTTTGCCGACCGCGCGCCGCAGCAGCTTTCCGGTGGTCAGCAGCAACGGGTGGCGTTGGCGCGCGCGCTGGCGCCATCGCCGACGCTTGTGATGCTCGATGAACCGTTCTCCTCGCTCGATGCCGCCCTGCGCCTCGAAACGCGCCAGGCGGTGGCCAGCGCATTGGCCGCGGCCGGCGCCACTGCGGTGCTGGTGACGCACGATCAATCCGAGGCGCTCTCGTTGGGCCACGAAGTCGCAGTGCTGTGGCAAGGCAAGCTGATCCAGACCGATACGCCGGAGATGATCTACCGTCGTCCGGTGACGCGCGAACTCGCCTCGTTTATCGGCGAGGCGGTGTTGCTGCAGGGGGTTGCCGCCCGTGATCGCGTTACGTGTGAATTGGGTGAGTTGACGCTATCGGCGCCGGCACGGGACGGCGCTGTCGACGTAATGGTTCGCCCCGAACAGATCCGTCTGTGGCGCGCGAACGAAACCACGCCGGATGGGACCGCTTCGTTCGATGCCATCGTGCAGGACGTGACCTTCCAGGGACAGGATGCCGGCGTTGCGCTGCAGTTGCAGTCGGCGGCGCGGACGGTGGTGCGCGCCCGCGTGCCGGGCTACCGGACACCGCAACCGGGCGAGCGCGTGAGGCTCGCCATCGACGGCGACGTGACCGCCTACGCCCGCGCCTGAACGTCCGCCGCGCGGTCCTCGCGCGTCAAGGCAGATGGCGCAGCCACCGAGGCGCGAGACTGCGAGCGCACCGACAAATCCTGAATCATCTGCGCCGCGAGATAGTCGCAGGTCGGGCGGTCCGACTTGGCGCTGCGCGCCACCACGATTTCCAGCGGCTCGATCTTCGGCAGGCCATGCGCGTCGCCGAGGATGGCAAGACGTGTCGGCACGCTGCAGCGAGTCAGCGCGATGACTGCCAATCCGGCATCCACGGTCGCCACGAGGCCAAGCAGACTGGCGCTGCTGTATGCGGCACGGTAACGAATCCGCGCTTTATCGAGCGCAGCCAGTGTATGCGTACGGGCTACACAGCCCGGCTCGTATAAGCCCACCGGCAATGGTGAGGCCGCCAGCACCGGCGTATCTTCCGACGCCCCCACCCACACCATCGGCTCACTGCGCACAAATTCGCCGCGCAGTTTGCGATCGCGGGTGACGAATGCGAGGTCGATCTTGTTGTCGGCCAGCATCGGCGCGAGTGCCGTGCTTTGCGCGCAGACAATCTCGATCTCGACCTGCGGGTACAGATTCGAAAAGCGCCTGAGCACAGGCGACAACAACGACGACACGTAATCGTCTGGCGCCCCCAGCACGACCCGCCCAGTCACCTCGGGCCGTACGATCGCCGACCACGCTTCCTCATGCAGATCGATCACCCGCCGCGCGTATTCGAGCAGCGTGTGGCCTGGCCGCGTCAGCGCCAGGTTGCGGGTGTCACGCGTGAACAGCGTCGTGCCGAGCATGCTTTCGAGCCTTTTGATCTGCATGCTGACCGCCGCCTGCGAGCGATGCACGGTCGCCGCGGCCTTCGTGAAACTACCCGTCTCGACCACGGCGACGAAGGTACGCAACAGATCCACGTCGAATTCAGGGTTCATGATTTATAAGCCCGGCTTATCAGATTTCTCAATTTTATTCGTTTGTCGTTGCCTCGCAAGTCCCCGATACTCGACCAGGGTCTCGGTCACGGAGCGTTCTGCATGTCACTCACCTCGCGTCAACAAGGCGCCATCACCCTCGCCAGCGGTGGTTTGCTGATGGGGACGATCGGCATCTTCGTCGAGGAAGCGCGTCTCGATGCAATGACGATGGTGTTCTTTCGCTGCCTGTTCGGATCTCTCGCGCTAGCGGGTTATTGCGCGTGGAAGGGGTTTTTCAGGGCGCAGCAATTTACGCTGCGCATGGTGTTGCTCGCCGTGCTGTCCGGTGCGCTGATGGTGACCCAATGGGTCTGGTTCTTCGATGCCATTCACCGCACCAGCATCGCGGTCGCGACCGTGGTGTTTCATGTGCAGCCGTTCTGGGTCGTGCTGATGGGTGCGGCGCTTTTCAACGAGCGGCTCGGCGGCGACCGGCTCGGCTGGATCGCGACGGCGTTTGTCGGACTCGTGCTGGCTTCGGGCGTGGCCACCAGCGAAAACCTGCAAGGGCATGCCGGTTATCTGATCGGTGTGGGCGAAGCGCTGGCCGGTTCAGTGCTCTATGCAAGCGTGACGCTGATCGCCAAGAGTCTCGGTCAGTTGCGCCCGCATCTGCTGACGCTCGCTCAGTGTCTGGTTGGTGTGGTTTGCCTGGCGTTTATTGCGCCGCTGCATTCGGTGGCCCATATCGAGCCCAAGCAATGGTTCTGGCTCGTCGGCATGGGCGTGCTGCATACCGGGCTGTCGTATGTGCTGATTTACGGCGCGCTGCCCAAGCTGACCACGCCGATCATCGCGGTACTACTGTTTGTTTATCCGCTAACCGCGATCGTCGTGGATGCGGTTGTTTATGGGCGGGCGCTGTCGCCATTGCAACTGGCCGGGATGGCGTTGATTGTGACGGCGAGCCTTGGCGTCAATCTTGGGTGGCCGCTCGTGTCGATTTTGCGGCGTGGGGTAAGGGCGAGTCGTTCGACGGATTGAGACGAAAGAACCGGGCGGCGCGGCGCCCGGATTCCATTCAATCGTCGTAGTGAAAACGGCAGGCGGCGACGTAGATCAATCCGTCCTGCGGCATATAGACCAGGCGATCAGCAAGGCTCACGCGGCGTGACCAGAAACCCGTCAGATTGCCAACCAGGGGCTCCGGCTTGCCCGCGCCCTTGAAAGGGTCACGCCGGCATTCTTCAAGCAGTTCGTTGACCTTCCGCAATACCTTGGGATCGACTCTCTGCCAATGCAAATAGTCTTCCCAAGCTTCATCCGTAAAGACAAAAACACTATCAGACCTCACGGTCTCCTTGTTTCGGGCTTTCTGTTTGCTCATCTGTTAGCAGTGTGCGCGGCGTACCCTTGCGTGCATTGATCTGGGCGACAGAACGTACAAGCCGTTCGGCATTCTTCGGAGAGCTCAGCAGATACAGGGTTTCCTGCATGGCGCTGAAGTCCTCGAGCGAAACCATCACCACATGTTCGCCACCTTGCCGGGTTATCAGCATAGGCGTGTGGTCGCGGCAGACGTCGTCCATCGCTTGCTTAAAGCCAGCACGGGCCTCGCTGTAAGTAAGGGTGTTCATGGCTTATCCGGCCCGAAGGCGTGCCTCCGGCCGCTCCTGATAAAAAAGTTAGCGGTATTTCCTGCGGCGAACAAAGCCCGGCGACAAAGCGAGCAAGTCCACTGACGAGCGCGAATCGGAAACTCCCGACCCGGAGTTCATTGTACAGAAATTCGTACAACACCTCAAGCATATGGCCAAGGATGTTGCACGCCCGCTAACAATCAGAAGCATGCCGTGTATCACGGCCAGGCACCACCTGGCCGATTGGCTATCGACGTGCGCAGGACAGCTTTCCGCTGCTTCTCACTGCGGCAAAACTTCCCCTTTCGTCTCCGGCGCAAACGGGATGATGAAGAGCCCGATAACAAACGCCACCGCGGTCAGCGCGACCGGAATACCGAGCGTATGCATATGCAGCACCGCCGCGCCCAACAGGAAGTTCACGCCCGCCCCGACAAACCGTCCGAACGACGTACAAAACGCAAACGCCGTGGCCCGCACACGCGTTTCGAACTGCTCCGGCAGCCACAGGCTGAACAGCGCAAAGTTGCCGCCGAAGAACCCCAGCACACACAACCACGCGATAAACGGCACCAGTCCGTTAGGCATATAAAACGACCACCCAAAGCTGCCCGCGATTGCCACCGCCATCCCGGCGAAGTAAATCGCCAGAGTCTTTTTACGCCCGATCCGTTCCGCTAGCGGCGGCAGCGCAAGACACCCGAGAACCGTCGAAATAGACAGCAAGCCAGTTGCGATCGACGCCGTGCGGATCGCATCCGGCTTACCCATTCCTGCACGCGTCGCAAGCTGGATCACTGCCGACGGCTCATACACCGCGCCCGCCCATAGACCGATAATCGCAATCGTCAACAACGCACAGGCAACCCACGTGCGGCGCCGGTACACGGGACCGAGAATCTCGCGCAATGGCCTGCTACGCACGGCTTGCGGCTCCGCCTTCTGCCATTTTTCCGGCTCCTTCACACGCAACAAGATCAGGATTGCGACGACCACCGGCACTGCACCGGTCAGGAACATCGCGCGCCAGCCGTAGTGAACCCCGACCGTGTAATTGAGCGCCGCGGCCAGAAAGAAGCCGGCGTAGTAACCGGTTTGCAGATAGCCCGCCCCCATCTTGCGACGGTCCTCCGGCCACGCCTCGGCCACATAGGTGCCAGCCAGCGCCCATTCGCCGCCGATCCCCACGCCCGCAATAAACCGGAAGATAGCCAGTTCCCAGACGTTCTGCGAGATCGCCGAAAGTCCCGTAAAAATTGCAAAAGTGAAGATCGTACCGGCCAGCACCTTGGTGCGGCCAAAGCGGTCGGCGAGCGGCCCCCAGATAAACGACAGCCCCCAGCCGATCAGAAACAGCGCAAACAGGATCGACCCGGCGAGCCCGACGTTGGCTGGCGTCGCGGCATAGCCCGAGCGCGGCAACAGTTCGGTGAGCGCCGGGGTGAGAACCAGCGCGTAGATGAACGAATCCATCCCGTCCAGCGTCCAGCCCGCCCATGCGCCCCAGAACCCTGCGATCTGCGAGCGGTTTAGTGGCGTGCGATGCCGCGCGACACGCGCGCGGTCCGAGATTGAATTCATCATGCTCCTCCGATACTACGGTTGGATTGCCAATTGCCTATTCTTAACAACGGGTTAGCGTGCGTGCGGCGACTACATGGGCTTTCGCCAGACAGCCCCCTGACACTTTCTGAACGCGGTCCCTACAGTCTGCTTGCTTCCTGGACCCTGGATTTCCCTCGTGCAAAACGCGTCATTTCATATATAATATTTGAACTTATGAACGATGCAACCGATGGTTTTCCCCTGGACAGCGCTGCGCGCGTCCCCTTTCTGCCCGTAGCGGCCACGCCGCGGGCCAGCACGTCACGCGTGATCGCGGACGCTTTGCGTACGGCGATCGTCGAAGGCACGCTGGCCCCCGGTGCCCCCTTGCGGCAGGACGCCATTGCCCGCCATTTCTCGGTCAGCGCAATTCCCGTGCGCGAAGCGCTACGCCAACTGGAAGGCGAAGGCTGGGCGAAGGTCACCGTCCACAAGGGGGCGACGGTCGCGCCGCTGTCGGCGGACGAAGCCCGCGAAATCTACGAGATCCGCTCGGCGCTTGAGAGTCTCGCCGTCGGCCTCGCCATTCCGCACCACACCGCTGCAACGCTGCGTGAGTCGGAAAAGCTGTGCCGCGCTGCGGAGAAAGAGATGGATCCGGCGCTCTACGTGACCCGCAACGAGGAGTTTCATATGAGCCTCTACGCGCCGGCCGCACGACCGCAACTCGAGGAAATGATTGCCACGCTGCATCGGCGCGGCGAACGTTATTTACGGCTCAAATTCGGACTACCGCTGTACAAGGACGAGTCCGATCGCGAACACGCGGAAATACTCGACGCGGTGCGCCGCGCCGACATCTCCGCTGCACGCTCGCTGCTGACCGCGCATCTGCTCGGCACCGGCGAGTTGCTCTACCGTTTCCTGACCGAACGCGCGCAGGCCGAAGCCGCGCATGCCAACGGCCGCAAGCCGCGCGCGAGACGCGCGCGCACTCCAACTTCCGGGAGCTGAATCCGCCGATGAATCAACAAGCCCAACCATCCCCCCGCTCCGCCGCCGCACCGGCAGCACGGTCCTGGACCACCATGCGCGACGAGAAAGCGCGCCGCCTCGCCGCCATTGCGCCGTGGCTCGAAGACGGCGTGTTGCGCAGCGAGCGCATCGTCGATGCGCTGGAAACACTGATCCGCCCAGGCGACCGCGTTGCGCTCGAAGGCGACAATCAGAAGCAGGCCGATTTTCTGTCGCGCTCGTTCGCGAAGGTGGATCCGCAAAAGGTCCGCGACGTCCATCTGCTGATTTCGAGCATCAGCCGGCCCGAGCATCTGACGCTGTTCGAGCGCGGCATCGCGCACAAGGTCGACTTCGCCTTCGCGGGGCCGCAGAGCCTGCGCGTCGCGCAACTACTGGAAGATGGCCAGCTCGAAATCGGCGCGATCCACACCTACGTCGAGCTGTACGCACGGATGTTCGTGGAGCTGACGCCGAACGTTGCGCTGTTGTGCGCAGAAAAAGCGGACCGTCACGGCAATCTCTACACCGGGGCGAACACCGAAGACACGCCCACCATCGCAGAAGCCGCTGCGTTCCGGCACGGCATCGTGATTGTTCAGGTGAACGAAATCGTCGATGAATTGCCACGCGTCGACATTCCCGGCTCGTGGGTCGACGTGGTCGTGCAGGCCGACCGGCCCTTCGCAGTGGAGCCGCTGTTTACGCGCGATCCGCGCCACATCGGCGACCTGCAGGTGCTGACCGCGATGATGGTAATTCGCGGCATCTACGAGGCGTACGGTGTGACCGCGCTGAATCACGGCATCGGCTTCGATACGGCGGCCATCGAACTGTTGTTGCCCACCTATGGCGAGTCGCTCGGGCTGAAGGGCAAGATTTGCCGCAACTGGACGCTCAATCCCCATCCCACCTTGATTCCGGCCATCGAATCCGGCTGGGTCGAAAGCGTGCATTGCTTTGGTAGCGAAGTGGGCATGGAGCAGTACATCGAGGCACGCCCCGACGTGTTCTTCACCGGACGCGACGGCAGTCTGCGTTCGAACCGCGTGTTGTGCCAGTTGGCGGGGCAATACGGCGTCGACCTGTTTATCGGCTCCACGCTGCAGATCGACGCGGATGCGAACTCGTCGACGGTCACGCGTGGGCGGCTCGCTGGTTTTGGCGGCGCCCCGAACATGGGACACGATCCGCGCGGACGGCGTCATTCGAGCGAAGCGTGGCTCAAGCTTCTCAAGGATCAAGGACCGGTCTCCCGCGGTCAGAAGCTGGTCGTGCAGCTTGCCGAGACGTACAAGAAAGGCGGCGAGCCGACCTTCGTCGATGAGCTCGATGCGGTTGCAGTCGGCGCGAAGAGCGGCATGCCTATCGCCCCAGTGATGATCTACGGCGACGACGTCAGCCACGTGGTCACTGAGGAAGGCATCGCCCACTTGCACAAGGCCGAAGGGATCGACGAACGGCGCGCGGCACTTGCTGCGGTAGCCGGCGTCACGCCAATCGGCTTGCGCGCGAAGCCGGAAAAAACAGCGGAGCTGCGCCGGCGCGGCATCGTCGCGTATCCCGAGGATCTCGGCATCCGCCGCGGTGAAGCGAAGCGCTCGTTGCTGGCCGCGCGCAGCATCGACGATCTGGTGACATGGTCGGGCGGTCTGTATGTGCCGCCGGCGCAATTCCGGAGCTGGTAATCATGGCCACGCCTGCGGTAATGCCGGTGACGGCTGCGCGAATCTCGAGCGGTTCTGGCCTGCTTCTGTCCGGGACTGAAGCGTCGCCGGTCGGTACGCGCACAACACGCGCGACGGCGCCATCACTCCGTACACCGGAAAGCGTTTCAGGCAGCTTTGAAGCCGACGCACTGTTGGCGCAGCTAGCCGTCACTGCGCTGATCGAAGAGGCGCAACTGACGCCCAAGCCCGCGCTGGTAGATCAGCGCGGCAGCGGCGCGCACCGCGATCTCGATCTGGACATCATGCTGCGCTCCGCTCATGCACTCGAGCCGACGTTCGTTGCGCTAGCGCGCGCCGCGCGGCACAGCGAGCCATCCGCTACCTTGCGCGCAGAATTGGCGCAGATCGGCCGCACTGGGGAACGCGAGATGATGCGGGCCACCGGCGGCAGCAATGCGCATCGTGGCGCCATCTGGATCGTCGGACTGCTGGTCGCGGGCGCAGCACTTGCGCAACGCGACGCGCAAGCCGCTACAAACCATGCGAGCGATTCAATTCATTCGAACTCCGAAGGTCACTGCCACGCACACGCGCCCTCAGCGACCCGTGTCTCGCACGCGGTAAAAGTCTGCAAGCTTGCCGCGCAGATTGCCTGCTTTCCCGATCGCTTCGCTGCAGTTGCCGATAGCAACGGCGAGCGTGCGCGCCAACGCTACCAGGTGGGCGGTGCTCGTCGCGAAGCGCAGGATGGCTTTCCACACGTCATGGCAATCGGTCTTCCCGCGCTGCTGGCAGCCCGCGCCAATGGCGTGAGCGAAGAATCAGCGCGGCTTGACGCACTGCTAACGATCATGACCTCGCTCGACGACACGTGCCTGTTGCATCGCGCCGGCCTGCCCGGATTGCGCGCCGGCCAGCAAGGCGCGCGCCGGGTGCTCGAACTCGGCGGCAGCGCCAGCGTCGCGGGTCGGGCCGCGCTTTATGAGCTCGACCGCGCGCTGCTCACGCTCAATGCATCCCCCGGCGGCGCAGCCGATCTGCTCGCCGCCACCCTTTTCATCGACAAGCTGGTGCATCACAGCACCGGCGGGAGCCAATCCTCATGGAAAATCTGACCTTCGATTATCCGGCGCAACGCGCCGTGACGGCCCGCGCGCACGTCGGCGTAGTCGGCTCAGGCGACCTCGAAGTGCTGTTGTCGCCAGCCTCCGCAATGACTGCGCACGTGATCGTGCGCACCAGCGTCGACGGCTACGGACATATCTGGAAGAGCGTGCTCGACCGCTTCTTCACGCGCTACGACGGCGCTGCGCAGATCGAGATCAACGACTTCGGCGCGACGCCCGGCGTGGTGGCGTTGCGGCTCGCCGAAGCGGTCGAAGAAGCAGAACAGGGAGGTGAAGCATGAGCACCGTTGCCACTCCTCAAGCAGCGCCCGTGCTGCACGACAGCTTCATCGAACTGTCCGCACGCGAGCGCGCCCGTGCGTTGCTCGACGCCGGCACGTTTCGCGAACTGCTAGGACCGTTCGACCGGATCGAGTCGCCGTGGCTGCCGCTGCAAGGCATCGTCTGCCAGGCCGACGACGGCTGTGTGATCGCACGCGGTACGATCGACGGCGAACCCGCCGTGGTGGCCGCGATCGAGTCGGCGTTTCAAGGCGGCAGCATCGGCGAGGTGTCAGGCAGCAAGATCGCCGCGGCGCTCGAACTCGCGTTGCGTGACTGCGAACGCGGCAAACCGGTGCGCCCCGTGGTGCTGTTCGAAACCGGCGGCGTGCGCCTGCAGGAAGCCAATCTGGGCCTCGCCGTGATCGCCGAGATGCAGGCGGCGATCGTCGCGCTGCGCCGGCATGTGCCGGTGGTCGGCGTCATCACGGGGATGGTGGGTTGCTTCGGCGGCATGTCGCTCGCAGCCGCGCTGTGCTCCTATCTGGTCGTCACGAAGCAAGGACGGCTTGGGATGAACGGACCCGAAGTGATCGAGCAGGAAGCCGGTATCGAGGAACTCGATTCCAGCGACCGCCGTCATGTGTGGCAGTTGATCGGCGGCGAGCAGCGGGCTTTGACGGGCTTCGCAGATGCGCTCGTCGAGGATGACCCCGATGCCGTGCGCGCCGCCGTGCAGCGCGCCTTCGAACTGGGCGTACCGGCCGCGCATCGTAGCGAACAGGTCGACACCTATCTCGCGCGGCTCGCGGAGGTCGATCCGGCCAACGTCACCCCCGAAACCATGCGGACCGTGTTTCATGCGAACACCGCAATTCAGTCCTCGAAGGAGGAAGCGTGAACGATACCTCACTGACCCGCGGGGCCCGCTGGTTCCGGGCGCTCGCTGGCGAACCGTCCAGCCCCGCTCCGGTGTGGGGCGGCACCGCTGCGCTCGGCAACGAAACCGCGCACTTTTTTGCCGTGGTGCCCGACCCGCAGAACCGCTTTCCGCGTGCTACCGATAACGTCGTCGGCCTCGAACAAGGTTGGAAGCTCGCCCGCGCGGTGCGCAAGGCGATCGCCGACGATGCGCAAAGCGGCACGCGCCGGCCTATCGTCGCGATCGTCGATGTCAAGAGCCAGGCCTATGGCTACCGGGAAGAGACGCTGGGGCTTCATCTTGCCTGTGCGTCGGCGGTCGATGCTTACGCATCGGCACGCGACGCCGGTCATCCTGTGGTCGCGCTGATTGTCGGACCGGCCATGTCGGGCGCGTTCCTCGCGCATGGCTACCAGGCCAACCGGATCGTCGCACTCGATGCGCCCGGCACGATGGTGCACGCGATGGGCAAGGAAGCGGCTGCCCGCGTCACGCGCCGTACGGTCGAAGCCCTCGAAGCATTGGGCGAAACGATCGTGCCGATGTCGTATTCGATGGCTTCGTTCGCCAAACTCGGTCTGCTTGACGAACTGATCAAAGGCGTCGACGCCGATACGCCGAGCGACGCGCAGATCGATCAGGTGCGTCAGGTGCTGAGCAATTCGATCCGTAGCGCGCGCGACGACGTCCGCGGTCTGTCGCACAGACTGCAATCGGACGCTGCGAAGCAGAACCGTGCGGCTTCGATTGAAGTGCGGCGGCGGCTGACGGAACAGTGGGACGCAGCGTAATGCGGACGTGCGCGGCACCGCCGTTTGATACTGCGTTTGCCGCGCAGGTTGGTGCGGCGGCCTCTGGCGGGGTGGATGGCGCCACTGCACGACACCCTTCCGATACGCGCTGGCGGCCACACGACCTGCTGCGCCTGCGACGTTTGCCCTCATACGATGGCGAACCGGACTGGGTTCGCGCCGCTTTCGCGCACGCGCCTTTTGCGGTGGTCAGACGCGCGTCGGCCGCGCCCGGTTTCATCGCGGTTGGAATGCGCGGTAACGGTCGCGCGCAACGGTACGGTACATGGGCGCAGGCCGATGATATCGAGGCCGTGATCGCCCCCGAAGATCTCCTGGGTGCGAGTTCCCAGCTTGATATGGAACGTCTTGCGCTACCCGCGTTCGCGATGCTTTACAGCGTGCGTGACGAAGCGCAATCGTTTCGCGCATTCTCCTGGGGACCCACCGGAAGCGCAGGCTTCGAGCTTGCTACCGGCACGCCCACTGTCACAGCTACGAGCGATCTCGACCTGTTGATCCGTACGGCACAGAAACTCTCCCGCGAGCGTGCCGCGCAACTGCTGAGCGAACTCGAATCGTTCGCGCGGCACGCTGGAATACGCGTCGATGTCCAGTTGGAAACTCCCTCGGGCGGAATTGCTCTCGCGGAGTGGGCAGCCGGCAAGGCACGTGTGATGGTGCGCCATGCTCAGGGGCCGCGGTTGGTTAGCGATCCGTGGGCGGTGCCGCCTCCGCAAGCATGACGCTCGCCTATCAGTTCCCCGGCCAAGGTGCGCAATCGGCAGGCTTCCTGCATCGATTGCCGCAGCACCCTGTCGTCACCGCGACGATCGATGAAGCTTCACAGGTGCTAGGCATCGACGTGCTAACGCTCGACACACCCGACGCGCTACGCTCCACCGTGGCGGTTCAGGTGGGACTCGTAGTGGCAGGCGTTGCCGCCTCTCGCGTGCTGGCCGACGCACAATTGTCCCCCGATATCAGCGCCGGTCTTTCCGTAGGCGCTTATGCCGCAGCGGTCAGTTGCGGCGCGCTTGCGTTTCCCGATGCGCTGCGCATGGTTCACAAGCGAGCCGAGTTGATGGAGACCGCCTATCCGTCAGGCTACGGACTCGCCGCTATCTCCGGTCTGACCGAACGGCAATTGGAAACTCTCGCAGCAAATCAGACGAAGGACGGCCTGCCGCAGGTCTATATTGGCAATGTCAATGCGCCCAGACAGATCGTTATGGCTGGCGCGGACGCCGCACTCGATGCCCTGATTGAACGCGCACTTGCCGCCGGTGCGCGCAAAGCAACACGTCTGGCGGTGAGCGTTCCTTCGCATTGCGAATTGCTCGGGGAAGCCGCCGATGCATTGGTCGACTACGCACGGAATGTGCCGTTTCAGGCACCAAAAAGTGTCTACGTGGGCAATCGAGGTGGCCGGCCGTTGCATACCGCGGAGGCAATCCGCGACGATCTCGCGACGAATATGCGTTACACCGTGCGCTGGTTCGACGCGCTGACGGTGATGCTTGAAATGGGTGCGCAGGTGGTGGTTGAAGCTCCGCCCGGTCAGGTGTTAACTGACATTGTTCGTGAACAGTGGCCGCAAGCGAAGGCGATCGCTTTGAGCAGTATTTCGCCGGACCAGTGGGTGGCGACCGTGCGTCGACGCGTTACGTCTGTCTCGGGCGCACGTTAAACGAAACTGCTGCAGCAGCTCGTCACAGCGCGGACGCGAAAGATTGCAACACGTCAAGAGCAGCTATGTCCGTTGCAACGCTGCACTACCCTAGCGCCGTCTCACTCAGCGAAGATTTCCTGCAGCGTCGACAGCGCGTTGGACAACGCGAGATCCGATACAGCCCCTGCCTTTTTTATCAACCGCGTCTTGTCGACCGTTCGGATCTGGTCAAGCAGAATCAAACCCTTCTTGCGCAAGAAAGTCAGCGGCACGCGAAACGGCGCTGCTTTGCCCGCGGTGGTCATGGGCGCAACGATGACGGTGCGCAAATGATCGTGCAACTCCGGTGGCGAGACGACAACGCACGGTCGCGTTTTCTGAATCTCACTGCCTATCGTAGGATCGAGCGCGACCAGCCAGACTTCGCCGCGCGCTACCACACAAGCCCCGCGTCGTCCGCGTTCGGAAACTCACCCATCACGAGCTCGTCGCTCCCGGCGGCCGCCACCGACCGGCTTGCCTCTGCCCAACCCGCACGGGCGCTCTGCGGGCGCCGCAACACTAATGTGTTCCCTTCTATTTGCATATCCACTTCGTCCTCCAGTCCCAATTGGGTCAAGATAGGTTTCGGAATCAGTACGCCATGGGAGTTGCCCATTCTGCGGATTGTCGTCTTCATGGCGTCACCTGAACTGAAGTGAAATGCTACGGGGTAAACTGATGAAAGTAAACACAATGTAATTACATGATAGCACGGCAAATGGCATAGGCCAAAACGCACTACCATGCGCCCATGGCGCGCTACGTTAGCGTCGCTGGATCAACTGCCGCCCCATCGTATTGGCGTATGCGTCGCACGCGTTACGCGCTACCCGCGCTGCCGCCAGCACGCCCACGGCAGCATCGTCGCGATAACACATAGCCACGACGATAGGCGGAGGCAGCGGGCGCACCTGAAGCTCTCCAAGCTCTCCACTTTGCAGCAAAGGTTCGACAAACAGTGCCGGCACTGCTGCCACGCCATAGCCGTCTCGCAGCAACTGCACGATGACGGCCACCGAAGGCATGCACGTGACGTTGGTTTCTTCCAGCGGCGCGCCCGCCCGTCGCGCCAATGCACTGACGATGCCCTCGACCGCAATCTGCGGCGCAGTGCCCCGGCCAAAAGTCAGCACTGGTTTGCGCAGCACGGTTTGAACATGCTTCGTGCGGCTTGCCGGGATCAGGTCGCGCCTCGCGATCCAACGCACTGGATAGCTCGCCAGCGCGGTCGAAATCACAGAGGGGTCGCCGTCGCCCTCCACTTGCAACACCAGATCAAGTTCTCCGGCCCGCAACCGGGGCGCCAGCACCGCACTCACGTCGACGGTCAGGTCGACCACGATGCCGCTGTGTTCGTCGTTCAGCATGCGCACATAGTCAGGCAGCCAGCTATGCACGACCGTTTCGATCACACCAAGGCGCAGTCGCGTTGCGATTTGCGCGTCGTCCTGTGCGGCGAGTTGCAGCGAACGCGTCGCCTGCACGACAGAACGCGCGTGAGTGAGCAGCCGCTCGCCGTCAGGCGTCAATTGGAACTCTGTAGCGCTACGCTCGATCAACTCGACGCCTAATTCGGCCTCGAGTGTCTTGATGCGCAATGAGATCGCAGCGGGTGTCGCGTGCATCGCAGTGGCCGTGGCGCGAAAACTGCCAAGGCGCGCGAGCGTCAGAAAGGTTTCCACAAAACGTGTATTCACGGCAGCATCTCGGGCGGAAAGCGAGGAAATAGCGGAAGAGAATGGCACGAAGTCCCTTCTCCACCGTTAAGTTTAATTTAACGAAAAGCAAAAAAATCTCGCTAGAGGGATATTTTCGGCGCGACTACTCTAGTTCGCATCCGTTATCCGAAGCGAGCTTTGTTTATGACCATCACCCCGTCCGAATTCCGCCAGCAGGTGCGTAGCCGCCGCATCTGCGGGCCGACTGCCGGCTATTGCGGCGATTTTGCGCAAGCCAATCTCGCGATCCTGCCGCGTCAATATGCAGACGATTTCCTGCGGTTCTGCACATTCAATCCAAAAGCGTGTCCATTGCTCGGTATGGGCGAACCCGGCGAATGGCGCGTGCCTGCGCTCGGTGCCGATCTCGACGTCCGCAATGACGTGCCGGCCTTCTACGTCTACCGTCACGGCGAACGCGCCGAGGAAGTGCGCAGCCTGAACGAACTGTGGCGCGACGACCTGGTGGTGTTTGCGATTGGCTGTTCGTTTTCGTTCGAGGAAATGCTCAAGCGCGAAGGCATCGGGTTGCGACATATCGAGCAGAAACGCAATGTGCCGATGTACCGCACCAGCGAAGCGAATGTGCCGGCCGGTGTGTTCGGCGGTCGCCGCGTGGTGTCGATGCGTCCGATGAAGGCTGCCGACGCGATTCGCGCCATCCAGATCACGAGCCGTTTTCCAGGCGTGCATGGGGCACCGGTGCATCTGGGCGATCCGTCGTTGATCGGTATCCGCGATCTGTCGCGACCGGATTTCGGCGATGCAGTCGATATCCACAGCGACGAGTTGCCGGTGTTCTGGGCCTGCGGTGTGACACCACAGGCGGCCATTGAAAGCGCACGTCTGCCGTTCGCAATCGCACACAAACCAGGCCACATGCTGATCACCGATATCCCCAACGCACGGCTCGCCATTCTCTGAGCGTGCGCTGCGCCAGCGTCTTCTCATCCAATACAAGCCCGCGCAACCAGACACGGCACTGACTACGATCCGGAGGTTAAGCATGGAAAGCAAAGCGCCGTTGACGGCCGAGACTGGCCATTACGATGAACGCACCAAAGGTCCGTTCTCGTGGTATCGAACGATCTCCGCGAGCGAGAAGCGCGCGTTCTGGAGCTGCAAGATCGGCTACGTGCTCGATGCCATGGATACGCAGTTTCTGAGCTTCGTGATTCCTACGTTGATCGCAAGCTGGGGTATTACGCGCGGCGCGGCAGGTCTGATCGGCACGGTGACGTTGCTCAGTTCGGCGATCGGTGGCTGGGCGGCAGGCGTGTTGTCGGACCGCATCGGAAGGGTCAAGACGCTGCAAATCACGATCCTCTGGTTTGCGATCTTTACTTTGGCGTGTGCGCTGGCGCAGAACTTCTCGCAGCTATTGTGGGCGCGCGGCCTGATGGGGCTTGGCTTCGGCGGCGAATGGACGGCGGGGGCGGTGCTGATCGGCGAAGTAATCCGGCCACGCGACCGCGGCAAGGCGGTCGGCCTCGTGCAGGCCGGCTGGGCAATCGGCTGGGGACTGTCCACCTTGCTCTTCACGCTGGTGTTCTCGCTTGTCCCCGCAGACTACGCCTGGCGCGTCCTGTTTGCGATTGGTATTGCGCCGGCGCCGTTTGTCATCTGGATTCGCCGCTTCGTCGACGAGCCGGAGGTGCATCGGCAACAGAAGCAGATCGAAGCCAATGCACAGTCGCGGCCGTCCCTGCTCGACATCTTTCGCGCCGACATCGTCTGGACTACTTTGCGTGCTTCGATCCTTGCAACAGGCGTACAAGGGGGCTACTACGCTGTAACGACCTGGCTGCCGACGTATCTGAAGACCGAACGCCATCTGAGCGTGATCGGCACCGGCAGTTATCTGGGCGTCGTGATCGTCGGCTCCTATTGCGGGTATCTGGCGGGCGCGTATATCAGTGATGCGATCGGCCGCAAGCGGGCTTTTATCGCCTTCGCGCTGGCTTCGGTGGGCATCGCCTTGATGTACACACGCCTGCCACTCGACAACCTCTCCATGCTGGCGCTCGGTTTCCCGTTGGGCTTCTGCGCGTCCGGGATTTTTTCCGGCATGGGGGCGTTTCTGACCGAGCTCTTTCCGACCAGGATCCGCGGCTCGGGGCAAGGCTTCTGCTACAACTTTGGGCGAGCGGTCGGCGCGACGTTTCCGTTTTTGATCGGGTATGTGTCGCAAAGCATGACGCTCGGGCACGCTATCGGAGTGTTTGCGGCCGCCGCTTACGGGGTGGTGATTCTTGCTGCGCTCACGTTGCCTGAAACCAGGGGGCGGCAACTGCAGTCTTGAGATTTCTCGCGCTCATTTGTGTCCCGGCTAGCAACGGCTCGCAGCTGCTAGTCGGGACACGTGCCGCGCCGTGCCACTTTTCACACTGGATACGCCGGTCGCGCCGGAAGCCGGGGCAGGCGCAGCACAGTACCGCGCCATCAACGTCACAGCGCCTTGCCCAGACCTTCCTGCGACGCGCGCGCCACGCGGCCGGCCGCGTGCGAGTCGGTAGCGCCCGGGTCCTGTCGCGATCGCTCACGAGACGGCGCCACCACCGCGCCCGCGGTGCCACCAGGCCGCCGGACCGAACGCGCATGCCGCTCGATCAGCCGCTGCAGCAGGCAGAACGCGCACAACAGCGCCCCGATCACGATACGGGTCCACCAGGAACTCAGCGTGCCATCGAAAGTGATGAGCGTCTGGATCGTGCCGAGTATCCCGACGCCGAACAAGGAACCGATCACATAGCCGACCCCGCCGGTCAGCAAGGTGCCGCCGATCACGGTTGCCGCAATCGCGTCGAGCTCCATGCCTTGTCCCTGGAGTCCGTAGCCCGACAGCACATAGAACGTGAAGACCGCGCCGCCGAGCGCCGAGCAAAATCCGCTCAGCGCATAGACACCGATCCGCGTGCGCGCCACAGGCAACCCCATCAGCAGTGCTGAACGGGGATTGCCGCCCACCGCGTAAACATTGCGGCCGAAGCGCGTGTAATGGGCCACGAAGATCGCCGCGACGAGGGTCACCAGTGCGATCAGCACATTGGCGCTCACCGAGCCGGTGCCGATTTGCAACCGGTACGCCGAGATTGCCTTGAAGCTCGGATCCGTGATGGTGATCGACTGCGTCGTGATCAGGAAGCACAGACCACGCGCGAAGAACATGCCGGCCAGCGTCACGATGAACGGTTGCAAACGGAAGAAGTGAATCAGCGCCCCCTGCACGGCGCCGAATACCGCGCCCATCAGCAGCACGATGGCAAGAATGACCACGACCGGAAGGTGGAAGCGTTCCGCCAGCACCGCTTCGACAATCGTTGTAAGCGCAACCACCGAACCCACCGACAGATCGATCCCGCCCGAGATGATCACAAAGGTCATACCGATCGCGACGATCAGCAGGAACGCATTGTCGATCAGCAGATCGAGCAGCACCTGCAGCGAGAAAAAGCCGGTGTACATCACCGAACCGAAGCCAAACAGCGCGCAGAACAGCAGGATCGTAACAGCGATAGGCAACGTCCGCGGATCGAAGATACGGGCCCAGATATCGACTAGCCGTTTCATCGCGCCACCCCGCGCTGGGTGAACAGAGACATTACCAGCGCGCGCGCCGAGGGCGACTGGATCACGCTGACCGCCAGCACCACTACCGCCTTGACGACGAGTGTCGCCTCGGGCGGTACGCCGATCGAATAGGTGGTGTAGGTCAGTGTCTGAATGATCAGCGCGCCCAGCACGGTGCCCGCAAGACTGAAGCGGCCACCGAGCAGCGAAGTGCCGCCCAGTGTCACCGCCAGAATCGCGTCGAGTTCGAGCAACAGGCCGGCGTTGTTACCGTCGGCACTGCGAACGTTCGAGCTGATCAGGATGCCCGCCACCGCCGCCGTGAGCCCCGAGAAGGCGTACACGGCAAACACGATCGCTTTCGATCGCAGTCCTACCAGCCGGGTCGCGACCGGATTCACGCCGATTGCGCGAATAAACAGTCCCAACGCCGTACCTTCGATCAGCAACGCGGTCGCCAGCACCGCGACGGTCGCGATCCACACGGAAAACGGCACGCCCAACAGATAGCCGCCACCGACGAACAGATAGCCCGGCGCGCCGATCGGAATAATCTGGCCGCCGGTCAGCAACTGCGCGACCCCACGCCCAGCCACCATCAGGATCAAGGTGGCAATAATCGGCTGCATGCCGACGAACGACACCAGCATGCCGTTCCACATGCCACTCAACACGCCGACGACAAGCGCAGCACCCAGTGCCTCGCCAATCAGCCCTGCGCTCGGAAACGGCTGCGTCGCCAGGATCGTGGCCGCTGCCGCACCGGCAATCGCCACCACAGCGCCCACGGAAATATCGATGCCGCGTGTGGCGATCACCAGTGTCATGCCTGTCGCCACCAGTGCGAGCGGCGCGGCACGATTCAGGATATCGATGGGCGCGCCGAACAGATGTCCGTCAAGAACACGCAGCGACAGAAAATGCGGATTGACCCACAAATCCAGCACGAAAAGCAGCACGAGGGTGACACACGGCCAGATCAGCGGACGCTCAGCGCCATCGCGGGTGAACCAGTTCGATATCTTCATTCGCCGCTCCCCGCAATCAGCCGATAGATGTTGTCCTCATTCGACGCGTTACCCGCCACCTCCGCAATCTTGCGGCGATCGCGCAGCACGGCTACCCGATGACTCACCCGCAGCACCTCGCTGACCTCCGATGAAATGAACAGGATCGCGAGACCGCTGGCGCATAACGCCAACATGCGGTCCATGATGTCGAACTTCGCGGCGACGTCAATACCTCGCGTTGGCTCGTCGAGAATCAACAGCTTCGGTTCGGTGGCGAGCCATCGCGCCAGCAGCGCCTTTTGCTGGTTGCCGCCGGAGAGCAGGCCAATGGGCTGCTCGGCGTCCGATGCCTTGATGCCCAGGCGCTCGATCCACAAGTCAGCCAGCTCACGCGCCCGCTGTCCGCTGATCTTGCGGAACCACCCGCGCCGTGCCTGCAGTGCCAGCAAAATGTTCTCGCGAATCGACAGTTCGGCGACGATGCCCTCCTTCTTGCGGTCTTCCGGGCAATAACCGATACCGAGCGCCACGGCGTCGTGTGGCGAACGCAAGCGCACGGCGCGACCGCCCACGTTAATCGTGCCGCTATCGGCGCGGTCAGCGCCGAACAGCAGGCGCGCGGTTTCGGTACGTCCCGAGCCGAGCAGGCCGGCGAGACCGAGAATCTGCCCCGGTTGCACGTCGAGGTCGACCGGCTGCATGCTCCCGCGACGCCCCACTCCGCGCAACTCGACGAACGGCTGCACCGCCTCTTTCTCTGCCGGCGCTTCGTGCGCCGCTTCCCGCAGCCGCGTGCTCATGCGCTCGTGTCCGACCATCTTCGCGACCAGTTGGTCCGCCGACAGATCGCGTGCCAGGTACTCGCCCTCGCGCTCGCCATTGCGCATCACGGTGATGCGATCGGAAATCGCGTAGGTCTGCTCGAGAAAGTGCGTCACGAACAGGATCGCAATGCCCGATTGCTTAAGATGCCGAAGTATTTTGAAAAGCTGCGCGACTTCGCTGTCATCGAGGCTCGAGGTCGGCTCGTCGAGGATCAGCACGCGCGCGTCGACCGAAATCGCCCGCGCGATGGCCACCATCTGTTGCACGGCGATGGGATAGGCATCGAGCGACTTGGTCACGTCCAGCGAGACATCGAGGCGCTCCAGTGCCGCCTGCGCGCGACGCCGGATTTCGCGCCAGTCGATCGCGCCGAAGCGTTTCGGCTGGCGGCCCGCAAACACGTTTTCCGCCACCGACAGATTCGGGCACAGATTCACTTCCTGATAGAGCGTCCGCACGCCGGCTGCCTCAGCCTCCTGCGGAGACGCAAAAGCCACCGCCTGACCGCCTAGATGTACGACGCCCGCGTCGGGCGCAACCACCCCCGTCAGAACGTTGATCAAGGTGGACTTGCCCGCGCCGTTCTGCCCCATCAGCGTGTGAACTTCACCGGGGAACAGGCGGAAATCGACGTTCTGCAACGCCTTCACGCCGGGAAACGTCTTGGTGACGCCCTTCGTTGCCAGAATTGGCTCAATCTCTCCCGCCTGGGCGGTCGCGTCGGCATGCTGCGCCAACGCCGGGCCGTGGCTGCGGACGGGTTCCGGGGAGTCGGGAGTCGGGTGGGCCATAGACCTCGCTCGATGGGTGGAAAAGAGGCCGTCTGCTGTGGAACGCAGCAGGACGGCCAGGCACCGCTGGAGAAACTTGTTATGTCTGCGTCACGCCGTCAGCGACCCGGTTCAGTACTTGCGGGTCGGCAACGTCTGCGCCGCGACGCTCATCGGGAACACCGTTTCCTGCGTCAGGATCCGCTTGGGCAAAGGCTTGCCGGCCACCACGTCCTTCACCGCCGACATCAGTTGCGGTCCCAGCAACGGGCTGCATTCCACATCGACGTTCATCTTGCCCGCGGCCATTGCCTGGAAGCCGCCCTTGGTCGCGTCGAACGAGACGACGGTGATGTCCTTGCCGGGATGCAGGCCGGCCTCTTCCATCGCCTGGATGGCGCCGAGCGCCATGTCGTCGTTATGCGCATAAACTACATTTATTTTATTTCCATAAGTTTTTATAAAGGCTTCCATGACCTGCTTACCGCCGGCCAAGGTGAAGTCGCCGCTTTGCGAGGCGATGATCTTGAATTTCGGGTCGTTCTTGATCACCTCGATGAGACCAGAATGGCGATCATTCGCCGGCGCCGATCCGACCGTTCCCTGCAGTTCCGCGATATTGATGGGCCCGGGATTGCTTTTGAAGTTGTCTTCAAGCCAGTGACCGCCACGCCGCCCCTCTTCCATGAAGTCGGAACCGATCATGGTGACGTAAAGCGACGTGTCCTTCACGTCGATGTTGCGGTCGGTCAGGATCACCGGAATTTTGGCGGCCTTCGCTTCGAGCAGGATGGGCTCCCAGCCCGACTCCACCACCGGTGAGAAGGCGATCACATCGACTTTCTGCGCGATATACGAGCGCATCGCCTTGATCTGGTTTTCCTGCTTCTGCTGGGCGTCCGAGAACTTGAGGTTGATCTTTGCATCGGCTGCTGCCGATTTGATCGATTCGGTATTCGCCGTGCGCCATGCGCTCTCGGCGCCGACCTGCGCAAAACCGAGGGTGATGGTCTTGTCCTGGGCATATGCGCTGCGCGCCACGAGGCTCAATGTCCCGGTGCCTGCCGTGAGTGCAAGCGCGCCCAACGCACGACATACCACGCGCCGTGAATTCGCCATGTCTGTCTCCTGATCGTTGTTGTGCTGGCGATCCGTAGCCGCCTGCAGCAAGGCTGCGGCAGGGGATCGTGTTAAAGCGTAGTGGCTGGCGTGACACGCGTCCAATCATATGATTTGCACACTCGATACCAATTTTGGTATAGCGATGCCAATCAGACTACGTATTCGGGCATACCCTGATGGCGCCCAGCCCGGCCTTGGTTCGCGCTTCGGCACGATTTTTTGATGCGATTTTTATGTGCTCACGGGCATTCTTTAGACGCCCGGTACGCGGCTGCCGCTACGCTTTAGTCGATCCTGCTGCGCGTCTGCAGTCAGATCCAACGGTCATCTGATGGACAACCGATCATGCTGAAACTTCTGGTACCCGTAAGCCGCTCGGCGCGCTCGCTACAGGCCGTGCGGCACGCTGCGTTCCTCTACAACGAGCGATGTGCGTCCGAGATCGTGCTGGTCAACGTGCAGCCCTCGCTCGAATCGACGCGTCTTGAAGCCTTTTATTCCCTCTCGAAGCTGCGCACACTCGAAGGTTCCGACGGCGAGGCCGCGCTGAGCCGCGCCAAACGCATTCTCGACGACGCAGGCGTTAAGTATTCCGTAGAAATCAGGGTCGGCCCGCTGGTGCCGACTATCGCAAGTTGTGCAGAACAATACGGCTGCGACGAGATCGTCGTCGCAGCGCCGCGCAGAGACCTGTTCCATGCTGCTGCGCGGATCATCAACCGTAGCGTGATGGACCGTCTGGTGAGTGTTTCCAGGATTCCGGTCACCGCAGTGAACTAGCCGCGCTAGCGGCGCGACGTCACCCAGCGAAACGTCAGATTGATCCGTTCGCCGCTGATACGCGGTTCTTTCGGCACCCGATGGCGCCACTCCGCCTGAGTGTTTCCGCGCATGACGAGCAGGCTGCCGCCTTTGAGCTGAAACGACTGCACGACCGCCGTCTTGTTGTGGCGCAAATCGAAGGTCCGGGCCACGCCAAGACTCACCGACGCAATTACCGGTTGCGCGCCCAATTCAGGTTCGTGGTCCGCGTGCCAGCCCATGCTGTCCATTCCGCTGCGGTAACGATTGATCAACACGCTATTGAAACGGCATCCGCTGGTCGTTTCGGCGCTGGCCTTCAACTCGGCCACCATCGGCGTCCACGCTTGCGGCACATTGCGAATGCCGGAGTAAACGTACACCGCGTCCGCCTCCCCCTGCCAGGCGGTGAGTCGCGGCAGAGCCACGCGTCCCGCTGGCGTGCCCATCGATTCCTGCTTCCACGCAACCTCGTCGATCAGTTGCGTCAAGGCGCGGCCCGCAGCTTCGGGCGAGAGCCAGTCGGGATACCAGTCAACGTCGGGCTTGGGAAGGTCGTCGAACAGATCGTTCATGGAATGGGAGATAACATGCGCGGTCCCGCGCCCCCTTAGAATAGCTTACCGCACACGCAATTCAAAAAGGCTTGGGCGCCGTCGGCAGGCGTGACGACATGTCGGTAGAATGATCTGCCTTGCCGGCGAACACCTTCTCCGCACGCGCCAGCAAGTTTGCGCGTACGTCCGGCACCCGATTCGCCTTACCCCCTTCCTATGCGCCGCTTATCGTTCCTTTTTCGCATTATTGGCATTGGCGTCCTGCTGCACATTTACGTCGGCTTCCGGGTCATTCCCGACCTGCCGGTGGGAAACGCCGGCCGCTGGCTTGCGGCACTCTGGCTCGTGCTATCCGTCCTGCTCATACCGCTCGGCATGCTGGCACGGACCATCAAACGTCAGCCTCTCGGCGACCGGCTCGCCTGGGCCGGCTTGCTGGCGATGGGCTTTTTCTCCTCGTTGCTGGTGCTGACCTTCGCGCGTGATCTCGTGCTGGCGTCACTGCTGACTGTCGATGCCATCTGGCCGCACACCATCCCACTGGCGCGCTTGCGCATGGATTCCGCTGCGGCGGTGCCGCTGCTGGCATTGCTGTCCACGGCAGTCGGCTTTTTCAATGCGCGCAGGCGGGCACGCGTCGTCACGATCGATGTCCCCATCGACGATTTGCCGCAGGCGCTCGACGGCTTCACGATCGTCCAGATCAGCGATATACACGTTGGCCCAACCATCAAGCGCCGTTACGTGGATGCGATCGTCGACGCAGTCAACCGCCTGAAGCCTGACCTGATCGCGGTAACCGGCGATGTCGTGGACGGCGGTGTGCCGCAGTTGCGCGACCACACGCGGCCGCTGTCGCGTCTGAGCGCGCGCCACGGAGCGTTTCTGGTCACGGGCAATCATGAGTATTACGCCGGCGCCGACGCGTGGATCGACGAGTTTCGCCGGCTTGGCTTGCATGTGCTGCTCAACGAGCACGTGGTGGTGGAGCACGAAGGCGCCCGCGCGGTGATTGCAGGCGTGACTGACTATTCCGCGGGCCATTTCGACCCTGCCCATCACAGCGATCCTGCTGCCGCGCTCGCAGGCGCTCCTGGCGACGTGCTGATCAAAGTGCTGCTTGCGCATCAGCCGCGTTCGGCGGAAGCCGCTGCCGAAGCTGGTTTTACCCTGCAGTTGTCGGGACACACGCACGGCGGACAGATTTTCCCGTGGAACTTCTTCGTGCGCCTGCAGCAGCCGTTTACGGCAGGGCTCGCGCGGCTCAATGGGTTGTGGGTTTATACGAGCCGCGGTACCGGCTATTGGGGCCCGCCGAAGCGCCTCGGAGCACCTTCGGAAATCACGAGGCTACGGTTGGTGCCGGGCGAGCCGAGCTGAAATGAAATACGCGGAACGCTCTTTCAGGCGCTCCGCGTGCGAACCCCTACCAAAGTAACTACGCCAGCCTCACAGCCGACGTTACTGCGCCGCAGGCGCCACTGCGACGCTCACTTGCGGCGCGTACGCCACGTCAACGTGCATCCCCGGCTGCAGGTTTGCAACCTTCACCGGATCGTGGCCCTGGATGTGGAATACGTCGCCATTAGGTCCCCTCAATTCGACCACACCTGAAGCGCGGTCGAACGCCACCACCTCGGCCGTGAGGTTCTGCGGCGACTGTGCCGCAAGCGCGCCATGCGACGGGCTCACGAGCGCGCTACGGATCATCCGGACATGGACCTTACTGCCCGGATGGATCTGGGCAAGATTGCTGGTATCCGTGACCGTGAAGGATGCTTCGCCGCCATGCGCGTCGACCACGGTAACGGCGTGCCGTACCTGGTCGACACCCTTCACCACGCCGTCAGCCTGCAACACGCTGTTGCCTTCGAAAGCCGCGGGCAACGCTTCGGCCGCCGGTGAAACAAGCGGTGCTGCTGCGATCAATGCGCCGGCAACGATGCCAAGGGTTTTCTTGTTCATGCAATCCTCAATCAGGTAATAACGAAAAGAGAATCAGGCCGCGGGCAGGCGCGCAAGGAGCACAACCCCGATCAACGGGGGCGCTCACGCCGGGTTATGCAGGAGGGCGCCGGACCTGGCTGCCGCATGCGATCTGGCGCACGGGCTGCACGACCTGATTCAAAGCACGGGCCAGTCTGTTTTCTGGGATGAGCCCTGTCAAGCTTCGGACTCCACATTTAATTTGGGATGGAAAGACGGTTTAGCTGGATTGAACTCGAGGATGACGGGAATACGTAGACCAGCTTTCGAGCCAGCGGTTTTGCAGCGTGAAGGCAAATCTGGCGCAAAAGCGCCGCTGAGCTGACGTGAGAAGGCCGGCCACGTGGTCTCCGTCAGCGGGGCGACTCCAGTCTGACGTACGGAAGTCGCGCCAGGGCGGACTCGAATCAGGCCCGAACAGTCAAACTGTTCATTTCGAGTTCAAACGAACAGCGGGATGCTTGACGGCGCTCGTTTACGAACATACGATACGACTAAGCGACATCGACATCGGTTGTCATATGACTTGTGCACTTCAAAACGGCAACCTGTCCATTTTTCGGGATAAATAGTCTTTCTGGTCACCGAATGCGGCAGATAGTCATGTGATGACCTATCAGATCGACCGCTGAGCCCAGCGGCAAACCAAGGGCTGACACACCGACCGGATCGCCGCGTCGCGACAAAAAATGACAGGATGGAGACAGCGTTGAAAGTAATCAAAGGCTTACGTTGGTGGATCATCGTGCTCGTCTGTCTCGGCACGATCATGAATTACCTGGCTCGCAACTCATTGGCTGTGTTGGCGCCGGAGTTGAAGCATGTATTCGCGCTCACCACTCAACAGTATTCGTACGTCGTCGGCGCGTTCCAGATCGGTTACACGATCATGCAGCCGGTGTGTGGACTGATCGTCGACCTGATTGGCTTGCGGCTTGGCTTTGCCCTGTTTGCGGCGCTGTGGTCGCTCACCGGCGTCCTGCACGGGTTCGCCACCGGCTGGCTGTCGCTCGGCGCCCTGCGCGGCGCGCTTGGGCTGTTCGAGGCGGCCGCGATTCCCTCCGGCATGAAAGCGGTCGCAGAATGGTTTCCTGACAAGGAGAAGTCAGTCGCCGTCGGCTATTTCAACGCCGGCACATCGCTGGGCGCCCTGCTCGCGCCGCCGGTCGTGATCTTTCTGTCGCTCCGCTTTGGCTGGCAGGCTGCGTTCATGGCAACCGGCGCGTTCGGTTTCGTCTGGGCCGCACTCTGGTACGCGTTGTATCGTTCACCCGCGGATCACCCGCGCGTCTCCCGAAAAGAGCTGGCGTTGATCCAGGACGGTCAGACCCAGTTCGCACCGGCCAGTCAGCGCCCTGTGCGTGAGATCCTCGGCTCGCGCCGCTTCTGGGCCATTGCGCTGCCGCGCTTCTTCGCCGAGCCAGCCTGGCAAACCTTCAGTTTCTGGATCCCGCTTTATCTCGTGACGGTACGTCACATGGACCTCAAGCAGATTGCGATCTTCGCGTGGCTGCCCTTTCTGGCCGCCGACCTCGGCGGCATCTTCGGCGGTTATCTATCGCCGTTCCTGATCCGGTATTGCCGCGTCCCGCTCATCTGGTCGCGCGTGGCGGGTGTGATTCTCGGCGCATTCCTGATGATCGGACCGGCCTGTATCGGCCTCGTCGCATCGCCGTACACGGCCATTGCATTATTCTGCGTCGGCGGTTTCGCGCACCAGATGATCTCAGCGCTCGTGAACACTCTGAGCGCCGACGTATTCGATTCCGACGAGGTCGGCACTGCCAGCGGGTTCGCCGGCATGGCGGCCTGGATAGGAGGCCTGAGCTTTTCGCTGGTGGTCGGAGCGCTGGCCGACACGGTCGGTTACGGGCCCCTGTTCGGCTGCCTCGGCGCGTTCGATCTGATCGGCGCAACGCTGCTTGTGGTGCTGATACGCGGCCAGTCGAAACGTGAACGCAAGCTCGCGCATGCCTGACACGGCATCGCAGATTCAACCAGAGGAAAGTCCGATGACGTCGCTGTTAAATCCGCCCGTATTCAAACCCTCCACCCAGTCGGGCGACCTCGTACGCTTGACGAGCGCGGCGGGGCCGGTCATGGAAATCTTCGTGCTCGAAGAGGATATCGTGCGGGTGCGCGTGCTGCCCGATGGCGAGGCACACGGGCCGCGTACCTGGGCCATTGCACCGGGACTCGACGACGTAGACATCGAAGGCCGCGATCGTCTCGATCTTTCGGGCTATACATTGCCGTCTTTCAGACAGCATGCCGACGACACAGAACTGTGCATCGAAACCGCGCAAATCCGGCTCACCGTCGCGCTGCAAGGCGGCCATTGCAGCTGGGATCTGCGTAGCGGTGAAAAATGGCAGCGCGTGCTGCAGGACCGCGCGACGCAGGCCTACAATTTCGGCTGGTGGGACGAGCGCGTCTATCACTACGTACGCCGTGAACCGGGCGAGATGTATCTGGGGCTCGGCGAGCGCGCCGGTTCGCTCGACCGAGCCAATCAGCGCTATGAGATGGTCAACGTCGACGCGATGGGCTACAGCGCGAAGACAACCGATCCGCTCTACAAGCACATCCCCTTCTACCTCACGTGGCAGCGAGAAGCGGCGCTCGGCTTCGGCCTCTTCTACGACACGCTCGCCGATTGCACATTCGACATGGGCCGTGAGCTCGACAACTATCACGGCCACTATCGCCACTTCATCGCGGAGCACGGCGATCTCGACTACTACTTCATCGCTTCGCCAGCAACGCCGCTCGCAGCCGTGCGCCGCTTCACGTGGCTGACCGGCCGCCCCGCCCTGATGCCGAAGTGGGGCCTCGGCTACTCCGGGTCGACGATGAGCTATACGGACGCGCCCGACGCGCAGCAGCGCATGGGCGAGTTCATCGAGCGCTGTCGCGAACACGATATCCTGTGCGACTCGTTCCACCTGTCGTCGGGTTATACGTCGATCGGGCCGAAGCGTTACGTCTTCAACTGGAATCGCGACAAATTCCCCGACGTAGACGGCTTTGTGCAGGGCTATCTGGACGAAGGCGTGCGCCTGTGCGCCAACATCAAGCCGTGCCTGCTGCGCGACCACCCGGAGTTCGACCAGGTTGCACGCGACGGCCTGCTGATTCGCGCGCGAAGCGGCGAACCCGCGTGGGTACAGTTCTGGGACGAAGTCGGCGCGTATCTGGACTTCACCAATCCTGACACGATTGCATGGTGGCGCTCGCACGTCACCGACGCGCTGCTGCGTTACGGCATTGCTTCGACGTGGAACGATAACAACGAATTTGAAATCTGGGCGACGGACGCCATCGCCCACGGCTTCGGCAAGCCGTACCCGGCCCGCGAAGCGAAGGTGCTGCAGACCATGCTGATGATGCGCGCATCACGCGACGCCCAGCGCGCGTTCGCGCCTGAAAAGCGGCCATTTCTCGTTTCGCGCTCGGGCGGTGTGGGGATGCACCGCTACGTTCAGACGTGGTCGGGCGACAACTACACATCATGGGAAACGCTGCGCTACAACCTCAAGATGGGGCTCGGACTCGCGCTTTCGGGCGTGTCGAACATTGGACATGACATCGGCGGATTTTCAGGCCCGGCGCCTGACGCAGAACTGTTTGTTCGCTGGATTCAGTTCGGAATCCTGATGCCGCGTTTTAGCATCCACTCGTGGAACGACGATGGTACGGTTAACGAACCGTGGATGCATCCTGAGGCGACCGGCCAGGTCTCGGACCTGATCAAGCTGCGCTACCGCCTGATGCCGTATCTGTACCACCTGCTTTGGCAGTCGACCCAACACTACGAGCCCGTCTTGCGCCCGACCTTCGCGGATTTCCCGCACGATCCGCAATGCTACGTCGATGGCGACGATATGCTGCTCGGCACATCGCTGCTCTGTGCGCCGGTTGTCCAACCCTCGAAAACTGAACGCGCAGTATGGTTGCCGGCGGGTGCACGTTGGATCTCGTACTGGAGCGGTGAAGCATTCGAAGGCGGCCGGCACATCACCCTGCCCGCGCCGTGGGATCAACCCGTCATGCTGATTCGCGAGGGTAGTGTCGTGCCGCTGAATGTCGCGCAGCAACACTTCGCCCAACCTGCCGATCTGCGCGGCTTTATGGTGGCACCCTGTCAAGGCGCAGGTATTGCGCAAGGCGAGTGTCATGAAGACGATGGCGAATCGGAAGCCTGGCGTACCGGAGCATACGGTTGCTGGAAGGTCAGTGTGGAAAGTGACGCGGCAACGCTCGCCGTGACAGTCAACTGGACAGGGAAATGGGCGCGGCCCTTCGACTCCGTGGATGTCTTCATCCCTGCAGGCGATAGCCGGCGGATTGTCGCCACCACAGGTGTGATTCGCAGCGAAGTGCGCGGTGCACAGTGGACTCGACTCGTCCTCGATCTGTCTGCTTCTACGGCCTGATCTGCCTGCGCGAGGCATAGCACGGAGACACGCATCGCAACTCGTGTATTGTTAGCGATGCTGTCACGCGCCTGGTTCAAACTACGCGTTTGAGCACGCCTCGACTATTGATCCAATGACGCTTGAATTTGTCTGGCGGCTCCTCGCCGCCTTCTCCTGCGGTGTTGCAATCGGCATCGAACGGCAGATGCGGCAACGTACGGCCGGTCTACGCACGATTACCCTCGTCGCGAGCGGGGCGTGTCTGTTTGTTTCGTTGGGCGTCCTGACCGGCAACGGCACCGCTGGTGTCACGCAGATCGCCGCTTACGTGGTGTCCGGCGTCGGCTTCCTCGGCGGCGGCGTGATCATGCGCGACAAGGGATCCATCCAGGGCATCAACACGGCGGCGACCCTCTGGTGTTCTGCGGCCGTCGGCGTGTTGTGCGGTGCGGGACATTTCGGCCCGGCACTCGCCGGCACAGCTATCGTGCTGCTGACCAACACCGTGTTACGCGAAGTTAGCCGCACCATCAACGCAACGCCGGTTTCAAATGCCGATCTCGTGCGCGAGTACGTACTGACCGTGGTCTGCCGCGAAGAGGATGAGGTTCATATCCGCGCGGCGCTATCGAACTCGATGTATTCCATGCCCCTGTCGTTTCAGAGTCTGACGAGCGAGGACGTGGCAGAGCAGCCTGGGCGCATACGCGTCACGGCTAACCTGAAACTGCATCCGAAGGATCAGTCGAAGCTCGAATTGATGGCGAGTCGCATCAGCATGGAAGCGAGTGTCTCGAGCGTAAGCTGGATTGCGAAAGAAGCGGAACCGGCGCCGGAGTAGCGCCGCGTGCTGTGTGGAAGCCGGCACCTAAACGTCTGTTCGGCCCGCGCCGCCGCTTCGCTTTCAAACGCCCAACCTGGGGGCACCGGCCGCGGGTGGTAGTCCACGCCTTGCGCCCGGCGACGGCGTCATCTATAACAACCGTAGACGAAGCATCGGCCGGCGCCGCGTTGCATTGATGGTAGAGTGCGTCGTGTGAATCGATGGTCCGTATGTCTGTGCAGCCCGAGACCGAGAACGAAATGAACCGAGCGACTGCGCGTTGTCTTACCGTGCCTTTGCGCCATAGCCACTCTGGCTATGCGCCCTGTCCCGCCACCGCGGCGGCCTCATCGCCAATCCCTCCACAATACATTCAGACATTGTTAAATCCATATCCTGAATATGGACTGCGTCACCCCCTTGGACTAAGCTCTGTCACCGTGAATTTTTCACGCTCAACCATGGAGTCTTGATTATGGAACACGGCATCATTGCATGGCTCATCATTGGCGCGATCGCCGGCTGGCTAGCTGGTGTGCTCGTCAAGGGCGGCGGTTTCGGGTTGATCGTCGACATCATTGTCGGGATCGTCGGCGCGTTTATCGGCGGTTGGCTTTCCGGCGTCCTGCACATCTCGCTTGGGGGTGGCTGGATCGGCTCGATCATCACAGCGGTAATCGGTGCGGTCATTCTGTTGTTTATCGTCCGCCTGTTTAGTCGGCGCGGAGTCTAGCGTTTGCCGTGTCGGGCGACTTCGGTCGCCTGACTTGCAATGCATCAAACCGCTGCTACGTCGCTCTCATCACGTCCCCCTTCTTCTCGCGATCGACTTCGTCGCACAGATCGCATACGACGCATTGTGCATTGCGCGTTGTGCGAACTCGCCTTGCCCCATAACGTCGGCGCATTTGCTTATTCCATATCGAGCTTTGAGCGTGGCTTAAACCAACTACAGTTCAAGATGGCTAGTTGTGTCGTCCCGAGTCGCACTGATACGGAGGAGGAGCACCATGGGCATCTGGAAGCCGGACCCGAGCTTTTATCCCTCACCGCGCCTTGCCGCAGAGGCGCCGCCCGAAAAGCTCGCCTATGTGGCCGCGTTCGATCCTGATCGCACCCGGCCGGATGAGATCGCAGTGGTCGATGTCGATCCGGCCTCTCCGGCTTATGCCAGCATCGTCGGCAATCTGGCCATGCCGCATGCCGGCGACGAGCTGCATCATTTCGGCTGGAATGCATGCTCTTCCTGCCTCTGCCCCAACGCGCCACATCCGCATACGGAGCGGCGTTACCTGGTTGTGCCTGGGTTACGCTCGTCGCGCATCTATATCCTCGATACGAAGCCTGATCCCCTTCATCCGACTATCGTCAAGACGATCGAGCCGGCCACCATTGCGAGCCGCACGGGTTATAGCCGTCCGCACACCGTACATTGTGGTCCGGGTGGGATCTATGTGACCGCCCTCGGCAACGCCGAGGGCGGTGCACCCGGTGGAATCTTCCTGCTCGATCCGGAAAGTTTTGAGCCACTCGGACGCTGGGAAGTCGACCGCGGCTCGCAGCAACTCGCGTACGACGGCTGGTGGCACCTCGGCTACGACACGCTCGTCACCAGCGAATGGGGTACACCGGATACGTTCGAGAATGGTTTGATTCCGGAGGTGCTTCTCGGCGCGCGTTACGGTCGCCGTCTGCATTTTTGGGATTTCACGCGCCGCAAACATCTGCAGGAAATTGATTTCGGACCGGAATACCAACTCGTGTTCGAATTGCGGCCGGCGCACGATCCGACCAAAGCGCATGGTTTCGTCAATTGCGTGATCAGTCTGAAGGATTTGTCTTCGTCCATCTGGACCTGGTATCGCGACAAGGACAAGTGGGCGGTGCGCAAGATCATTGATATTCCCGCTGAGCCTGCTGACCCCGCATTGCTTCCGCCAGTCCTCAAGTCCTTCGGCGCGGTGCCGCCGCTTGTGACTGACATCGATCTTTCGCTCGATGATCGTTTTCTTTACGTGTCCTGCTGGGGCACGGGCGATCTGCTGCAATACGACGTGTCCGATCCGTTCGCACCGAAACTTACGGGGAAAGTGCGTATTGGCGGCATCGTCTCGCGGGCGACCCACCCGGGTGCCTCGAACAGTGCGCTCAGCGGTGGTCCGCAAATGGTCGAGGTAAGTCGCGACGGCAAACGGATCTACTTTACGAACTCGCTGTACGGTGCGGTCGATCCGCAGTTTTATCCGGATGGCATCGACGGCTGGATGGTCAAGCTCGATGCAGGCCCGGACGGCGGTCTGTCGTTCGATGAGGAGTTCTTTCTGGAGTGGCCGGAAGGGCATCGGCCGCATCAGATTCGTCTGCAAGGCGGCGACTGTTCGTCTGATTCGTACTGCTATCCCTGAACGGCATGAATCCATCGACGTCGACGTGGTGGACATGGTTCGTGGTTGCCGCGCTCGGCGCGTTTCACGGCATCAACCCGGCGATGGGCTGGCTGTTTGCTGTCGCGCTTGGACTGTATCGACGCAGTCGGCGAGTGGTCTTGCTCTCGCTGATACCAATCGCACTCGGACATGCACTCGCCGCCGGCTGCATGCTGATGGCCGGGTTGTCGCTCGGTATGATCATCGATCATTCCGTATTGAGCCGAGTGTGTGGGGTCTTGCTGATCGGTTGGGCGGCGTGGCATGCGTTGCGAGGCCATTGCATGCGACCGCGCGTGGGTATGCAGACAGGCTTTGCCGGGCTGATGGTCTGGTCGTTTGTGATGGCAGGTTCGCACGGTGCCGGACTCATGTTGATTCCGGCTCTAATGCCGATATGCGGCGCGTTGGCTCACGCGCCAGGCACCGTGATCTCCAGCTCCGGGCCTACTGCGACGATCGCGGCGATCGCCTTGGGCGTGCATAGTGCTGCGATGCTGGTGACTACAGGTGTGATCGCTGTGGCTGTGTTCGACCACTTTGGCGTTGGCGGTTTGCGCACCAAGTGGCTCAACTTCGATCTGCTCTGGACAGGGACGTTGGCGGCATGTGGTGTGATGCAGTTGACGCTTTGATTTGGCGGGATGAAGCGGCGTTGCCAGTGAGCGACTCTGTCAGCGCTGCCGGAGTGCTTGGGTCTTTGAGGTCTGTGGAGGGGTTTGACGAGCGTATTTGCGCGCGTAAACGCAGAAACCCCACCTTTGCGGGGTGGGGTTTCTGATGCTGCTAGGGAGCCTGACGATTACCTACTTTCACACGGGTAATCCGCACTATCATCGGCGTGGAGTCGTTTCACGGTCCTGTTCGGGATGGGAAGGGGTGGTACCGACACGCTATGGTCATCAGGCATGACTTGTTGCTGCACTGCTCATGGAGCAGTACGGCCAATCGGGAAGAAGTAGTTTCTGGTGATGCTCACCAGCGGTGAGCGTTCTGGGGTTGTGTTGTTTCTGGCACAACATCGATCACTCAACCGTGCGTTCTGCTACCCCCGTCTGGGGGTTCACACGCATCCCCTTCGGGGATCGGACCCGGGTAGGCGCTAAAGCGCCAACCCGGGTCGAGACACACCTGTTATAGGATCAAGCCTTACGGGCAATTAGTATCAGTTAGCTTAACGCATTACTGCGCTTCCACACCTGACCTATCAACGTCCTGGTCTTGAACGACCCTTCAAGGGGCTCGAAGCCCCGGGGATATCTCATCTTAAGGCGAGTTTCCCGCTTAGATGCTTTCAGCGGTTATCTCTTCCGAACATAGCTACCCGGCGATGCCACTGGCGTGACAACCGGTACACCAGAGGTTCGTCCACTCCGGTCCTCTCGTACTAGGAGCAGCCCCCTTCAAATATCCAGCGCCCACGGCAGATAGGGACCAAACTGTCTCACGACGTTTTAAACCCAGCTCACGTACCTCTTTAAATGGCGAACAGCCATACCCTTGGGACCGGCTACAGCCCCAGGATGAGATGAGCCGACATCGAGGTGCCAAACACCGCCGTCGATATGAACTCTTGGGCGGTATCAGCCTGTTATCCCCAGAGTACCTTTTATCCGTTGAGCGATGGCCCTTCCATACAGAACCACCGGATCACTATGACCTGCTTTCGCACCTGCTCGACTTGTCGGTCTCGCAGTTAAGCACGCTTATGCCATTGCACTATCAGCACGATTTCCGACCGTACCTAGCGTACCTTCGTACTCCTCCGTTACACTTTGGGAGGAGACCGCCCCAGTCAAACTGCCTACCATGCACTGTCCCCGACCCGGATAACGGGTCAAGGTTAGAACCTCAAACAGACCAGGGTGGTATTTCAAGGTTGGCTCCACGCAGACTGGCGTCCACGCTTCACAGCCTCCCACCTATCCTACACAGACCGGTTCAAAGTCCAATGCAAAGCTACAGTAAAGGTTCATGGGGTCTTTCCGTCTAGCCGCGGGGAGATTGCATCATCACAAACACTTCAACTTCGCTGAGTCTCGGGAGGAGACAGTGTGGCCATCGTTACGCCATTCGTGCAGGTCGGAACTTACCCGACAAGGAATTTCGCTACCTTAGGACCGTTATAGTTACGGCCGCCGTTTACCGGGACTTCAATCAAGAGCTTGCACCCCATCATTTAATCTTCCGGCACCGGGCAGGCGTCACACCCTATACGTCCACTTTCGTGTTTGCAGAGTGCTGTGTTTTTATTAAACAGTCGCAGCCACCAGTTTATTGCAACCCCTTCACCCTTTGCCCGCAGGGGCATCAAGCTACAGGGGCGTACCTTATCCCGAAGTTACGGTACCAATTTGCCGAGTTCCTTCTCCCGAGTTCTCTCAAGCGCCTTAGAATACTCATCTCGCCCACCTGTGTCGGTTTGCGGTACGGTCTTGTTAGACTGAAGCTTAGAGGCTTTTCCTGGAACCACTTCCGATTGCTTCTTCACCGAAGTGAATGGCCTCGCACCCTTGAATTCCGCGCCCGGATTTGCCAAAGCGCCTTCTCCAATGCAAGGACCGGGACTTCCAACACCCGGACAACCTTCCGCGATCCGTCCCCCCATCGCATCTAACAATGGTGCAGGAATATTAACCTGCTTCCCATCAGCTACGCATTTCTGCCTCGCCTTAGGGGCCGACTCACCCTACGCCGATGAACGTTGCGTAGGAAACCTTGGGCTTACGGCGAGGGGGCCTTTCACCCCCTTTATCGCTACTCATGTCAGCATTCGCACTTCCGATACCTCCAGCACACTTTTCAATGCACCTTCGCAGGCTTACGGAACGCTCTCCTACCATGCATATAAATATGCATCCGCAGCTTCGGTATATTGCTTAGCCCCGTTACATCTTCCGCGCAGGACGACTCGATCAGTGAGCTATTACGCTTTCTTTAAAGGATGGCTGCTTCTAAGCCAACCTCCTGACTGTTTTAGCCTTCCCACTTCGTTTCCCACTTAGCAATATTTGGGGACCTTAGCTGGCGGTCTGGGTTGTTTCCCTCTTGACACCGGACGTTAGCACCCGATGTCTGTCTCCCGTGATTGCACTCTTCGGTATTCGGAGTTTGCTATGGCGAAGTAATCCGCAATGGACCCTTCAACCATGACAGTGCTCTACCCCCGAAGGTGATACACGAGGCACTACCTAAATAGTTTTCGGAGAGAACCAGCTATTTCCAGGTTTGTTTAGCCTTTCACCCCTATCCACAGCTCATCCCCTAACTTTTCAACGTTAGTGGGTTCGGACCTCCAGTACGTGTTACCGCACCTTCATCCTGGCCATGGATAGATCACCTGGTTTCGGGTCTACACCCAGCGACTGAATCGCCCTGTTCGGACTCGCTTTCGCTACGCCTGCCCTAATCGGTTAAGCTTGCCACTGAATGTAAGTCGCTGACCCATTATACAAAAGGTACGCCGTCACCCCTTGCGAGGCTCCGACTGTTTGTATGCATGCGGTTTCAGGATCTGTTTCACTCCCCTCCCGGGGTTCTTTTCGCCTTTCCCTCACGGTACTGGTTCACTATCGGTCGATCACGAGTATTTAGCCTTGGAGGATGGTCCCCCCATCTTCAGACAGGATTTCACGTGTCCCGCCCTACTTGTCGTACACCTAGTTCTTCCTCGCTGTTTTCGTCTACAGGGCTATCACCTGCTATGGCGGCACTTTCCAGAGCCTTCGACTAACAATGAAGATAAAGAGTACAGGCTGGTCCCATTTCGCTCGCCACTACTCTGGGAATCTCGGTTGATTTCTTTTCCTGCGGCTACTTAGATGTTTCAGTTCGCCGCGTTCGCTTCGCACAGCCTATGTATTCAGCTGCGGATACTCCATACGGAGTGGGTTTCCCCATTCGGACATCTACGGATCAAAGCTCGTTTGCCAGCTCCCCGTAGCTTTTCGCAGGCTACCGCGTCCTTCATCGCCTGTGATCGCCAAGGCATCCACCACATGCACTTGTTCGCTTGACCCTATAACGGGTGTGTCTCATGCCGCATCCACTGGGGATGCAACGCTTGCCACATCGTTACAGGTTGAGTATTCGTGTTGCGCCGTATTCCAAAGCAATCTTTCGATCACTTAAAAATACATTGATACAATCACAACCCTGATTCACCTACTCAATCACCCATCTCTAAGTGATCTTTCGTGAATCTCTTTACTACTTCTTCCTGATTGTTAAAGAACGACAGCCGATATCGCAATCTCTGATTGCGTACCACTCTGACTGGCTCAATCGCCAATGCATAACGCCCGGTTCACCGAACCAGACTTTCTGCATTGAGGATTGGTGGAGGATGACGGGATCGAACCGACGACCCCCTGCTTGCAAAGCAGGTGCTCTCCCAGCTGAGCTAATCCCCCAGTCACACAGACATCTCTATCTGTATTGATGCCCCAGGGGTTTCAGTCATTAGCGCAGCCACCGCAGAAACAGTGGTGGGTCTGGATGGATTCGAACCATCGACCCCCGCCTTATCAAGACGGTGCTCTAACCGACTGAGCTACAGACCCCTGAGTCTGTCTTAAATCACAGCCGATAAGCGTGAGCGCTCAACGTTTGACACGTTAGCTCGAGAAAGGAGGTGATCCAGCCGCACCTTCCGATACGGCTACCTTGTTACGACTTCACCCCAGTCATGAATCCTACCGTGGTGACCGTCCTCCTTGCGGTTAGACTAGCCACTTCTGGTAAAACCCACTCCCATGGTGTGACGGGCGGTGTGTACAAGACCCGGGAACGTATTCACCGCGGCATGCTGATCCGCGATTACTAGCGATTCCAGCTTCACGCACTCGAGTTGCAGAGTGCGATCCGGACTACGATCGGTTTTCTGGGATTGGCTCCCCCTCGCGGGTTGGCGACCCTCTGTTCCGACCATTGTATGACGTGTGAAGCCCTACCCATAAGGGCCATGAGGACTTGACGTCATCCCCACCTTCCTCCGGTTTGTCACCGGCAGTCTCCCTAGAGTGCTCTTGCGTAGCAACTAGGGACAAGGGTTGCGCTCGTTGCGGGACTTAACCCAACATCTCACGACACGAGCTGACGACAGCCATGCAGCACCTGTGTATCAGTTCCCTTTCGGGCACCCCCACCTTTCAGCAGGGTCCTGACCATGTCAAGGGTAGGTAAGGTTTTTCGCGTTGCATCGAATTAATCCACATCATCCACCGCTTGTGCGGGTCCCCGTCAATTCCTTTGAGTTTTAATCTTGCGACCGTACTCCCCAGGCGGTCAACTTCACGCGTTAGCTACGTTACCAAGTCAATGAAGACCCGACAACTAGTTGACATCGTTTAGGGCGTGGACTACCAGGGTATCTAATCCTGTTTGCTCCCCACGCTTTCGTGCATGAGCGTCAGTATTGGCCCAGGGGGCTGCCTTCGCCATCGGTATTCCTCCACATCTCTACGCATTTCACTGCTACACGTGGAATTCTACCCCCCTCTGCCATACTCTAGCCCGCCAGTCACAAATGCAGTTCCCAGGTTAAGCCCGGGGATTTCACATCTGTCTTAGCGGACCGCCTGCGCACGCTTTACGCCCAGTAATTCCGATTAACGCTTGCACCCTACGTATTACCGCGGCTGCTGGCACGTAGTTAGCCGGTGCTTATTCTTCCGGTACCGTCATCCCCTCAGGGTATTAGCCCAAAGGATTTCTTTCCGGACAAAAGTGCTTTACAACCCGAAGGCCTTCTTCACACACGCGGCATTGCTGGATCAGGCTTGCGCCCATTGTCCAAAATTCCCCACTGCTGCCTCCCGTAGGAGTCTGGGCCGTGTCTCAGTCCCAGTGTGGCTGGTCGTCCTCTCAGACCAGCTACAGATCGTCGCCTTGGTAGGCCTTTACCCCACCAACTAGCTAATCTGCCATCGGCCGCCCCTATAACGAGAGGTCTTGCGATCCCCCCCTTTCCTCCGTAGAGCGTATGCGGTATTAATCCGGCTTTCGCCGGGCTATCCCCCACTACAGGACACGTTCCGATGTATTACTCACCCGTTCGCCACTCGCCACCAGGATTGCTCCCGTGCTGCCGTTCGACTTGCATGTGTAAGGCATGCCGCCAGCGTTCAATCTGAGCCAGGATCAAACTCTTCAGTTCAATTCCTGTTACTGTTTTCGGTTCAATCAAGAACCGGTCGCTCACTCAACGTACTGACGAATTGTTCAATCATCTTGCGATGAAAAAACCTTCCTTTCATTACTGTGTGAGACTTGATACTTTCGCTTTCGCAGCAAACCCCGAAAGGCCCACCGCCGCGTCGCCATCAAGCGCCCACACTTATCGGCTGTTAATTTTTAAAGATCGGTTACGCATTCACCACCAAACCGGCACCGCGTTGCATCACCTTCACAACCCTTCGGTACCGCTTCGTTCTGCGTCGCTGCATCAGCAGCAGAGAAACGAGATTATGAAGAACTTCCGCTACGTCGTCAACAGGTTTTTTGCACCAGCCTGACCTGCCCAACCCGCCGAAAGCCTTGCCACTGCTGGCTCTCCCGCTCCCCGCGCTCCGCTGTCCGAAGCGCGAAAGAACGAGATTCTAGCGACCCAGCACATGGCTTGCAAGCGCTATTTGCACACTAGGAAAGGGACGTGAAAACGCAGCCGCGAACGTAAGCGACGCTTACATCACAGGGCCACCATAACCACAGAAATGAAGTACCCCGATCACGCCGTAGCGTGCGTCTCCATCACCCGTTCCACGACATCCAGGTAATGATCCACATCAGGGGTCGCGCGGTTCGCCTCTTTGGCGAGATCGTCCCAGCGGCGCACGCGTAGCGCATCTTCCGCAAAGGGTTTGTTGAGAAATTCATCCGCTTCCTGCCTGCTGAAGATGCCGCCCTGCAATTCAAGACTGCGCACAGAATCAGCCGAGAGGCGTCCAAAGTACGTATCGTCGATTGCGCACAGGCAACGCTTCGCGTCGACGTGCAGACGAATCGGCTCCAACACCGCATCCGGCAATACAGGACGCAGAAACGGCAACGCAAAATACTGATGCAGATCGTCGATACCGCGTGCGGTAGGCGTCTCGCCGAAGCGGTTCAGCAAATGCCCAAGATCATGCAGGAAAGCAGCAGCGACCAGTTCATCGCTTGCGCCCTCCTTTTCAGCCAGCGCCCCACTCTGCAGCGCGTGCTCCAGCTGCGTCACCGGTTCGCCGCTATAGGCGACGTTGCCGTACTGCTCAAACAATGTACGAATATCATGAAGACTCAAAGCCACAACATCACTCCCAAGGTAATGAAAACGTCTTGAGGTTGGTAAAGCTCTTCATGGCTTCCTGCACCCCTTCCTTGTAACCCAGGCCCGAATCCTTGATGCCGCCGAACGGCGTCAACTCGATCCGGTATCCCGGTACTTCCCACACATTCACCGTACCGACCCGCAATTCGTTGATGAATCGCGTGATCGCATCCTGACGGTTCGTACACACGCCCGACGACAGACCGAACACCGTGTCATTGCTGATCCGGATCGCGTCGTCGAGCGTGTCGAAGGTAATGATTGGCGAAACCGGCCCGAAGGTCTCTTCGCGAACCAGAGACATAGCCGGGTCCACCCGGTCGATAACAGTCGGCGCATAAAGCGCACCCGAGCGCTGGTTGCCCGTCAGCAAACGCGCGCCTTGGGCCGCCGCCGCGTTGACGCGCGCTTCGAAAAGCTGCGCTGCGGCCTCATCGATAACGGTACCCATCTGATTCGCAAGATCGAACGGGTCACCGTAGGACCATGCACGCGTCATTTCCACCACGCGTTCGGTAAATTCCGCGGCCACGCTCTTTTGCACGAGCATGCGCTTGACAGCCGTGCAGCGTTGACCCGAATTTTTGTAGGATCCCTGAACAGCCAGCGTAGCCGCGCGGTCGAGGTCAGCGTCTTCCAGCACGATCAACGGATCGTTGCCACCCAGCTCTAGCACAACGCGTCGGTACGCTGCTTTCGCAGCAATATATTTGCCAATCGCCACGCCGCCCGTAAACGTCACCAGTTCCGCAAGCGGATGCGTAATCAGTTCATCGGCGATTTCGTGCGGGTCCCCGGTCAACACCTGCAGCATCGGCTCCGGCAAACCCGCTTCATAAAGAATATCGGCCAGGTAGAAAGCCGATAGCGGCACCTTTTCCGACGGCTTCAACAAAACACGGTTATTGGTCGCGATGGCCGGTGCAATCTTGTGCGCCACCTGGTTCATCGGGTGATTGAACGGCGTAATCGCGACGATCACGCCCGCCAGCGGTTCACGCTGCGCGAACACCCGACGCTTTTTACCGTGCGGCGTCAGATCGCATGAAAAGCTCTGGGCATCGTCACGCAACGCTTCGATCGCCGCGAACTTGAATACATCGGCCACACGTCCGATCTCGTACCGCGTGTCCTGCTTCGACAGGCCCGATTCGAGCGAGATCAGATCCGAAGCCACCTCGGCGCGCTCACGCAGCAAAACCGCCGCACGCTCGAGAATCTGTGAGCGCTCGTAGCGCGTGAGCTTCGACTGATAAGCGCCGGCGTACTGAAACGCCGCGCGCACATCATCGACGCTTGCCAACGACACCGTGCCGACGCGCAATCCGGTGTACGGATCGAACACGTCGAGCGTGCGTTCGCGCAAACAACGCTCGCCCTCAAGGCGCAGCGCTTCGACGCGAAACGCGGGATGGTCCGTCAGCACCGCGTTCATGATGCCGCCACGTGGTTCAACGCGAGGTCGAACACGTCGAAGTTTCGCAAGCGCTTGCCGTCCGTAAGACCCTGAAGATGCCGGTTAAAAATCAACGGCACTTCCTGCTCGGAGATGCCACCGTGTGAACGAAGCGGCACGGTGAGGCCCGAAAGATCATGCTCGTCGCGCCGCGTGCCGAGCACCACATCGCGCTTGCTGACCACGACAATGTCGCCGACGCGGTCATTCGGCAACTCGAAGCGCTCACACGCCGCGCGGTTGTCCAGCACGACCTCCACGCCATCCAGACCGCCAATCCGTTCGATCACCTGCCTCGCGTTCACATCGTGCGGCAGATAGATGGTTGCAAACGAGCCCAGCGCGCCGTGGTGGACCACATAAGGATCCGTGATGGGCAGAATCACCCGAGCCTTGCGTGCGCCCAGCCATTCGTCCATCACGTCCTGCAGATAGATCACATTAGGCTCGCCAGTCTGCGGATTGTGCTTCGCGTTCATGCCGTGATCGGCCGTCAAACCGATCACCCAGCCAAGCGCATCAAGCTGTGCAAGATAGCGATCCATCATCGCGTAGAAATCGTTCGCGCCCTGGGTACCCGGCGCCCACTTGTGCTGAATGTAGTCGGTGGTGGACAGATACATCAGATCGAGCTTGCGCGTTTCCGCAAGACGCACGCCCGCGGCGAAGACGAATTCGGACAACCCCGCGCTGTACACATCGGGCACTGGCAAACCGACCAGATCGAGCACATCCGCGATGCCGTTGTCTGCCAGCGTCACCGTATCCGCCTTCTCTGCCGAGAAACAGATGCCCTTCAGTTGCCAGCCAAGCAGACGACGCAACTTGTCCTTGGCCGTCACTACAGCAACCGCAGCACCCGCTTGCGCCGCCGCTGCCAGCAACGTTCCGGCGCGCAGGTAAGCGGGATCGTTCATCATCACCTCCGCGCCCTCGCCGCCATTGGCCTGCGGATCCCAGAAGTAGTTGCCGCAAATGCCGTGCACCGAAGGCGGCACACCGCAAACGATCGACAGGTTATTCGGGTTGGTGAACGAAGGAATCACGCAATCGCCCTTGAGCGCGGTGCCCTCTTTCATCATCTTGCCAATAAAGGGAGCGACGCCCGCGGCAACCGCCGCCTCGAGGTAGTCGTACTCGCAACCGTCGACGCACACCACGACCACCGGTTGCGACGACGACAGCCGGTAAGCACGGCCATTCACCTCGATGCTGCGCTCGCTCTGCTCGGACTGAATAGACATCGTTTCCTTCCTTGCGCGTCGATTACGCGCGTTCTGCGTCGATTGGAACTGACGACGGCACCAGCACACTGCGTTGTCCAGCCGACTCACAGGCTTCGTGCGCGCGCTGCAACCCACCGTTGACATGCGCATGCATCAGCGCAGCAGCGCGATCGGCATCGCGCGATGCCAGCGCCTTCAGGATGGCGCGGTGCTCGGCCAGCGAGCGCTCCATCGCGTCGGCATGCACCACCAGCGCGGCGCGCCGGAACAGACTCAACTCACCCACGAGACGCCGGTACGTCTCATACAGCTTGCCATTACCCGCCGCCGCCACGATGCCGTCGTGAAACGCCACATTGGCCCGTGCGTAGGCGTCGTGATCCTGCGCGTCGAGCGCGCTGCGCATGGCGTCGATCTGCATGCGCAAACCCGCCAGTTGCGCCGCGTCGATGCTCGACGCCAGCATCCGGCACGCGGCCTCTTCAAGCACGGCCCGCACGGCATAAATCTCGTCAGCTTCCGCGAGCGACACCACCCGCACGAACACGCCACGATTCTTTTCGGTCGTGACGAGTCCGGCCTGCTCGAGCGCGCGGAACGCTTCGCGCACCGGCCCTCGCGAAACCTGTAGCCGCGCGGCCCAGTCGGCCTCGTTGAGCTTCGCGCCGGGCGCCAACACGCCTTCAACGATGTTGCGCTCGATCTCGTCGCGCACCAACGCGGTGAGCGAATGCCGGCGTACGACGTCAATCGGATCGGCGGCTGCTGTTTCCATATTTTCGGTCATTTCGACATTTTTTGCCACATCAACGTGCGTTGAACGCCGACTTGACGTTCAACACCGGAAGTCAGGGCAATCCGCGGGTCAGTCGGCCCGGCGGCGCGGAATCCGTGCGGCGATCAACAGCAGCGCCGCGAGCGAGACAAGCAGCAGAATCAGCGAGAGGGCCGAGGCCGGCAGGTAATAGCCGCGCTCGACCTGACCGACCACGACGATCGGCACCGTCGCAAATCCCGGCGGATACACGGTCAGCGTGGCGCCCAGTTCGCCAAGCGAAAGCGCGAAACCGAGCGCGAGACTCGCGCGGATGGCCGGCACCAGTTGCGGCAGGACGACCCGGCGCAGCACCATCGACGGCGGCGCGCCGAGGCTGGCAGCCGCCTCGCGCAGGATGGTCAGTTCCGGGCGCAACGCCGCGGCGGCACATCGGTAGCAGAACGGCAGGACTAGCGCGAGCTGCACCAGCACCACAATCGCGGCCGAGCTCGACAGATCGAGCGGACGTTTGTGATATGCAATCAGCACCGCCAGCCCGAGCACCACGCTCGGCACCCCGTTGGGCATCATCGCGATCGTATCGACGAACGCACCGAGCCCGCGCCGATCGCGCCCTTCGAGCGCCAGCGCCAGCCAGAGCCCGAGGATGGTGCCAAGCACCGCGACGCCGAAGCCGATCTCGAGACTCGTACTGAGCGCATCGAAATCGCTCGAACCGAGGCGCTCGAACCAGCGCATGCTGAAACCGTCGGGCAAGATCGTGCCGGACCAGTGAGCGGCCACGCTCGATAGCGCCACCACCACCACCGGCAATACGAACAGCCAGAAGCACAGCAACGCGGCGAACGCCATGAAGGCACCGCCTGCGACGCGCGTGGCGAGGCTACGCTGCACCGGACGCGCACGCTTGTGCATGACCGGCAAGACAGTGGGATCCAGTTCGACGGCCATTACCGTGCTCCTCTAACCTTGCGGCGGTTGACCTGGCGGTACAACGCATACAGCGACAGAGACATCATCAGCATCACCACAGCGCCGGCCGCGGCGGTCGGCAGATCCAGGTCGACGGTCGCGGAACTGTAGATGGCAACCGGCAGCGTGATCAGATGCGCGCTGCCGAGCACCAGCAAAATGCCAAACTCGTTGAGCGTCAGCAGAAAGCACAGGATCGTGCCGGCTGCAATGCCCGGCCATGCAAGCGGCAGGATCACCTTGAACGCCACCATCAAGCCATTCGCGCCGAGACTGCGGGCGGCTTCGATCAGGCGCATGTCGAGGGTCGCGAACGAGGCGAGCGTCGGGCGCACCACGAATGGCGCGTAGAACACCACTTCCGCGAGAATCACGCCGCCCACGCCGAACAGGAAATCGAGCGGCGGCGCCTGCAGATGAAAGAGCCGCTGCAAGCCGATGCTGACCGAACCTTGCGAGCCGTATAAAAAGATCAACGTGAAGGCGACAAGGAACGACGGAAAGGCAACGAACAGTTCAAGAAAACGCGTGACGAGCCGCGCGCCGGGAAACGGCTTGAAGAACAGCATCGACGCGAGCGCCACACCGAGCAGCGACGCCAGACCCGCGCTTGCGAACAGGATCCACAGCGTCGTGCCGACCACGCCGCGCGTGTCAGGATTGCTGAAAAACGCCGCGTACGCCTGAAAACCGAAGCCGCCATGCGGCCCGGTCAGACTCAACAACAGCAGCCGCACCAGCGGATAGATCACCAGCGGTCCGAGCACCACCACGGTGAGGAACACCAGTTGCCACTGCGCCGCACGTTCTCGACGGCGTACCGCAGCCGCGTGCGAAGCGAAGGTGGCCGCGCGCCGCGCGTCGCCGAGCGCGTCGGGACTATCAGGGGTTGATAAGGACGACATCGTCTGCCTCATAGCGCAAGGAGATACGCGCGCCCTTCTCGGGCAGCATGCCGTGGCCGCGTTGCATCGTGACGAGCACGGGCTCGCTGGGCATCGCATCGAGCACGACGGACACCGACAGCACCGCGCCATACCACTCGACCGAGCTGATCATGCCGTGCAGATGCCCTTCGCCGAGCGGCACGATCCGCAGCGCTTCGGGACGCAGGCAGGCCACCCGCTCACGTTCGTTGTAGCGCGAATCGCCGAGCGGAAACGCGACGTGCGGCGGCAGCAGATTGGCTGCGCCGAGATAACGCGCCACGAAGCCGTCGTTCGGTTGATCGTAGAGTTGCTGCGGTGTGCCGAGTTGCGCAATGTGACCTTCGCGCATCAGCAGCGTACGGTCGGACAACACCAGCGCGTCGTCCTGATCGTGCGTCACGCAAACAATGGTGAGATTCGGCAGACGCTCATGCAGCGCCTTCAGTTCGGAACGCACCGAGGCGCGCAGATTGGCATCGAGTGCGGAAAGCGGTTCGTCGAGCAACAGCACATCCGGCTCGATCACGAGCGCACGCGCGAGCGCCACGCGCTGCTGCATGCCGCCCGACAATTGTGCCGGCATGACATGGCCCGAATCGCCAAGCTGCACGAGCTTCAACGCATCCGCCACACGGCGGGCGATCTCCTTGGACGATTCACGACGCGCGCGCAAACCGAACGCTACGTTCTCGAACACCGACAGATGAGGAAACAGCGCATAGCTCTGGAACAACAGGCCGAGATTGCGCTTGTGCGGTGGTACATGCGTGAGATCGTGACCGGCCACCGTCAAGGTGCCGGCGAGACCATCCGCTTCGATGAATCCGGCGATGAAACGCAACAACGTCGTCTTGCCGCACCCGCTGCGGCCGAGCACAGTCAGCAATTCGCCGCGCTCGATGTTAAGCGACAGGTCATCGAGCACCGTGCGCGTACCGAAACGCACGGTCAGATGCTCGATCTGCACGCCGCCCGGCGTGCCCGGTTGCGCCGCAGCGAGCGCCTCCGGTGAGGCGCCGAGCGCGCCAGGGGCAAGAGTTGCGGTATTCACCGGATTCATCCTCCAACTAGGGTCTTGCGGGTGAAGACCTCGCGGCGCGCGTGTGGCGGGTCAGCTCAACAGCATGGGCCGGCCGTCACGCGTCCTGCGAGGCGTACTACAAGCGATTTACTGCGCCGGCTTGACGACTTCCACCTGCTTGCCGGAATCGCCGATCACGTCGTTCTTCCAACGTGCGGTCCAGTCAGCCTTCTTCGCCATGACCTGGGTCCAGTCCACCGGAATCAGCTTCACGCCGGCAATCGCCTGCTTCACCGCTTCGCCGTTCTTGCCGGCCAGCGGCACGTCAGTGCGGCCCGGAATGCCGAAGATATCCGGCACCTTGGCCTGCACGTCCTTCGACATCAGGTAGTCGATCAGCTTCTTGCCTTCAGCCTGGTTCGGGCCGTTCTTGATCAGACCGATCGCGTACGGCAACTGGAAAGTCGTCGGCTTGCCGCCCGGCGCTGCTGCCAGGAAGATCGGCTTGAGCGACAGACCGCCATTGGCCTGGTCGTCCAGATCCATCTGCAGGTCGCCGTTGGCGAGCGAGATTTCGTTGCGCGAGAGCAGCACGTCGAGGTAGCCGGTGCCCTTGGTGTGGAACTTGGCGCTCGCCTCGAGCTTCTTCAGATAGTCGAACGCCTTGTCTTCACCCATCAGCGAAGTCGTCAGGATGATCACGGCCATGCCGTCGCCGGCGGTCGCCGGGTTCGAGTAAGCGATCTTGCCCGTGTAATCCGGGTGCAGCAGATCGGCGAACGTCTTCGGTTCGGTCTTCACGACATCCGGATTGATCGCGAACGAGAAGTAGTTGTTCACGAAGGTCGCCCACGTACCATTCGGCGCCTTGGCGATGGCCGGCACGTTCTTGTAGTTGGCGCTCTGGTATGCCTGCAGCAGACCGGCCTGATCCGCCTGCTGGATGAACGGCGGCAACGTGACGAGCACGTCGGCCTTCGGCGCATCCTTTTCGATGGTCGCGCGATTCACCACTTCACCGCTACCCGCCGTGACGATATTGACCTTGACGCCTTCCTGCTTTTCAAAGCCCGGCAGCACGTCCTTGTAGAGGTTCTCGAGGCCATCGGCCGTGTACAGCACGACTGCGTCGGCGGCATGGGCCGGCAGCGCAGCGCCGCCGAATGCAGCAGCCGCAACCAGTGCCGGCAAGGTTTTGCGGACAATGCTGGCCGTCGCGCGAAGGTGATTCGTCTTTTTCATGTCGCTCTCTCCGAAAGGCAAAAAACCAGACGGTCGGGATAACCCGATACCTGTTGTGATTTGACGGCGGTAGCGCCGCGCCGATTGAATTCGCCCGCAGCGGCTGTCAGGTTCGTGCGATTGCAGATTGCTGACAACCTTGCTGCTTCTTTCCAGCCAGACTTACAGCCAACCCGACACTTTGGCGCTGCCTGCCTTGCCTGAACGGGCACGGCAAGGATTGCAGGTTTGCGTGACAGCGCCGTGACCATTCTGGCAATTTCCAACAAACGACACAATTCGCCAATAATATGCAAACGGAGATTGTTCAAAGCAGTGCGTCGAGAAGCCCTGCCCAATCCATTCGACGATATCGCCGCAGTATGTCAGCGGCACGGCAAGCACCTGATTACCGACGCGACGCATTCGCCCCTCGCATTGCCGCAAACCGGCGGGCGCACGGGGCTCCAGTGAGGCGCCCAGGCGCGCGTTTTTGAGCTTGAACGTCAGACGAAAGCGCAGCACCCGGGTAAGTGGCACGCTGATACCGTGCGTCGCGATCAGACAAACGACGTCACGCAATCAGCAGTTCCGGCCCGCGCGTGGCGATAGCCTTGGCAAGCGTGCGGTCCGGTGCGAGTTCGGTCACCAGATAACGGGTGCTTTCGAACCCGTTGATCCGCACCGGCGTGACACGCCCGAACTTCGAATTGTCCGCTACCACCACCGCCAGGTTGGCGGCAGCGATCATCCGGCTGCGCACTTCGGCGGCCATGCGCGTGTAGTCGGTCAGCCAGGCATCTGCGGAGATGCCGCCTGCTCCGACAAAGGCGAAGTCCGCGTGATACTGCGTCAGCTGATAAACCGTGTCGAGGCCGAAAGTGGCGTCCTCGTTCTCCGAGAGCTCGCCGCCCAGCAGGGTGACCCGGTTCTCGTTGCGACGGCCAAGCAGCAGCGCGATACGCCAGTCGTTCGTATAGACGGTGAGCCGGTGGCGCCCCGTCAGCGCCCGCGCGACGGCCTGGGTGGTACTGCCCGAATCGATGATGAGCGATGCACCGTCCGGCACCAGATCGGCCGCGCGCTCGCCGATCGCCCGCTTCGCGCCGGCATTGGCCGCTTCGCGTACATCGAGATCGGGTTCGCGCCGGTCGCCCGACAGCGCGCCGCCGTGGGTGGTCACCACCAGGCCGCGGGCGGCCAGCGTATTCAGATCGCGGCGGATCGTTTCGCGCGACACATTCAGTTCGCGTACCAGCTCAGCCACCGACAGCGCGCCATTTTTGGTCACTTGCGCGAGGATGTACTGATGACGTTGTTCTGCAAGCATCGATAGACGGCCGGCGAGCGGCACATATAGGTTCAGGAGGCCGCGGTATTGTAGTACGCGATCGCCCTGAGCGCTCCCCTATTCCCGCGCTTCCCTGCTAACCTGACGGTCCAGGTAGCGCGTCGCCCGATGCGCGCCGCGTCTTACGATCTACTCATGCCGCCATTGCTTCGCCGGTCACTGCTGCTTTTCCATGCGCTGCGCTTCGGCGCACGCCTGATCTGGCTCGCCGCGCCGCGTGAGCACAAGCTTCACTGGATGATCACGCTCGTGAAGCGTGTGCATGCAACCGAGGGTGGCCGCGATAGCCTGCACAGTTTGCTGCCCACGCTCGGGCCGCTCGCCAGCACGTTCATGCAGTCACTGGCCGAACGCCCGGAACTCGCCACCGGCACCCTGCACGATGCCTTCGACGCGATCGGCCGCATGGAAGCTCCGCTGCCGCCGCATGAGGTCGAGCCGGCGCTGGCCGGCGCGCTCGGACGACCGCTCACCGGGCTCTTTACACGCGTCGATCTGCTGCCGGCACGCAGCGGCTTCGCCGAACAGACCCACCTCGCCCGCCTCGCCGAACCGGTGAACGGCCACCGCGATATCGCGATCAAATTCGTGCGCGCAGCGCAGGTCGAACAGATCGGCGACGAGTTGGCGCTGCTGCGCTGGGTGGCGCGCTGGCTGGAAAAGTTTTCCCGCGACGCGCGTCGCCTGCAGGTCCGCGCGCTCGCCCAGTCGTTCACCGAAGACGTGCTGCGGCGCTTCGACCTGCGCGCCGAAGCCGCCAATCTGAGCCAGACCGGTCATCATTTCGATGGTGACAAGCGGCTGGTGGTGCCGGACGTGATCTGGGACCTGTGCACCGCGCAGACCCTGGCGGTGCAGCATCTCGACACGGTGAGCGCGACCAATCTGCCAGGGTTGCTCCAGCATCGCATCAAGCTCGCGCCGCTTGCCACCCACATCGTCGAAGTCGTCACCGAGCAGGCATTCGAGCACGGCTTCTTTCATGCGACTTTCGATGCCGAGCATGTGCGCGTCAGCGTCGAACCCGAGACGCTCGGGCGAATCGTGCTGGCGCAGTTTGCGGTGATGTCGAGCCTGTCCTCGCACGAACGGGAATTCTTCGTGCATGGCGCCACCGCCATGTTCGAACAGGACTACGGCCGCCTTGCCGACCTGCATCGCGAGGCCGGCCACGTCGAGTCGACGACGCGCACGGAAGTGCTGGAAGCCGAGCTGCGGCGGCGCAGCGAGGCGCATTTCGCCGCGGAACCCGAAGACCGCACGGCAGGGGCGCTGTTTCATCATCTGCTGCATGCGGTGCTGCCCTTCGAAGGCGGCACCGTCTCACCCCGGCTGGCCACCGCCCAGCGCTCGTTCCAACAGGCCGAAGCGCTGGCACGCGCGCTGCATCCCGGCGTCGATACGTGGAATGTCGCGCGCACGGTGCTGGCCGGCATCGCGCAGCGCGACATCGACCATCGCGGCTGGATCAAGCGCATCGCGCAGGAAGTGCCGCATCTCGCTCACATGCTGCCGCGCCTGCCACAGCTCGCGGTGCGCTATCTGCAACGTCAGCACGATGCGGCGGGCTCCCGGCAGCATACGCAATTGCTGCGCGAGATCGGCATCGAGTACCGGCGTACGAGGTTTTTGCTGTGGGCATGCGCCGTGTGCGGAGGCCTGCTAGGAGCGGGAGCGGTATTGCTGACGCGGTAGGGCTATGCGACGGTGAGGCGGCAAAGCGCGGTGAACCCTCGTTGCGCCCAGAGTGCAGCCTCGAACAAGACACGCCTGACGCACCGCGCAATACTGCGAGCCTTTTACGCCGCTGCTCACGCTGTCCATGCTCGCTACCCTCATCGCTGCTGTCTTTGTCGTGCTCTGGTCGACCGGCTTCGTAGTCGCCCGCGCAATCACGCCGTTCGCCGATCCCAACCTGTTCCTGCTCGCTCGCTTTGGCGGCACTGCCCTGCTGTTCGCGCTGGCCGCGGTTCTCGCGCGCGCCGCCTGGCCGACGGGACGCGACCTCGGCAAACATCTGTTGGCCGGCGCATTGCTGCAGGGAGTCTATCTCGGCGCCGGATACTGGGCCGTCGCGCAAGGTCTGAGCGCCGGCGTGATGGCCTTGCTCGGCGCACTGCAGCCGCTACTGACTGCGGCCGTGGCGGTCCCGCTTTTCGGTGAGCGTCTGTCGCGGCGCGGCTGGGCCGGCATGGGGCTCGGACTCGCAGGCGTCGTGCTCGTGCTGCAGCCCAAACTCAGCGCGGCTGCGCCGCATGCCTCTCACGTAGCGCACGGCAACGCACCGAGCTGGCTGGTGGTCGCCGTGTCGATTCTGGCGATTGGGGCAATCACGGCAGGTACGCTGTTTCAGAAGACTTCGCTCGCGCGGGCCGACATTCGCAGCGCCAGCGCCGTACAGAACTTCGGCGCCGCCGCCGTAGCGGCAGTCCTCGCGCTGGCGCTGGGCGAGCATCGCTGGGTCGCCTCGCCCACTCTCTGGGGGTCGCTTGCCTGGGGCATCGTGATGCTTTCCGGCATCAGCGTGACGCTGCTCGTGTGGATGGTCCGGCGCGGCGACGCCGCGCGGGCCACCGCACTGATGTTTCTGGCGCCGCCTCTTGCGGCGATCGAAGGATATATCGGCTTCGGCGAAACACTGCTGACGGTGCAGATCGCCGGTTTCGTGGTCGCGCTGCTGGGGGTGTTGCTGGCCCGTTCGTAGCGCAGTTTGCGGAGCGGAGTGTGGCCCGTCTTTCTGGCCGCACACCTCAGTCAGCCGTGTCCCCCGCGGCCGGCACTTTCGCACGAGCTTTACTGCCTGGCGCCGGCGACCATGCGGGGCGCGCTTTGCGCTCCGAATCGACGACAACGATGTAACGGCCCGCCCACGGCGTCACCTGGCGGTCCGAATGCAGCACCCAGAGCGGCTTGCCCGACTCCACCAGCGCCTCGTATTCCGCATCGAGAATACCGTAGTGATCGAGAAACACGTTGAGCGACGCGGGAATCCGCACACAACCTTTCGAATGACGGACACCCAGCAACGGTTCAAGCCTGTCAGGATCGGTCGCATGCATCTGGAATCGCATCTGCGACATACCGCCCTTGCCCCAGCCGCGTTCGCCCTGCGCCCAGCCGAGATCGAAGATCCGCATGTCGCGTTTGCCGTAGCCGCGAATGCCGTTCTCGTTCATCGTGCCTTCAGCGCGAAAATCCATGTTGTCGGGGGTGTGCTCGAACACGCCCAGCGGCGTAATGAAGTGATCGAACTCGCCTGGCCGGCCGGTCGCGACCGGTGACGCACCGATCATCAGCCATTTGTCGGATGGCGTCGCACGGAAATAGATGAAGAGCGCCTGAACGTTGGCGTTCCGATCGACCAGCACGACATACTCGCCCGACAGATTGCCAAGCTGATTCTGTTCGAGCGCCGTCTGAAGACGTTGGCCGTATTCCTGTTGCGCCGCTGCGGGCACGTTCAAACGACGCGTGACATCGCGCGCGAACATTGCACGCAGCAGCAGCGCCCGATGAGGATCCACCACGCCTGCCGCGTCCGGTGCCGCGACTGCGGAGGCTGTGATATCGGCCGGCGCAGCAGGCTCGCTCTTTTGCTCGCCGGCCGCGAAAGAGAAACTGTAAGTTAAAACAAATAATGCGCTGACTAATGCGGCAGCCCGCAATATGGCATTTGTCGCGACAACCAGTTTGTCACCTGATTTGGCAACCGCTGCACGGCATGTATCCCTGACGTGTAACGCCCTCTCAGCGGCGTTTCGATTAATTTCTACCCAATGGATCGCGTCACTTTCCGCGGGCTGGTCGAGCCGTTTTTTTTCGTTCATCGCGTGTTTGAGCAAACCTGCTTATCATTACCCGCCAAGCGGCTCATGCAGCGTACAGATTAACAGGATACTACTCAGGACATCCGTTACTGTCGATAACAGCGCTACCCGATTTCAACAGGCGATCCATTGAATAGGCGAAATTGGCGCAACGACGCGTGAGCGTATTTAAATCCACGGTCGAAGTGAGTTTAAACGGAAAATCCGCCGTTAAACTGGCAACGGGAAGTGCGCCCGCCCGCATACTTTGAGCAATCCATTTGCAGGGGAAGAAACATGACGCAACACGATCCGGTCGAACGGCAACGGCTTATCGCCAGGGAGATGCATGTCACGGACAGTTTCGTGGCCGAAGAGGAGATCGAGCGGCGTATCGCCTTCCTCGCGCGCTACCTGCGAACGAGCGGTCTGAAGACGTATGTGCTCGGCATTAGCGGCGGCGTCGATTCGACGACGGCCGGGCGTCTCGCGCAGCTTGCCGTCGAGCGCCTGCGCACAGAGCAGTACGCCGCACATTTCGTTGCGATCCGGCTGCCTTATGGTGTGCAGCAAGACGAAGCGGATGCGCAGCAGGCACTCGCCTTCATTCGCGCCGACGAAACACTGACGATCGATGTCAAGCCGGCGGCCGATGCCATGCTCGCGTCGCTGGGCACAGCTGGCATCCCGTTCACGGACGATGCCCACAAGGATTTCGTGCATGGCAACATCAAGGCGCGGCAACGCATGATTGCGCAGTATGCAGTGGCGGGGGCACGTGGAGGCGTCGTGATCGGCACTGACCATGCGGCCGAATCGGTGATGGGCTTCTTCACCAAGTTCGGTGATGGCGGCGCGGATATCCTGCCTCTCGCCGGCCTCAACAAACGCCGGGTGCGAGCAGTGGCCCGCGCGTTAGGCGCCCCTGATTCGCTCGCGCACAAGGTGCCGACGGCCGATCTGGAAATGTTGCGCCCGCAACGTCCTGACGAAGATGCCTATGGCATTCCGTACAACGACATTGATGATTTTCTGGAAGGCAAGCCGGTCAGCGCTGCGGCTCGCGAGACGGTGCTGCGCTTCTATGAAAACACGCGTCACAAACGCGCGTTGCCTTATACGCCGTTCGACTGGCCTGAGCAGGCGTGAACGGACGGGGTGCGCGTGCGATGCGGCGCGCCGCAACCGGGTGACGGTTGCGGACCTCTGGACTATCCGCCGCACACAAGCGAAGCCGCAGACGTTCCCGACACCCCAGGCGTTGGCGAAGGCCGCAACGGATTCAAGGATCGAACCGCTCAGCCTGCGGGCGGTTCCTCTTCCCGGAACAACTCGCTGCTCACTTCCAGCGGCAACCCCGCCAGATGCTTGCCGTGCAGTTCCCGAGCGATGACCTCGCCGACGTACGGTCCATCCGTCTCCAACTCGACGGTCGCGTTCGCTTCAGGCGTCCCGATCTCATGAACCGTTACGCTTTTCGCGTAGTGCCCCAGTTCATGCTCGAGAAACTCGCGAACTTGCTGCTCGGAGCATGATTCGGCGATATTCCGGACGAACAGGTTCATGGCGGCGTTACCTCAGCGCCCGCGGCGCTCCGTGCTACGTATGCGTACCGGCTGAAGGCTCGCGCGTTTCCTGGTTTGCGCGGCAGCACTCATGATGAGGGCTGTCCCAAGTACAGCCAATGACAGATAAAAGGCAATCATTTGAAATCTCCCCTTCGAGTTTCGTCCTGTTACCAGGATAGACAGAAGCGCTCGCAAATCCAATACCACACGTTGCTATGAGCAAGTTCGATTCCCGCTATCCCGCCAGCAGTCATGCTGACCGGATCACGCTGGAAAGCGAAATAAACTGTTGACGGGTATCGGTCATTACGGACGTTGTCAAAAGCCACCAATGCACTGTACCTGAATAAACGCAAACAAAAATACCTATACACGCGCTGTTTGGCCCAACCGCAACGTTTTTGGGCCAGGCGCACAGAAGAACGGGGGAAAGCGGGAGGGAGAAGTAGCCGGCCTGACGCATCGTGCGAGCGGTGCGTCAGGGCTCGCTATCGCGGGTGCCGGTCGCGACGTTGAGACCGCTCACATCGCACGAGTCCCGGCCGAATCCCGCATACGCGGCAGACCAGTTGCCGACAATGGCAGCCTGCGCGACGCTCAGGCTCATCTTGCCTTCGCACACGCACCGTTTGAGATGCACGACGAAACGTGCCTTGCGACGCTCGCCACTCGTCCCGGCCCACGGCAGCAGATCGAGATTGGCGGGCGCATCGGGCGAACCGCCAAGCAGGACCGGCACGCGGCGGTCGATCGCATAGTCGGCCCCGGCGTCCGTATCGATACCGCGCTCGGCGAGCAGATGGGCCTTGTGCTGCATCATCACATCGAACGGAGGCGACACGGCGTCCGCATAATCCGGGCGGCAGATCGTATCGGCAATCGATTGCTGGGTGACGCGCTCATCCAGCATGGTGGCGTCCTGCGCGGCCGCCTCGCCGGTGCGCAGTCCCGCAAGCGCACCGAACACCACCACCGCGCCCAGACGCAATACCCAGGCGGCACGACTGTCATAGGCGCCTTTCAGCGCGCGCAAAATATGAAATTGTCTACTGCGCAGCGATCCGCCACGTCTGCCTGCCTTTCCTTGATTCATTCGGTGGCGCGCCAGGCCTTGGCGCGGAATGGTTAAATTCGCAGGGCAATTAAAGCACACTCGGTATCGCGGTGGAAAATCGGCGCTGACCGGCAAGCACCTGGTCAGCGCCGAAACCGCCTAGCTCGGCCTGCGAGCCTGCAAGTCGCGAATCCTGGCCACCGCGGCTGTGTTCGACACCGTTGCCTCATACATCCTGGCCAGATCCGCTTTCAGCGCCGTACGCGAAGCGCCGTCGAGATAGACCATATGCCCAGAGGGATAGAAACGCGCGGACAGGTTCTGACGCACCTGCGGGCTGACGAGCGGCATCTTCTGCAGATCGATCACGGTCTGGTAAAACGGCGTGACGAAATCGAAGAAGCCGTTCGCCGACAACACCTTCAGGTCCACATTGAGCGCCATGACCGCAGCAAGATCGCCCGCGGTGTACAGAATCACGTTGCCCTTCGCGTCCACGCCCTTTTGCGCGCCGGTCGGATCGATATGGCTGAAGTCCCAGTACTGGAACGCCTGGTCGTTCAGATCCGTGAACGCCGAATTCGACGTATAGAGCAACTGCTCGTTGAGATAGACGTTCCACATGCTTGTGTAGACGCCTGTCACTGCCGTCATGGTCGGGTCGTTGCCGCCCGAGTTCGGGTCGATTTTCCCCGCGATGCCGGTTTCGATCGCGGTCACCCGGCCGTCATATTCCCCGAGCGCAAGCCCCTTCGATTTCAGCAGCGTGGTCAGAAACAGCGAGTTGCCACGGCTGTCATAAGCCGCAATGTCGAGGCTCCATGCGAGCAGCGTCGCCTTGTCGATGCCGGTGTATTCGCTCAGCTTCTCGACTGTCGCCGCATCCGTGGCGGGCACCTTGCGCAAGGCGGCGAGATAGTCCGTGCGCGAGAACTGGGCGACCTCCTCGGCGAACGCGCCGAGATCGGTCGGAGTGGGCGCAACGCCGAGCTTCTTGTGATACCACGCATCCGCGGCGGCCGTCGGCAAGGCGCCGACCGGATTGCCGGACTGCGTGTAGTCGAGTATCGACGACTGCAGCGTAATGCCGTTCAGATCGACGCCATCTTCGTGCAGCATATAGGCCAGCACGCAGCTGCGGGCCGTACCGTACGATTCACCGTAAAGATACTTCGGCGAATTCCAGCGGTTGTTCTTCGTCAGAAAGCGCTTGATGAACTGCTTGATCGAGGTGGCATCCTGATCGACGCCCCAGAAATTGCGGTTCGTGCTGGGCGCGATTGCCGCCGAATACCCCGTGCCGATGGGATTGATAAAAACCAGATCGCTTTTGTCGAGCAGGCTATCGGGATTGTCTTCCAGCGTATAGGGTGCGGGCGGCGTGAAACTCGGCATTGCCGTCTTGATACGGCGCGGCGCAAACGAGCCGAGCAGCACGAATACCGATGACGACCCCGGGCCGCCATTGTAGAAAAAGGTAACCGGGCGCGTTTCTTCCTTCTGGTTGTCCTCCGTGAAAGCCACGTAGAACATCTTGGCGTTGGGTACCGAGCTGCTCGGATCCACTGTCACCAGGTGACCCGCCGTCGCGGTGTAGGCAATCTTGCGACCGCCGATCACAATCGAATGCTTCGTGATCGCAGCATTCTCGGTGGTATCGGTGACGGAATCGTTAGGTCCGTTGCCATAGGCAACAGGATCGAAAAACGGTTGATCTCCTGACTTGTGCGCCGCGGTCGTGGCCGCCTTGGCGGGAGCAGCATGAGAATTGTGGGACGACTGCGGACTGCCGGAAGCTGACTCGGTGTTGGTCATGATCGCTCCATCTCGTTTTACGTCATTTTCGTCATCTAGGCGTCATACGGACGCTGTCTCGAACCACGCACCACCTTCTTTGCAATAACCTTCGCAACAACAACACCGCAAGCACACGCCAGGTTCATCGGGCGCGTGCTTGCGAGACTACAGACTATAGTGCCGCAGCGATCTTCTGACCATTGGGGCTGCCAAGTCCGGTACACGCATCCCAGCCCGCCGAAGCAGCATACGAGCCGTTGTTGCCTTGCGTGATGTCGTTAAACGCGCTCGTCGCGGCATACAGCTTCGGATTGACGAAGCCGACTGGCGAACCGTTAGCCGCGTTGATGCGGGCAATCAGCGCGGCCCACAGCGGCGCCACCGCGCTCGTGCCGCCCACTACCGTTTGGGACCCATCGATCAGCACGTCATAGCCGGTCTCCGGCGACGCGTCTCCCGCTACGTCGGGCACGCCACGCCCTGTCAATGCCGTCTTCGCACCGGATGCATTCGTGGAAGACAAACCCTCTTGCCAGGTCGGGACGGGAAATGCGGTACTCACACCGCCACCGCTTGCGCCGCCCTGGCTACCGTCGTTCCACACCACCTCCTGGGAGATCTTTGTTCCCGAGGCCGTCAGCTTGGTCCCGCCGCATGTCAGCACGTACGGACTCGAGGCGGGAAAATCGACCACATTGCCACTCGTGCCGTCGCTCGAACCGCTATCGCCGGAGGCCACGCAAACTGTCACGCCCATGGTTGCTGCGGATTGCAGCACGCTGTTGAACGCCTGCTGCGACTGCGCTGTCCATGACGACTCCGGGCCGCCCCAACTGATCGAGATGACCGACGGTTTGTTGGTCGTGTCGTGAACCGCGTTGCTCACGGCGTCGATAAAACCGGTGTCGGTATTGGGCGTGAAATAGACCGCGATTTTCGCGCCTGGGGCGATTGCACCGACCACCTCGATATCGAGCGACACCTCGCCGTCCGGACCGCTCGCGTCGCCGGTGGGCTTGTTCTTGCCTTTGTCGACACTCACCGCGACCACGGTAGGCGCAGTCACGCCGAGATTCGAAAAATAGGTGCTCAGATCGGACGTCTCATAGCCGCCGCCAAGCTCGATAATGCCGACGCACTGGCCGCTACCGTCGCCTTGCGGGTATTGATACAGCGCCGCGACCTGCAGCGGTGTGAACGCACCCGAGGCTTGTGCATTGGCGGAACGGATCGGCGGCCGGATGCGGAAATGCGGACGCGCCTGCGGCCGGTTATCGAGCCCGAGCACGGCTGTCACGACGTTCGCAAGGTTGCCGGGCAAGCTGATGACGCCGGTTCGGCCGCGATACTGGCCGATTGATTGATGCTCGTAATGATGCAACTCGACGTCGAAGGCGGCCTGAAACTGCGCAATGGTGCCGGAAAGCACAATAGTGCGGGCAGCGGGATTCTCACGCTCCACGGTCAGGCCCGATTGTGCTGCGAAGGCCTTGACCTTCTCGATATCTTCCGCCGCAGCACCGAACTCTTTGGCGAAGGCTTCGCGTGATAAAGGCTTGACGCTGGAGTCGCCCGCTTCGATCCTGGCGATCAACGCGTCGAATTGCTCCTGCGCGTGACGGCGCAGGACGACGTGGACTTCGATCCGTTCAGCCGGATCGCATTGCCCGATGAGTTTTGAACCTTCCGCTACCGTGCGCTCACTTCCTTGCAGGGGATGCTTGGCCATAGTTTCGATACTCCTCGGTGCGCCGCCGTGCGGCTGCGCGTTGGTCCCGGCGGGCATGCGCCTCGTGACACATTCAGGTTGCAGCGCAACCCGCGCAGGGTTCTGGTTGCATGGACATCATCAAGCCGTCCGACAGATCCATTCGAACACAGTTCCAGCGCGCGCAACAGTTGTCCGGATGGCTATGTCCTGGATGCGTCACGCGGGCCGCGCTATGATGCTGCAGCGGCGAACCAGTCGTTACGTTGTCTCGTGCGGCAATCCCGCACGTGCGTCAGAGAATCTGAGCGAATCAGGGGAAAGTTCCATGTCAATTTCGATGTATCAAGCCTCCGTGCCCGTGCTGGTGCGCGGTCTGACCTGCCTGCAAAGCATTCTCGGCAAGGCCGAGGCGCACGCGGCAGAAAAGCAGATCGACCCGTCAATTTTTGTCAGCGCCCGGCTCTTCCCGGACATGCTGCCGCTCGTGCGTCAGGTCTATATCGCGACCGACACAGCCAAGGGCTGCGCCGCACGTCTCGCTGGCGTGGAGCCGCCCAAGTACGACGACGTCGAGGTGACGTTCGAAGAGCTGCAGGCTCGTATCCAGAAAACGATTGATTACCTGAAGGAATTCAATGCGGCGCAGATCGACGGCTCGGAAGAACGCACCGTCACGCTGAAAATGCGCCACGGGCCGGTTGAGTTCACAGGCCTCAACTATCTGCTGCAGTTCGTGTTGCCGAATTTCTATTTTCACGTCACGACGACGTATGACATCCTGCGTCACAACGGCGTCGAACTCGGCAAACTCGACTATCTCGGCGCACGATAACGCCAGTTGTTAGAGTCAGCCGGTGAAGGGGCTGCCTGGGCGGAGCGTCAGGCGTGCCAGGCAGCTACTCACACGGCATAGAAAGTCGTGCCGGCCGCGCACTCAAACACGCGGCTGGAATGCGATGATCCCCATCCCAGCCAGCGTGAACGCGACTCCGGCCAGATCCCAGAGTGTTGGCCGCACCTGCTCGACGCACCACAGCCACAAGATCGCCACCGCGACGTACACACCGCCGTAAGCGGCATACACACGGCCGGCGGCCGCGCCATGCAACGTCAACAGCCACGCAAACGCGGCAAGACTGAGCGCGCCGGGTATGAGCAGCCATGCGGAGCCGCCCTCTTTCAGCCAGCGCCACGGCAGATAGCAGCCGAGAATCTCGGCGACGGCGGTCAGGACGTACAGCAGAAAGGTCTTCATTCAACGGCGAGGTTTTGATGGTGATTGGTTATGGACAGACCACGGCGCGCGAGGCGCGCTCGAGTCTATCGCCTTTATTAACATAATCACCTCACTCACGGCACCCCGGCCATGTGCAATCAATGGCGTACGCGCGGCTAGTCAAGCGACAGACGCAACGCGAAACCGATCAAGGCAGCGGAGAACGTCCAGCGCTGCAGTGTTTGCGCGAGAGGATGCGAGCGCATCCAGCCTGCAATACGCGCAGCGCCAATCGCACAGGCTATGTCGAAACATGCGCCGATAGCGACCAGGATCACGCCAAGTTCGATCATCTGCAACGCGACCGGCCCTGCTTCCGGCCGCACGAACTGCGGCAGCAGCACCGAGCAGAACAGCAGCGCTTTAGGATTCAGCAGATTGGTGAGCAGGCCTTTGACGAAGGCGGTCCGCAGCGGCCGCGGCCCACCCGTCGCGACGCCGCCCTCGGGCAACGCGAACACCGGCGAGCGGAAAATCTGTACGGCGATCCATGCGAGATAGACGGCACCGCCGTACCTCACCACCTCATAGAGCCATGGCGCGCTACGCAGCAGCGCCGCGACCCCGCACGCCGACAGGGTCACATGGGTCGCCCGTGCGAGGCCGAGGCCGCCCGCGGTAGCAAATCCGGTGCGTGCGCCGCGTCCGATGCTTGTCTGCAGCAAGAGCGCCATGTCCGGCCCTGGCACCGCGTAGACGATAAGCAATGCAGCGACGAAGACGATCAGAAGGTGCGCGGAAATCATAGGAGCCTCACGTTTATCAAGGCTCTATCTTGCTGTCGAAGTACGAGGGTTTTCTGGCGATTTACATAGACGAATCTCAGTACGCTGGTGGAATGCGCTAACATGCCGGAATCCAGCAGATCTTTCCCCTCTCGATGGACGACCTCGATAAAATCGACCGCGCGATCCTGGCCGCGCTGCAAAATGACGGCCGCATATCCAACGCCCGGCTGGCCGAGGTTGTCGGCCTCAGCGAGACCCCTTGCGCTCGTCGGCTAAAGCGTCTCGAGAGCGCCGGCTATATCGAGCGGTACCGGGCCATGCTGTCGCGTTCGGCGCTCGGCTTCGGCGTAGTCGCGTTCGTTTATGTTCGCTTCGCGGTGCACGATCGCGCGGTGGCGACCCGCTTCGAGCACGAAGTGCAGGCGATTCCCCGCATCCTCACGTGTCATAACGTGTCGGGCAGCGCAGATTACGTGCTGCAGGTGGTGGCGCGCGATCTCGACGACTACGGCACGTTCATGCGTGACGAACTGCGCAGCCTGCCGGGTGTGACGTCCGTGGAATCTTCGCTGTCGCTACGCGAAATCAAGTCCAATGGCGGCCTGCCATTCGTCTGATCCGTGGCATGGTGCGCGCCGCCCACCAGTCGTGGCATAGTCGCCGGTACGGCACGGCATGACGTTCTCGCCGGATGAACCACGGAGTTTTCTCGATGAATCACGAACAGGCGCGAGCCGAAGAATCGCGCGCGATGGAGCGCGTACTGACTGCCACACAACGCGTGCAGTCGGCTTTCACTTCCCTGCAGTCGCAATTTCCGCCCACCGGCGAGGGGCGCCCCTCGCAATTTGCGCTGCAGACCTTCGACGCGGCACTGCAGGAACTGGAAGATGCGCAAGCAGCGTTCGATGAATTGCTCGGAGATCTGCTTGACGGCAACCGGTGAGTGGCTTAGCTGTCGCAATCTTGCGTAGCCGCTGAGATTCGCGCGGTGGAGGAGGCTTTGGATCGCGTCCCCGCCCGCCGCGAATTCGGGTGGCGCCGGCGGGCTTGACCGTTAGTTGCGTTCATGCGCCTGCCCTACTCCCTCTAATCCACGCTTGACGACCCGTCCATCACCTACTTGCGCGCTCGCCCTCCGTCCGCGTCATGCCGAGCGCCCGCAGGAAAAAGGGCGATTGATGCACGTGCTAAAACAGGCGTCGTTGTGAAGCACAAGTGAAGCACAACGCGCCCGCCCTTACCCGCTTTTACTGACTCGCAGCCTGACCGGCCCCCGCCTTCTTCTCCGCGTTCTGCAGGTCTGTCGGATAGTTCGGATCATTGCGCGATGGGTTATAGCCGTTCGCCTCCAGTTTCTTCAATTCGGCGTTTTTCTTCGCCCGCGCCTGCTTGCGCGCCGCCTTTCGCTGAGCCTTGGTGGTTGCCGACGCCGGGGTCGCCGGCGCAGCTGCCGCGGCGCTGTCCGAAGCGCCCCCGCTGCTTTGGGCGAACACAGGTGCGGCCGATCCGATCATGAGTGCGGCCGATGCGAGGAGGACTGCCATTTTCTTCGAAGGTGAAAAGGTCATTGTTTATCTCCAGTCGAATGCAGGATTTAAAAGCCATATCTCGTCGATGCTTCATACGATTCCCAATCAAACCTCAGCATGGGAACCGTCAATGTATCCGAATACGTGGCATCGCGCCCCCGATCTGCGGGCGTCAATCAACCTCATCAACAGTAGTGGCTTGACGTATATCGCAAATATCCGATATATAATTCGCCCCGTTGCGATGCAGATGCCGGCCCGCTTCGGCCCCTGCACCGCTGTTCATGATTGAAACCTCACTGATGACCATCGACATCGACGCGATCCACAAGGCGCTAGCCAATCCCATCCGCCGCGAGATTCTGGCGCGGCTGCGGGACCCGCAAGCGCACTTCGCCGATCAGGAGTTGCCGCTCGATCACGGCGTGTGCGCCGGCAAGATCGACGCGAGTTGCGGACTGTCGCAGTCCACCGTGTCGGCGCACCTGGCCGCATTGCAGCGCGCCGGCCTCGTCACGTCGAAGCGGGTCGGCCAGTGGGTGTTTTTCAAACGCAACGAGCCCGTCATCCAGGCGTTTCTCGAGCACATGAACACGGATCTCTGACACGTGCGTCTGCCTCGCCGCGCTTCTTTCATCACGCTGTTCTTATTGTCCCGGGCCGCTGCCCGCCAGGAAAGGTGAATACTTATGCCGACGCTTTTTGACCCGCTGCAAATTGGCGATCTCACGCTGCAAAACCGCATCATCATGGCGCCGCTGACGCGTCAACGCGCGGGCGACGTCCGCGTGCCGAACGCACTGATGGCGAAGTACTACGCCGAGCGCGCCTCGGCCGGCCTGATCATCAGCGAGGCCACCTCGGTCACGCCGCAGGGCGTGGGTTACGCGGCAACGCCGGGTATCTGGTCGCAGGAACAGGTTGAAGGCTGGAAGCTTGTCACCAGCGCGGTTCACGCGGCGGGTGGCAAGATCTTCCTGCAGTTGTGGCACGTCGGCCGCGTGTCGGACCCGATCTTCCTGAACGGCGACCTGCCGGTTGCGCCGAGCGCCATCGCGCCACAAGGCCACGTGAGTCACGTGCGTCCGCAGCGTCCGTTTGTGACGCCGCGCGCGCTCGATCTGGCCGAGATTCCCGCCATCGTCGAGGCTTACCGCAAGGGTGCTGAAAATGCCAAGGCCGCTGGTTTCGACGGCGTTCAGGTGCATGGCGCGAACGGCTATCTGCTCGACCAGTTCCTGCAGGACAGCACGAACCATCGCACCGACGCATACGGCGGCCCGATCGAAAACCGCGCTCGCCTGATGCTCGAAGTGGTGGATGCGTGTATCGAAGTGTGGGGCGCGAATCGCGTCGGCATGCACCTCGCACCGCGCGGCGACGCACACACGATGGGCGACTCGAACGCCGCAGCGACGTTCGGCTATGTCGCGCGTGAACTCGGCAAGCGCAAGATTGCGTTTATCGCGGCACGTGAAGCGCTCGGCGAGAACCGCCTCGGCCCGCAACTGAAGGCGGCGTTCGGCGGCCCGTACATTGCCAACGAAAGATTCACGAAGGAGTCCGCACAACAGGTGCTCGACGCAGGCGAAGCGGATGCCGTGGCGTGGGGTCAACTGTTTATCGCCAATCCGGATCTGCCGCGCCGCTTCGAACTGAATGCGCCGCTGAACCAGCCGAATCCGGCGACGTTCTACGCCGAAGGCGAAGAGGGTTACACGGATTATCCGGCGCTGGAAACGGTGGAGTAAGCGCAGGAACACGTGCTGCAACAGGCACTGGATCGCGCGTTGCAATGAGCGCAAGTCACGCCTGAACGTGCGGCGGACGCAACCGGAATGTGTTACCCGGTTGCGTCCGCCGCAGTCACATCGCGGTACATAAAAACCCGTTTTGTTTCGTCAAGCCCGCGCGCCACGTGCGCGGCGCGGATTGCCCGCAATTTCGCATCGAGGCGCTCGCTTTCGATCACGCTAAAACCCAGTCGCCGGTAGTACGGCGCATTCCACGGCACATCGCGAAACGTCGATAGCACCAGCTGCGGCACACCCGCGCGACGGGCGAGTGCGGCCACCTCGTCGATCAGCCTGGCCCCGATGCGCCGCCCCGACCATGTGGTCAGAACATCGAGTTCCTCGATATAGAAACGCTTCGCCAATCGCGCGAACATCACAAAAGCGACACAGTTCCCCGTATCGTTCACCGCTACGATGATTTCCGACGCCTCGATCTTCCGGCGCACAAAGTCCACGTTCATCGGCCGGGCGTCCGCAATGCCGGTCAAGCCGACCGTAGCAAAGCGCTGCGCGGCTTCGTACTCGATCGCCCGCACCACCTCTGCCTCATCGGGCACAGCAAAACGATAACTCATGGCAAACGGATCCAGCATAAGCGTCCGCTACAGATGACTAACAGAAGGCAGTGTCGCACACTCCAAAACCCGGGTTCACTGCAGATCGGTTACCCAACGACAACGCCGGCCAGGCGCTCCACGCATACACAAGTTACGCCCACGCGCGCAAAAGCGGTGCTACTGTTAGATGCGCAGGCCGTTCAAATGCATCACTTCCCGTCAGGCGCGGCCGCTCACCCCAGGAGACATCATGGCGAAAGTATTGGTTCTCTACTACTCGATGTATGGCCACATTGAAACCATGTCGGAAGCGGTGGCCGAAGGCGCCCGCTCGGTGCCAGGCACCGAGGTCACGGTCATGCGCGTGCCCGAAACCATTCCGGCCGATCAGGCGGCGGCTCACGGCGTCAAGCTCGACCAGAAGGCGCCCGTAGCCAAACCCGACGATCTGGCGAATTTCGACGCCATTATCTTCGGCACGCCGACACGCTTCGGCAATATGGCCGGCCAGATGCGCACGTTCCTCGACCAAACCGGCGGCCTGTGGATGAAAGGAGCGCTGGTCGGCAAGGTGGGCAGCGTGTTTGCTTCGACCGGCACGCAGCACGGCGGCCAGGAGACCACCATCACCTCGTTCCATAACACATTGATGCACCACGGCATGGTGGTCGTGGGCGTGCCGTACGCATGTGCGGGACTCGTGAAAATGGACGAGATCACGGGCGGCACACCTTATGGCGCGACAACGATGGCAGGTGCAGACGGTAGCCGCCACCCAACGCAGAACGAACTGGAAATCGCGCGCTACCAGGGAAAACACGTTGCCGGAATCGCGGCGAAGTTGGCTAATTAAGCGCACTGGCGCGAGCGCGGACTGAATGCAGAGGGCCGTGAATGCCAACGCGGCGCGCGACACGTGAGCAACGCGCGCGCCGACTAGTCACACTAAATGAGTGCTTCGTTGTGTCACTGCGCTGACACAGAACGTTCACCTGAGACCGCGGCATAAGCCCAAAACAAAAAAACCTCCATAAAATTGGAGGTTTTAACAAAATTTAATTTGGGTTGCCGTCTTATATCAAGCAGACTGCGTAAACAGCACGGTCCGTTGACGGAGAAACTCATGAACGTTGAAGATACATGGGACGGTCACATGCGCCGCGCGCACATCGACGCCGCACACGAGCAACACGTAGCGGCGTCGCATGCACAGGCCGCCCCGCTCGCGCGACGCGCGATGCTGGTTTGCATCGCATTGGTGTGTGTATGGTCGATCGTCGAAACACCCTGGGAACTGAACCCCACTGATGGCCTCACGCGCTTCCTCGCGCTGATGCTCGCCAAATGCCTGCTACTAGCCGTCGGTGCCGCGGCATTTTTCGGGGTTCGGTATGCTCGCACCCTGTTTGTTTTCCTCTGCGCATCGAGCGTGTTCGCGGTCGCCTCTACGCTACCGTTCGAATACACGATCTCGCACGAGCTGTTCACGCTCTCGTTAGTCGAATGCGTGTGCAAGGTCGCGCTCGTCGTCAGCTATGCGACCTGGTATATAAAAAGCCATTGAGCGAGCGGCGCGTAGTACCACGCGCCGCGGCAGCACGATCGGGACTGCTTAGTGCGCAGCGGCAGCCGCTGCATCCGCACTGCCCTTACCCGGTTTCGTCAACCAGATCAGCGGAATGATGGCGATAAAGATCACCGCTGAGAGCCAGAAGATGTCATTGAGGCCAAGCATGGCCGCCTGCGCGTCGAGCGAACGTTCGAAGAATGCGAGCGCCTGATGCGAACCACCACCGAGTGTCGTTTGCACTGCATCGAGCCCGGAAACAAAGGTTGGATTGTCGACGCTCGATTGTTCCGCGAGGCGAGCGTGATGCAGGATCTGGCGATTGTTCCAGCCTGTGCTCGCTAGCGAAGTCCCTACGGCGCCGGCAAACACGCGCACGAAATTCGACAGACCAGCCGCAGAGGGAATCTTCTCGGCAGGTAGTCCCGAGAGAATGATCGCGGTCAACGGCACAAAGAAAAAGCCGGTCGGGAAGCCCTGCAGCAAAGTCGGAAGCACGAGCGTGCGAGTATCGACGCCCGTCGTATAACCCGAGCGCATGAAGAACACGGCCGCAAAACCGAGGAACGCCAGGGTCGCAAGCACACGGGCATCGGAACGCGGCAGGAGCTTCGCGATGACCGGCGAGAGCAGCACGGCGAAGATGCCGAGTGGCGCCATGACGAGACCCGCATCGACGGCGCGGTAGTTCAGATACTCTTGCATCCATTGCGGCAACAGCACGAGGTTCGAGAAAAACACGGCATACGCCACCGAAATCGCCGCGGTTCCGCCAAGAAAATTTCGTCCTGCGAACAACCGCAGGTTGACGATCGGATTTTTCTCCGTCAACTCCCAGATCAGAAAGAAAGCGAAACTGATCAACGCGAACACCGTTAGCGCGACGATGACCGGCGAGTTGAACCAGTCGAGATCCTTGCCTTTGTCGAGCATCACCTGCAGCGAGCCCACCCAGGCGATCAGCGACAGCAGACCTACCTTGTCGATGGGCAGACGTTTGGTCGGCGTTTCGCGCTCGCGATAGATGGCCCACGTCACCGCCGCGGCAAAGATGCCTACAGGAATGTTGATATAGAAGATCCATGACCATGAATAGCTGTCGGTGATCCAGCCTCCTAACACCGGGCCGGCAATCGGACCGACAGTCGCAGTCATCGCCCACAGCGCCAACGCAAGCGAGCTCCTTTCCTTTGGATAGGAGCCGAGCAGAATCGCTTGCGACAGCGGGATCAGCGGACCGGCCACCGCGCCCTGCACGATCCGCGCTGCAAGCAGCACCGGCAGGTTCGGCGCGAGGCCGCACAGCCACGACGACACCACAAACAGCAGGATCGCCCAGACAAACAGTTTGATCTGTCCGACCCGCTGCGTCAGCCACCCGGTGAGCGGAATCGAGATCGCGTTGGCGGCCGAGAACAGTGTGATCACCCAGGTGCCCTCGTCCACCGATACGCCGAGGTTACCGGCGATGGTCGGAATCGCGACGTTCGCGATCGACGAGTCCAGCACGTTCATGAAAGTGGCCAGCGCCACGGCGAGAGTCGCCAGCACGAGCTTGCCGCCGGAGAGCGGCGCGAGTGCAGCGGGATTGGTCGATTGATTCATTTCATCACCCGTCGGAAGGATCGACGGTCAGAGAGCGTGCACGTCTATCTGACCTGTCAGCTAATACGGCAAAAAAATTGGCGTCTGCGTGGGCTGTTGAAGGTCAACCGGCGTTCCGCGATGTCGCGTGACGTACGGCGATCTTCTGCGGAGTACTCTTCGATGCACCCTGGCTGAGCGGTATGTTCTGGGCGATGATCTGCTCGATCTGGGCCTCGGCTGCCGCGCCGTACTGGGCGAATACATCCGTGCGGTACGTCGTGTTGACTGCAGCGGCCAACTGGGTGCCGGACTCGTCATGTGTATTCACTTCGACCTGCATCGACAGACCGATCCGCAACGGATGCGCATCAAGTTCGTGCTGGTCCAGTTGTACGCGCACCGGCAGCCGCTGCACGACCTTGATCCAGTTGCCGGTGGCGTTCTGCGCCGGCAATACATCGAAAGCCGCGCCGGTGCCGGCCGAAAAGCCCACCACCTTGCCGTGATACTGGACATTCGATCCGTAGACATCAGCCGTCAATGTGACGGGTTGACCGATGCGCATGTGCCGCAGTTGCCCTTCCTTGAAGTTCGCATCAACCCACACCCCGTCGAGCGGTACGATCGCCATCAGCGGTGTGCCCGGGGCAACACGTTGGCCGACCTGCACCGAGCGACGCGCGACATAGCCAGTCACCGGCGCGGGCAAGGTATTGCGTGCGTAGTCGAGGTAAGCATTGCGCACCTTCGACGCCGCGGCCTGGACATCCGGATGCTGGCCAATCGTGGTACGGTCGGTCAGCGCGTGATTTGCTTCGGCTTGCTGACGCGCTGCCTCGAGCGACGCCTCTGCGGACCTGACGGAGTCCTGAGCATGCGAAATATCCTCTCCCGACACGGCCCCCGTTCCGGCCACGGCTTCACGACGCTTCAGATCGTCATTCGCGCGTGCCAGGTCCGACTCGCGCTGGGCGATGTTTGCCGCGTAGAAGTCGTTGTTCACATAGAGACCGCTGACTTGCCGCACGGTCTGGCCGAGCGTCGCTTCAGCGTTCAGGAGTGCGACCCTTGCGTCGGCGCCGTCCAGCGTGACCACCGGATCACCCTGCTTGACGATCTGCGTGTCGTCCGCGTTGACGGCAACCACCGTACCGCTGACCTGCGGGGTCAACTGCACGAGATTGCCGCTTACATAGGCGTCGTCGGTAGACTGCTCGAAGCGCCCAATCGTGTAGTAGTACCCACCGTAGGCAGCGCCGGCCACCGCGACAGTGGCGGCCAGCAGTATCAGCATAAGCTTGCGCTTGCCGGGATTCTGCGTGTCGCCCTGGCCAGCCTGCTCGGGCTGTCCGGTCTGCTCGGGTTGTCCGGCTTGGGCCGGCGCGCGCTCGATAGTGGTTGTATCGCTCATTTCAATGACTCCGGGCAAAGAATGAAGGTGTCGCAAAACGCGCCTTAGCGTGCGGCGACGACAGGGTTGGGTCGAGCCGCGGATGCATCCGGCTGGCTGCTTGTGTTGGACCGTTCGCCAGTGCCTGCCTTGGCCTCTGCACTGGCACCGGTGTCCTCCGTGTAACCGCCGCCGAGCGCTTGCGCGAGCGCAATCTGCTGATCGCGGCGATTCATCTTCAGATTGGCGACCGACTCGTCGGCAGCGAGTGCATTGGTGTCGGCATTCAGCACCGTGAGCTGATTCGTCAGCCCCGCCTTGTATTGGGTTAGCGCCAACTGGTAAGCGCTGCGCGCGGCGTCCTGGGCAGCCTCGGCGTCGCCGAGCTGGGTGTCGGTGGAACGGATCTGCGCGAGCTGCGTGGCGACTTCCGAGAGCGCCGTAACGAGCGTCTGGTTGTAGCCCGCGACGGCATCGTCAAAATCGGCGTAGCGCCCTTTCAGTTGCGCGCGCAGTTCGCCGCCGTCGAAAATCGGCAGATGGACCGCCGGCCCCGCGTTGGCGGTGCGGCTTGCTGCGGTCAGGAAACGGCCGAAGCCGAACGCATCCAGACCGATAGCCGCGCTCAGGTTGATGTCGGGGTAAAACTCAGCCTTGGCTTCCTTGACGTCGTGCGTCAGCGCATCGACGCGCCAGCGGGCCGCCACCAGATCCGGGCGACGGCTGACGAGATCGGCCGGGAGGTTATCGGGCACACGCACCTCATCGCCAATGCCGAGCGTGGGCCTCGCAATCGACAGGCCGCGATCGGGACCTGCGCCGAGTAAAGCAGCCAGTTGATAGCGTGTGGTGACGATGCTGCCGTCGAACGAGGCCAGCGTGGCGCGACTGGTGGCGAGATTGGCCTGCGCCGTTTTGCGCTCGACTTCGGTATCCAGTCCGTTGGCAATGCGACCCGCCGTGATGCGGTCGATCTGCTCGCGCTGCTCGACCTCCTGTTGCGCGATGTCGTGCAATGCGTACAGCCGGGCCAGCTGGTTGTAGTTGCGCGCGATCGCCGAGGTCAAGGTCAGCTTGACGACCTCCGCATCCGCTTCGCTTGCCTGGAGTTGGGACATCGAAGCCTTGAGCGCCTCGCGATTCTTGCCCCACAGATCGAGGTCGTACGAAGCTGTCAGCAAGCCCTCGTTTTCCGATTGCCAGCTGCCGGCATAAGGTGGCGGGATCAACGCGGTACCCGAGTACTGCTCGCGAGTGAACGAGTAGCTCGCGCCTACCTTGGGCAGCGTGCTCGACTTCGCCGTTTCGGTATATGCCGCGGCAGCGGCAATACGGGCGCGAGCCTGCGCGAGTGTCGGACTACCCTGCAGTGCTTCGGCCAGCAGTGCCTTGAGTTGCGCGTCGCCGAACTGGTTGGCCCAATCCGTTGCCGGCCAGCGGCCCTGATCCGACGGGATGCTCTGCTGGGTCGCGAAGCTCTGCGGCTGCGCCATCTGCCTGTCGCTGGAGATGCCCGCATAGTTGGCGCACGCCGACAGCACCGCCGCGCAGATCACGGTTACGCTGGCCTTCGCGAGCCGCAAACCCGCGATCTTTCCATTTAACTGTGACTTCATTCTCTGACCTGTCAGATATATGGGTAAAAAAAATGCCTCTCAGCTCTCAAGGAATTTCTTGAGCAAGCGGCCGAACTCTTTGTACTCTTCTTTGCTAAAGCTCTTGAGGCGCCGGTTCAGTACCATTGGTGCGATGTCGGGAATCTGACTCGCGACTTCTCGGCCCTTCTTCGTGAGTGTCAGGTTGACCACCCTCCGGTCTTCGAGGCTACGCGAGCGCTCCAGCAGGCCTTTGGACTCCAGTTTGTCGAGCATTCGGGTCATCAGGCCGGTGTCGATACCGAGGAACTTCGACAACTCAAACGGCGTGGTCGCCACGCCGCGCTGCATGGACAGCAGAATGCCCATTTGCTGGCTGGTGATCTCCAGGTCCTTCAGCGCGTTGTCCAACTCCGCGATCAGGAGGTTGCGGGCCTTGTTGATGAAAAAGCCGATGCTTTCCTCCGACTGAAACCGTTCTTTCGTGTAGTGATCCATCGCTGACTCCGTGATCGTTGCAATGCAGATTATCTGACATGTCAAATACTGTCAAGCAAGATTTTTAGCATTTTCGGGAGCGTCTCGGCGTAGGAACCACTGAGTTTCTCGTCCGAGGATACGTGAAAGGCGACAACCGCAAAAAAAGCCCGCATCAGCGGGCAACCCTCTCGGAGGAGAACACGGAACATCGCTTCGAACTCAGCGCATCACATTACCTCGGCCATCACCCTTTCGTCGCGCCAAACGTCAACCCCGCGACGAAATGTTTTTGCATCGCAAAGAACATCGCCACGGACGGCAGCGCCGCCAGAATCGACCCCGCCGACACCAGGTTCCACGCCGTCGTCCACTGCCCCTTCAGCGCGGCCACTCCGACGGTGATCGGCGCCGCCTCATCGCCCTGCGTCAGACACAGCGCCCAGAAGTAGTCGTTCCACACGAACGTGAACACGAGAATGGCGAGCGCCGCGAGCGCTGGGCGGATCAGCGGCAGGACAATCCTGAAGAACACGGTCCATTCGTTGGCGCCTTCAATCCGCGCCGCCTCAACCAGCTCGAACGGCAACTGCTTGATGAAGTTGCGCAGGAACAGCGCACAAAAGCCCGTCTGGAACGACACATGAAACAGGATCAACGCGCCGACTGTATTGAACAGCCCAAGCTTCAAGGACAGATCCCGCACCGGAATCATCAACACCTGCACCGGCACGAAATTGCCCGCCACGAAAGTGGCGAACAATGTGCTGTTGCCCCGAAAACGGTAGATAGCCAGTGCAAAACCCGCCATCGCCGCCAGCGTGATAGACCCGGCCACCGCGGGCACCGTAATCAGCACGCTGTTCCAGAAGTAATGCAGCATCGGCGAGGTGGTCAGCGCGTCGCGATAGTTGTCCCACATCGCAAAGTGCTTCGGCCAGCCCCAATAGTTGCCTTCGCTTAGCTCATCGGATGAGCGCACCGAGGTGACCAGTACAGCGATCATCGGCAGCAGCCAGATCAGCAGCGCCACCGGCAGCGAGAGTTTGTATAACCGCCGTGAAGTCGGCCGCCATTTGTCGATCGGCATCGGATACATATCGGGCTCCTTATTGCTCGGCGCGCAGCATCCGCCGCAGGTGATAAACGATGTAGACCAGCATGATCGCGAACAACACCACGGCGACCGCCGCGGAATACCCCACCCGGTAATACTTGATCGCCTGGTCGTACATGTAATACGCCAGCACGGTGGAACTCTCGAACGGCCCACCGCCCGTCATCACCGAGATCAGGTCGAAGCTGCGCAACGCGCCGATCACCGTGACCACAATCGCCATGAAGGTGGTAGGCCGCAGTTGTGGCAGGATCACATGCCACAGCATCGACCAGCCCTGAGCGCCTTCCATGCGAGCCGCCTCCACCTGCTCGCTGTTCAGCGAGGTCAGTCCCGTCAGATACAGAATCATGCAGTAGGCGGTTTGCGGCCACAGCGCCGCGAAGATGATGCCCGGCGTCGCATAACGCGCATCGCCGAGCACCGGTACGCCGTGCCCGAGTATCAGCGCGAGCAGGCCGAAGGTGGGATCGTAGAACCACGAGAAAATCAGCCCGACCACCACGCCTGAAAGCACAAACGGCGCAAAGAACAGTGACTTGACGACGCGAATGCCGGCCACAGCCTGGTTCAGATACAGCGCGACAGCAAGCCCCATGGGCGGCGCCAGCAGAAACAGCAATAACCAGATCAGATTGTTTTTTAGCGCGGTGTAGAAAGCGCGCGTGTGGAACAGCTCCAGATAGTTCGCTATACCGACGAAACTGGGATCGGTCATCCCATCCCAGTTGAAAAAGCTGATGCGGATCGTCGAGAGAATCGGCCAGATGACGTAGATCGCCACCATCACGCAAGCGGGCGCGAGGAAAACAAACGCCGCACGCTGTTGCCGGCGCGCCGTAGGCGATGGACCGCGCTGCTGCTTCGCCGCACGCGGCAAGGCGCTGCCGGAGGAGCCCGAAGCTCCCGGCCCGGCATTGCCGGTAATGGATTGACGGCTGACGGAGTGAACCACGGCGAGTCTCCTGCTCGATCTCGATCAAGCGCAGGCAGCGCGAAGCCGCCCACGCTCACTTCTCGTACTTCTCTTACTTCTTGTAGATACGCTGCCGCGTCTGCTCAAGCTGCGCCAGCACGTCGTCGAGCTTCGAAGGATCGGAGATAAACTGCTGCATCCCCTTCATGCCCTCGTCGGCCATCTCCTTGGTCATGTCACGATCGTAGAACTGCGCAATGCCGCCCTTCGTGTTGGCGAGAATCTGGAAGCCGATTTTCGAAATCGGATCTTCCGGTTCCGGCGACTTGCTGTTCGCGGACAACGACCCGAGCCCCGTCGCAAGCTGTGCGCCGATCTCCGGCGTTTCGACGAAGGCCAGGAACGCATGCGCATCCGCCTTGTTCTTCGCTTTCGACGGAATATGCAGCGACTCGACCGGGCCATCCTCGGCGGTCGGCACCTTCGAATCGATGATCGGGAACTGGAAGTAGCCCATTTCCGGCTTCACGTTTGCCGGAAAACCGCCGGTGATGAACGTCCCCATCAGCATCATCGCGGCCTTGCCCTGGAACAGGAACGGCTGCGCCGCGTCCAGATCGTAGGAGAGCGAATTGTCGATAAAGTAGCCGTCGTCGATCAGTTGCTTCCACGTCGTGTACACCTTCTTCACGCGCGGATCGGTGTACGGCACTTCACCGGCCATCAGTTTCTGATGGAATGCGTTGCCGTTCAGGCGCAGATCCAGATAGTCGAACCAGCCGGCAAGCGTCCAGGCATCGCGGCCACCCACGGCGATCGGCGTAATCCCGGCCGCTTTCAACTTCTTGCAGGCGTCGAGAAATTCGTCCCACGTTTTCGGCTCGCTCGCGATCCCCACCTTCTGGAACAGGTCCTTGCGATAGAACATGCCCCACGAGTAGTAGACGGTCGGTGCCGCGTACTGCTTGCCCTTATACGACGAGGCTTCCTTCGTCGAGGCGTAGGTATTGTTCCAGCCGTTCTTGCTCCAGTCTCCGCTCAGGTCCTCGAACAGGCCGCGCTGTGCGTAATACGCCATCCGTTCACCGTCGTGCCAGTTCACGATGTCGGGTGAGACCGTCGACAGCCAGCCAGGCAATTGCACCTTGTAGGCTTCCTCATCGATAAACGACACGTTGACGTCCGTGCCCGGATGGGCCTTCTTGAACTCGTCGATCACCTGCTGCCAGACCGCCCGTTGACTGGCGCCCTTGAACGCGATGTTGATCGCGAGTGTGCCTGCCTGCGCGCTGCCGGCCATCAATGCCGCTGCGGTGGCCGCCGTCAGCGCGACGGCAACCAGAACCTTCCGAAGTTTGAATTGCATGCCTGTCTCCTTGGTTTTTACGTCGTTTTAAGCTCTAACTGGTCCGATAAACTGCCACGCCCTGCGGCCCGATTTCACGCGAGCCGATTACAAATGCATCGTCCGCGACATCCGCGAGCGTATGAGACTGCTCGCCGTAATTCAACACGTACGCCAACCCACCGCGCCGGCTGATACGCAAACCGTCGCCGAGCGCCGTCACATCAAGTCCTGCTTCCCGCGCGACGCCTGCAAACAGTCGCGTCGTCAGGACGTCGTCGAAGATGCTCGCCAGGTAGTGAATCGAACCGCTCCGAACATACGCGGGATGACCGTCGGCGAAACGGCCGCGAATCTCGAGCGCTGCCGCGCTGGCCGACTCCGACGTTTCGATCAGATCGCGCCAATGCCGCCCTACCCCGTCCTCGAGGCTTGGGCTACCCGCGAGCCTGACCGGTTCAGTCACATTGGGCCGCAGCGACTCGACGCGCCACACGCGCATCGGCAATACCGAGGCCAGCGACCCCGGCGGCAACCCCGCGGGAATCTGCAGATCGTCTGTCTTCGAGCCGGTGCGCGGCCCGAGCACGACTTGTGCGCCCGAACGGGCCAGACGCTGCGCGAAGTCCGCGGGCACCACCGGCAACGGCGGCACGACAATCATCCTGTAGCCATCGAGCGGCGCATCGACCGGCACCACGTCGACATCGAGACCCAATCCACGCAGTGTCGAGTAATACTCGAAAGCAAAGCGCGGATAGTGGAAGTCCGCACCCTGCGGATGAATTTCGAACAACCACTTCGCCTCGTAGTCGTAGACGAGCGCGACCTTCGAGCGCACGTTCGCATTCGCGTCGGCGTCCGCGGCCAGCACCTTGTGAATCTCCTTGGCCACCTGGGCTGCCTCACTGCCGCCAAGATCCAGCAGGTTATCGGGCGTATTCAAACCCGCGTGCATCTGCTCCTGGGCAAACGGCGCCTGACGCCAGCGGAAATACGACACGCAGCCCGCCCCGTGCGCAAACGCCTCCCAGCTCCACAGACGCACCATGCCAGGCAGCGGCGCCGGATTCCAGTGCGCCCAGTTGACCGGCCCCGGCTGCTGCTCCATCACCCAGAACGGCAGCTTCGACATGCCACGATAGACATCGTGATTGAACGATGCGAAATCCGGATGACCGGTGCGCAGCCATTTCGCCTTGAGTTCGGGCGCAAACCACTGCTCTTCGAGTGCGCCGAGCGGATAGCTATCCCATGTGGCGACATCCAGATCGGCAGCGACCTTGTAGTGATCGAATTCGGTGAACAACTGCATGAAGTTGTGCGCAACCGGCCGGCCTGGCGAGTGCGCACGGATGATCTCGACCTGCATGCGGTTGTAGCGCGCGACTTCATCCGATGCGAAGCGCCGGTAGTCGAGCCGGTGCGACGGATGCGCCTCGGTGACGGTCGCCACCGGCGCGTCGATCTCGTCGAAGCTGCGGTACTCCATGCTCCAGAACACCGTGCCCCACGCGCAGTTCAGCGCATCGATCGTCTGATAGCGCGCCTTCAGCCACTCGCGAAACCGCAGCACCGCCGCCCGCGAATAGCTGACCACCGTCTGATGGCAACCGAACTCGTTATCGGTCTGCCAGTACGCAACGGCCGGATGCTTGCCGTAACGTTCGGCCACTGCGGTGCAGATACGTTCTGAAGCAGCAAAATACGAAGGCGACGAGAAATCGTAGTGACGACGCGAACCGAAGGCCCGCGGACGGCCGTCGACGCCAACCGGCAGGATGTCTGGATGACGGTCGATCAGCCATTTCGGCGGCGTCGCGGTCGGCGTGCACATCACCACTTGCAGGCCAGCCGCACCGAGCACGTCGACGGCGCGATCAAGCCAGGCCCAGTCGTATTCGCCAGGCGTTGGCTCCATCCGGCTCCAGGCAAATTCAGCAATCCGAACCTGTTCGATGCCGAGCGCTTTCATGCGGCGGGCGTCGTCTTCCCACATCGACTCCGGCCAGTGTTCCGGGTAGTAACAGACTCCAAGGCGCATCCGAGTGCCCTTCCTTTACGCGTAGTGTTCGACGGATTCGAGCGAAGCAACGGCGAAGCCGTCTTCGGTGAACAAATGACAGACCGGTGCAGGCGCCCGAAAGGTAGCCTGATCGCCCTGCTTCAGGCGCGTGTCTCCAGGCGCCTTGGCGATCAATACGACGCCCTCGCCTTCTTCAAGGTGGACATAGCTGTGCTCACCGAGCTGCTCGACGAGCGAGACCGCGCGGGTCAGCAACGAAGATTCATGAGCGGTGTCGGCAGGGGCTTCCTGAACCCCTTCGACCATTTCCAGATGCTCAGGCCGCACGCCGAACGTCACAGGCTGCCCGACCCCAAGCGCTGCCCCGTCGACGCTCACACGCACGGTCTCGCCGCTGCCATCGAGCTTCGCGCTCACGCCGCGGGCGTCGATCGAGGCAACCTTCCCTGGCAGAAAATTCATCCGGGGCGAGCCGATAAAACCGGCCACAAAGCGGCTCTTCGGACGGTGATACAGCTCGAGCGGCGCGCCGATCTGGGCAATGCTGCCGTAGCGCTCGGTGTCCTTGCCGGCGTGCAGCAGCACGATCTTGTCGGCGAGCGTCATGGCTTCGATCTGGTCGTGCGTCACGTAGACGACGCTCGCCTTGGCAAACTGCTTGTGCAGCCGGGCGATTTCGACGCGGGTCTGACCGCGCAAGGTGGCATCGAGATTGGAGAGCGGTTCGTCGAACAGAAACACGCCGGGTTGGCGCACGATGGCGCGGCCGATCGCCACGCGCTGCCGCTGTCCACCCGACAAAGCCTTGGGACGCCGGTCCAGCAGCGCTTCGAGTTGCAGGACGCGCGCCGCTTCCCGCACCTTGCGGTCGATTTCGTCCTTGGGCGTTTTGGCGAGCTTCAGGCCGAAGGCCATGTTCTCGAACACGGTCATATGCGGGAACAGCGCGTAGCTCTGGAAGACCATCGCTACGCCACGCTGGGCCGAAGGCACGGCGTTGACGAGCTGACCGCCGATAAAGAGATCGCCATCGCTCACGTCCTCGAGACCGGCGATCATGCGCAACAAGGTGGACTTGCCGCAACCGGACGGGCCGAGAAACACGCAGAACTCGTTCTCGCCGATCTCGAGATCGACATCGCGAATGACGGGTGCACCGTCACCGTACGATTTTTGGACGCCTCTTAACGAAATGCTCGCCATTGCTCCGTCTCCGTGATTTAATCGGCTCGAAGTCGGAGATTAAGCGCTTAATCTGTTCGGCCGAAAAAAATTGACCGCGTGCGATCAATGGCCTGCAGCGTCTCCGAAATCTTGCTGTCTGTGCGATTAATGGTGCCGTGCCTTCATGCCGGACGCAAATTTTGAGAAACAGTCCCACATACTGAACAACCATGCCAACACTGAGCGAAGTCGCACGCCGCGCCGGTTGCACCCCCGCCACGGTGTCGAATGTGCTGCGCAATCGCGGCCGGGTCGGCGCGCAGACCCGGCAACGGGTGCTCGATGCCGTCGAAGCGCTCGGCTATCAGCCGCATCTCGCGGCACGAGCACTTGCCGAGGGCCGTGCGCCAACCATTGCATTGATGGTCTCGAGCATCGCCAACCCGTTCTATCCCGAGTTTGCGCTGGCGGTCGAGCGTGCGGCGCGCGGCAGCGGCCACTTTCTGATCATCTGCAATACGAACGAAGATCCGCTGGCAGGCCGCGCGTATCTGGAACAGATCGCCGGCACGCTCTCCGAAGGCGTGTTGGTCATGAACGCGAATCTCGACTTCGCCGATCTGCACAAGACCGAGGCGCGCGGCGCGCCGGTCGTGCTGTGCATGTGGGAACGTCCGAACGAGCCGCCCGGCCTGCCCTGCGTGGCGGTCGATTTCAGGCTCGCCGGGCAACTGGCCGGACAGCATCTGCTTGAACTGGGGCATCGGCGCATCGGCGCCATCGTCGGCAGCAAGGTGGCCGGCATCCATGCAGCACGTTACGAAGGATTCCTCGACGCGCTGCGCACTGCCGGTCTCGATGTCGCGGATTCGCCCGTGCGCTACGCGCCGGACACGACCCAGGGCGGCTATCGCGCGACCCGCGAATTGCTCGAAGCGGATCCCCGCCTGACCGCGATCCTCGCAACCAACGACCTGCCCGCGCTCGGCGCCCTGCATGCGGCCGCCGATCTCGGCTTGCAGGTGCCGCATGATCTCTCCGTGGTCGGCATCACCGACATCCGGCTCGCCCAGGAATCGCGGCCTGCGCTGACCACTGTCGCCGTGCCGACTGTCGAAGCGGCCGAACTGGCGGTGTCCTTGCTGCGTGAACTGATCGAGGCATCGCCGCGTGGCGTGCGGGCTAACGGCGACGCGCCGCGGATGTGTGTCACGTCGGAGCCAAAGCTCGTCGTGCGTGGCTCGACACGCGCGCCTCGCACCGCTCAGGGTTCCTGACTATTCGCTGGCCGGCCAGGGCAGATGCGGCGCGGACCAGTCGAGTTCCGTGCCGACCACCGAGCGCATTTGCGGCGACTGGATCGCCACCGTCACCGCGACGCACGGCCGTCCGCTCGCGAGCGACAGATAAGGATTACTGGCTACCGGCACGCCCGGCAGCAGCACCGCGTTGCGGAAATACGGGCGATGGTCCCAGCGCGCATCGCGCGGATCGGAGACCGGCTGCAACGTGCCGGCAAGGCTCGTGCTCGCGACGCCAGCCACTTCGGGTCCGATCTGACGCCCCCGGTCATCGAGGATGAAGCAGCTGATGCAGAGGTCCTGCTGCGACAGATCGGCAAACGCATCCTCCATGGCGATGCCGCTCAGCAACGCATCGGCGGCGCTGCGCAAAGCGAACCGGTACGGCTCGACCTTGTTCTCGAACAGCGCATGCAGATGTGCGCGGCCCTGCGCAATCACATCGAACGAGCGGTCGATCATCCGGTTGACCGCGTCCGGCGGCGCGATTCTGGCAGCCGGCCGGCCCAGCAGATAACCCTGCGCGAAATCGACATTCGACTCGACGGCCAGAATCAGTTCCTCGGTCGTCTCGACACCCTCGACCACCACCAGCATGCCCGCCTGATGCAGCAAGGAAACGAGTTTGGGCAGGATCGAATGCTGGGTGTCCGGAATCGTCGCGCGAATCAGCTCGCCGTCCAGCTTGACGAAGTCCGGACGGATGCGGAACAGCCGGTCCAGGTTCGATTGACCCGCGCCGAAGTCGTCCACGGCAATCAGAAAGCCGTGCTGACGATAACGCGCCGCGGCACGCGACATCTCGTCGACGCTGCCGCCATGCGACTCGAGAATTTCGAGGACGATCTTCTCTGGCTCGAGTGCGGCCGAGCGCACGATCGCCGCAAGCTGGTCGGCGTACCCATCTGCGACGAAAGTGGCCGGCAGGATGTTGAGAAAGATCCACGCTTCGTCGGGTATCAGCCGTTGCGCGTTGCCAAGGTGCACCACGTGGCTGGCGCGATCGAGCTCGCCTTCGTCGCTGAGCGGCCGGGGCGCAAACAGCACCGCGGGCGGCACCAGTGAACCATCGCTCTGCTCGCCGCGCAGCAGCGCCTCGAAGCCGACCTGCTTCTGATGCGACAAGCTATAGAGCGGCTGAAAGTGCGACGTCAGGTAGTAGTCTTCCCATCTGGGCCGTGCGCTTCCCGACGGATCGGCCGGGTCGCCGGCAAACAGTAGCTGCAGCGGATCGAACGGACTCGAACGCTCGGCACAGACGCGATTTCTGCCGGACTGTTTGGCGCGCAACAGCGCTTCGTCGGCGCGGTCGAGCAAGGCCATGATGCTCTCTCCCGTGCGATGCTCGGCCACGCCGAAGCTTGCAGTCACGTAACCATCCGGGCGAGCGATACGGGAGACCGCGCCGCGCAAACGTTCAGCCAGTTCAAGCGCGGACGCCAGCCCCTCGCGCCGCAAGATCGCGAACTCCTCCCCGCCGATACGGCTCACGCTATCCTGCGCGATGGTCTGATCCATCAGCACCTGGGCGACTTCATAAAGTGTCTGGTCGCCGGCAGCATGGCCGAACTGGTCGTTCAACGACTTGAAATAGTCGATGTCGACAAAAATCGCGCAGACCTTGACGCCTTCAGCGAGCGTCGAGAGGCGCCGCTCGGCCTGCTCCATGAAGGAGCGGCGGTTTTGCAGGCCGGTCAGCGGATCGGTCGCAGCCAGCTCGGCAAGGCGGTTCTCCAGCAGGAAGTGATCGCGCCGGAACCAGTAGAAGCCGAAATGGAACACCGACGCAGTCGGCACGCCAATCGCCACCCATAGCAACGTGACGACGTTCACATCGTGCGTATACCCTTGCCTGAACAGTAGCGGTAAACCGCTTGCGTAGAACACGACTGTGCCGGCAAAGAAGTGCGTCGGCGTGAGCCAGAGCGGCGCCGCGCAGATCGGAATCACCAGCAAGGCCGGCAGCGCCCACAGTAACGGCTCATTCAGGCCATTGACGTTCAGCGCGATCAGGATCACCAGCACCAGCGTAAACCCAACCCCGAGCGCGCCGAAGATTCCCGTGGTGCGCGCCTTGCGCACGCCCGCCACCAGCAGCGCCAGCATCGCGACACAAGCGAGCCGGTAAGAAATCGAAATGGTGGGGCCGGCTACGAGGCTGCGTGCCAGCACGAACAACAGGGCAGCCACGACCGTAGACGCCATCGTGATCGTCGAAAGCGGGCGCTGCTGGTCAAGCGAACGTCGATGAAAGCGGTCACGCAAATGGGCATCGGTCATGTGTTGCGCGTGGATGGGGAGCATGTTGATAGAAGTCAGCCTGGTTCCGTCACTCTGCCGCTGGTTAACGGCATATGTCTGACAAATATTAATGCCCTCATCAAAAACAAATTTCCGCGGCGAGCGACGCCGCTCGAGCCACGCCGCTGGGCGGCGCGCAGGTCACTCTTACCGCAAGCAAAGCGTCGGCTAGCAGAGCACTTATTCGCGGCGCGGCAGGTGCGTCAATGATGCAACCGCACAACAGTCCTATGCGTCGATCAACGGGCTCAAACCGTTTCAATTCGAGGTCGTGCGTTTTGGTCCTCGCCTTGTACGCCTTAATGCGTAACGGATCGGAAAAAAATTCGCGCAAAGTTTGCTTCTGTTAATGCGCAGTGTGCGCAAGGCCATATAACTTCACGCCGGACGGTGGTAGCGAAATATTTATCTCTTAAGTAGACTGCCGATAAAGGGGCGCCGATCAACATACAGCACGCAGCACAGGTAAAAACAACCGTCGCACGTGCCACGCACGCCTTACCAAAAATCACTTTCAGATGTCCGGATTCAGACACCCGTTTTAACGACGGATAAACAGCAGACGGTCATCCTTTTCGGAAAACATGGTCCCTATTCTCGACTACCTGCTCGACCGCCAGATCTCCCCTCAATGGCGCGGCTTGCTCACTGCATTGGCAGAAGAGTTCGAAGCGCAGATCGGGCAAGGCGAACTGCGTCAGTTGATGTATCGCGTCGGTTGCCGTTTTGCAGCGGCGCATCCCTTGCCGCCCTGCGGCTCGACTGCCGATCTCGCCGAGGCATTCAACGCACGCTGGCAGGAAGCGGATTGGGGTTACGTGGATCTTTCCGACGAACCGGATTACCTGCGCATCGCTCACTCGTGCGCGCCGTTGCATGCTTTCGGCTCCGCCGCGCTCAGCTGGACGCCCGCCTTCCTCGAAGGCGTCTATCAGACCTGGCTCAGCGCACTCGGTGCAGAGGGTCTGTCGGTCGCGCAAGCGAGCGAGTTCGATGAGCACGCAACGATCGAATTCAGGCTTGGCCGCCAGCCGGCATGAGCCCAGTCAGGGGATGGACTTCTACTGGCTGTGACGGCCAGCGGAAACGGGCAACGCAAGACAAGACAGACATGAACAACATGGCGGCGACATGAGTCCTTCGAGCGATATCGAAACCCTCTTCGGGCATTTCGGCGGGAATGCCGGCGACTATCAGGAGATCGGTCGCGAGAACGAGGCCAGCACGGCGCGCACGCGCTGGCCGCTGCTCGTCACGCTGGATCTGACGCAACCGTCGATTCCGGCGATCGTGCAACGGCGCGATGCCGCTTCGAAACAGGCCGACGACGCCGCCCAGGCGCAGGCCGCTGCAGACGACAGGCCCGAGGCGTCCGTCTCCGCCGACACGCCGCTGACCGGGCCGGCGCTGATGCGCAGCAAGGCGCCGTTGTTTGCGCGGCCGCATCGTCGCAACATTCCGCCGGTTGCCAATGTCGTGAAAGCGGACGGACCGCGCGGTGCAGAACGCTTTTCGGCGTTGCCGCAGGTTGCCGATCCGCAGGTCGCCGCAAGCCAGACCGCCGCGCCGGTAGCAGCGGCCGCGGCCGTTGCACCGGCTGCGTCGATTCCGACGGTCCCACCCATCCCGCCGGTCGTGGCATCGACAGCTCCCGGTTTTGCTTCTATCGCTCATATGGGCGACGTGCCGCCGGTAGTGGCTCCGGCCACTGCGCATGCTGTTCCCTCGCAACCGTCGGTTGCGCCCGCTCTGCGCGCCTTCGCACCACCCGCCGCCCCGCTGTTTTCCGCAAAGTTCGCGGGGGCCGGTGTCTCGCGCGTCCCGACCACCTCGTCCAGCTTTACCGCCGGGACGCCGCGCGCAGCTGTAGCGGCACCCGCACCCACACCCGCCCCGGCAGTCGCCACAGCACAGCCTGGGTCGATCCTCGGCAAGCTGTTCAAGCCGGCCGCGCACAACCCGGCTTCAGCCACCGCAACACCCGCGCCTCAAAACACAGCGGCACCGCTCGCGTCAGTATTCGATCGTTTGCGCGGCGAGGCACCCGCCGCGGCAACGCCTGCTCCTCACTCGTGGCTGACCAACGGCCCACGTCGCTCATGAAAGTCATTGCGGTCGTATCGGCGAAGGGTGGGGTCGGCAAGACCACCCTTGCTGCCAACCTGGCTTCCGTTCTCGCCACCAGTGGCCGGCGTGTGATCGCGCTCGACCTCGACCCGCAAAACGCGCTGCGCCTGCATTTCGGTGTGCCGCTCGACAGCATCGACGGCCTCTCGCGCGCCACCCTTAGCGGCGACGCGTGGCAGAGCGTCATGTTCGACGGCGTCGATGGCGTCACGGTGCTGCCCTACGGCGCCGTTCTCGAAGACGACCGCCGCCGCTTCGAAGCGCACATCGATCACGATCCGCTGTGGCTCGCGCATGCGCTCGCCACGCTACGGCTCGAAGCCTCCGACATCGTCGTCATCGACACACCGCCAGGCTCGTCGGTGTATACGCGCACAGCCCTGTGCGCGGCGACCTTCGCGCTGAACGTGGTGCTGGCGGACGCCGCCTCCTACGCGGCGATTCCGCAGATGGAGCGGATGATCGAAACCTATGCCTCGCCGCGTCCGGAGTTCGGCGGTGTCGGCTACGTGATCAATCAGGTCGACCAGTCGCGCCAGTTGACCAAAGACGTCCTCAAGGTGCTGCGCCATCTGCTCGGCGACAAGCTCTTCCCTGGAGTCATCCATCAGGACGAAGGCGTCAGCGAGTCGCTTGCCTGCGACACCACGCTGATTCACTACGATCCGCTCAGCCAGGCAGCCGTCGATTTTCGCTCCTGCGGCCAGTGGCTGATGTCGCGAATCGACGCGATCGCTGTTTCGCCGAGGAGTGTTGCATGAGCACACCGCAATCAGAGGGCATCGATACCGCCGCGCCACCTTCGCGGCTCGAGCGCATCGTCGACGCGCGCCTGTGGGGCAGCACGGTCGTCTCCGTCTGCCTGACGCTGTTTGCGCTGGTGATCCTGTACTTCGTGTTCACCGTGCCGCTGGCGTTCTACGAGCAACTGACCTTCGCGACCTGCTGCTTTATCTGCGCGCTGCTGTTTCGCCGACTGCAGGGACGCTATGCGACGCTCGTCATGATCATGCTGTCGGTGGTCGCGTCAGGCCGCTATATGTTCTGGCGGCTGACGGCCACCACCTACTGGGAGCATCCGCTCGACGCCGTCTGGGGTCTGCTGCTGGTATCGGCCGAGGTCTATTCGACCATCGTGATGATGCTCGGCTACTTCCAGACCGCCTGGCCGCTCAAGCGCGAGCCGATGCCCTTGCCGGCCGACCGCAACGCATGGCCGACCGTCGACGTGTTCATTCCCACGTACAACGAGCCGCTCTCGGTCGTCAAACCGACCATCTACGCAGCGCTCGCACTCGACTACCCGGCCGACAAGCTGTCCATCCACGTGCTCGACGACGGCCGCCGTCCGGAGTTCAAGGCGTTCTGCGAGGAAGTCGGCGTGCACTGGACGATCCGCACGCACAACCGCCACGCGAAGGCCGGCAACATCAACGAAGCACTGAAGATCACCAGCGGCGAGTACCTCGCGATCTTCGACTGCGATCACATCCCCACCCGCTCGTTCCTGCAGATCGGCCTCGGCTGGTTCCTGCGCGACAAGCTGCTGTCGATGCTGCAGACGCCGCACCATTTCTTCTCGGCCGACCCGTTCGAGCGCAACCTCGGCACCTTCCGCAAGGTGCCGAACGAAGGTGAACTGTTCTACGGCCTCGTGCAGGACGGCAACGACCTCTGGAACGCCACCTTCTTCTGCGGTTCGTGTGCGTTGCTGCGCCGCTCGATGGTGGAAGAGATCGGCGGCATCGCGGTCGAGACCGTTACGGAAGATGCGCACACTGCGTTGAAGCTGCACCGCCTCGGCTACACCACCGCGTATCTGGCGATTGCCCAGGCGGCGGGGCTCGCCACAGAAAGTCTCTCGGGCCACATCGGCCAGCGGATCCGGTGGGCGCGCGGCATGACGCAGATCTTCCGGATCGACAATCCGTTGACCGGCAAAGGCCTGAAAATCGGCCAGCGGCTGTGCTACCTGAACGCGATGATGCACTTCTTCTACGGTGTGCCGCGCCTCGTGTTCCTGACTGCACCGCTGTCGTTCCTGTTCTTCGGCGCCCACGTGATCGAAGCCGCGGCCGGCACGATCGCGATCTACGCGCTGCCGCACATGATGCATGCGAGTATCACCAACTCGCGCATGCAGCGTCTGTTCCGCCATTCGTTCTGGGCGGAAGTCTATGAATCGGTGCTGGCCTCGTACATCACCGCGCCGACGCTGCTCGCACTGATCAACCCGAAGCTCGGCAAATTCAACGTGACGGCCAAGGGCGGCCAGATCGAAAAGAACTATTTCGACTGGGCGATCTCGCGTCCCTACCTGTTCCTGCTGCTGTTGAACCTGCTCGGCTTTATCGTCGGACTCGTGCATATCTACCTGCGGTGGGACGTGTCCAGCGAAGTCAAAACCACCGTGCTCAATCTGGGATGGACCGGCTATAACATGCTGATCCTGGGCGCGAGCGTGGCCGCGGCAAGCGAGCGCCGGCAGATTCGCGCCGTGCACCGCGTGGCCATGAAGATGCCGGTGATGCTGAAATTTTCGACCGGCCGCACGCTGGCTTGCCAGACCATCGACTACTCCGAAGGCGGCGTCGGCGTCGAGCTGCCGAACGGCATCCAGGTGCCGATGCACGAGCGCGTCACCGTGTCGCTATTTCGCGGCGATGAGGAATACGCGTTCCCGGCCACGGTCGGCTTCACGGCACCCGGCCGGGTCGGCTTGCGCTTCGATGCCATGTCGCGCGAGCAGGAATACGAGTTCGTGAAGTCGACGTTCGCCCGCGCCGATGCCTGGATGGGCTGGGCCGAAGGCCGTCCAACGGACACCCCGTTGCGCGGACTCTCACACGTCCTGCTGGTCGGCGTACGCGGCATCGCCGGCCTGTTCGAACACCTCTATGAAGATCTGCGCGGCTCGATGCGTAGCCGCCCTATCGATGTCAAAAAGCTGGAAACGAAAAAAGACTGACTTATGGGCCATGGGATTGCGCGGACATACCAACAACACTTGCAAGGCGAGCACGGCATGACAGGATGGGCATTGCGCTTGCGCTCTAGCCGCCTCGTTCGCGGACTTGCCTTATGGCTGGCTTTTCAGACCGCGTTCGCGGTGCCGCTGGCGTCGGCTGCGGAGCTCGTCGCCGGTGCGCCGCATGGCGCCACCGCGCCGCCCGGCACGCCCGACGCCACTGGCGTGGGGAACGTGCCCGCGCCAAGCGCCGCAGTACCGCTCGATCCGAATGCGATCACCCAGCCCGCGCTGGCAACGCCGACTCCGGCGCTCGCGGCGTCCTCGGTGAAAGCGCTCGGCATCAAGACGCCGACCACCGCGGAACCCGGCACGCTGGTATCGGGCGGACGTCGCCAGACGCTCACCTTTGCCGACTTCGGCGCGCTCGATCCGCTGCAGTTGCGCGGCACCGAAGGCCAGAACGGTATCGCCTTCTCGGTGCGTAACGACGAAGTGGTGACCGGCGCGATCCTGCATCTGATCTACAGCTACTCGCCGGCTCTGCTGCCGAGCATCTCGCAACTGAAGGTGCTGATCAACGGCGAAGTCGCGGCAACGCTGCCGGTGCCGCACGAGCAGGCCGGCCTGCTCGTGGCGCGCGACGTGTCGATCGATCCGCGCTTCATCACCGAGTTCAACCACCTCAACGTGCAGCTGATCGGCCACTACACCGAACGGTGTGAGGACCCGGCGAACTCGTCGCTGTGGGCCACCGTCAGCAATGCGAGCTCGCTCGATCTGACCTACGCGTCGCTCACCAGCAAACCGGATCTCGCAGCGCTGCCGCAGCCGTTCTTCGATCGCCGCGATGTGCGGCGCCTCGAGCTGCCGTTCGTGTTCCCGGCCAAGCCTGGCGACGAAACGCTGGAAGCGGCGGGTATCGTGGCGTCGTGGTTCGGTGCGCTGGCTGGCTATCGCGGCGCGCTGTTCCCTGCCCAGGTCGACGAAGTGCCGCTGTCGGGCAATGCCGTGATATTCGCCACTGCCGACCAACGGCCCGCCGGCGTGACGATTCCCGCGATCTCCGGACCGACCATTGCGGTGGTGGACCGCGAAGCTCCAGCGCGCGGCAAACTGCTGCTGGTGCTCGGGCGTAACGAAGCCGAACTGAAAACCGCCGCGAAAGCACTCGGTGTCGGCCAGAGCGTGCTCTCGGGAGAAAGCGCGACGATCACACAACTGAACGAACTCGCCCCACGCGCTCCGTACGACGCGCCGAACTGGCTGCCCACCAACCGGCCGGTGCGTTTTGGCGAACTGGCCGATGCCCGCGATCTGACCGTCTCCGGCTACGATGCCGACGCCGTGCGCGTCAACCTGCGCGTGCCGCCCGATCTGTTCATGTGGCACACCAAGGGCGCGCCGATCGACTTGCGCTACCGCTATACCGTGCGGCCGACGCCGGACCGCTCGTCGCTGAACATCAGCATCAACGACGGTTTCGTCCAGGCGCTGCCGATTCCGGCGCGACCCGCCTCGGTGTTCGAGCTCGGCCACTATTTCAACAACATCCTGCCGGACAAGACCGCTGACGCGCGGCGCACTGTCTATATTCCGCCCCTGCTGCTGACGCCGCGGGCACAGTTGCGGCTGCATTTCTACTACGACATTCCGAACACCGGCGAATGTCACGGCCGCTTGCTCGACAACGTGGTGGGCTCGATCGATCCGAATTCGAGCATCGACCTGTCGTCGTTCCCGCATTACATGGCGTTGCCCGATCTGGCGGCGTTCGCCAACAGCGGCTTTCCGTTCACGCGGATGGCGGACCTCTCCGAAACCGCCGTGGTCCTGCCAAACGATGCCGACTCGAGCGACTACAGCCTGTACCTGCTCGAGATGGGCCGCATGGGTGCCTCGACCGGCTACCCCTCTACGGGCGTGACCGTCACGAGCGCCGACCAGGTCGATCAGAACGCCAACAAGGACCTGCTGATTTTCGGCTCTCCCGACCGTCAGCCGCTATTGCAGCGCTGGGCCAAATCGATGCCGTTCTCGAGCGATGGCGACTCGCGCACGTTCGAGCTCTCCGACATCGTCTTCAAGCTGGAAGACTGGTGGCATGGCGAACGCGGCGTGGAACGCGCGCCGGCGCGCGCGGACCTGTCGCTCGTCAGCTCGAACGGCGCGGCCCTGCTGACCGGTTTCGAATCGCCGTTGCAGAAGGACCGTAGCGCCGTCGCGTTTGTCAGCGCCGCGGGCCAGTCGGATGCGGACCTGAGCTCGGCCCTGCTCGACGCCGACGTGTTGCCGCAGATCCAGGGCGCGATGGCCGTGATCCATGGCCGCAGCGTCACGATCACCTCGAACGGCGTGGCTTACTACATCGGCCATCTGTCGCCGCAGGAATATATGCGCTGGGCGCTGTCGTCGCACCCGCTCCTGCTGCTACTCGGCGGCGTCCTCGCCGCGCTGATCATCGCCGCGCTGTTCTACCGTGCGCTGCGCTCGATCGCCGCGCGCCGCCTGAAGGATTGATATGGCGGTCAAACTCAACACGGCGCCCTTGGCACTTGCATTCGGTCTCGTTGCGTCCATGACGTCAGCGGCCATCCCGACCGCGGCCGCCGCGGCTACGGCCCCGGCTTCGACTTCCGCGCAGTGCGACTGGCCAGCGTATCGCACCTTCGTCGAGCACTTCGTGCAGGCCGATGGGCGCGTGATCGACTATTCGACGCCGACCCAGCAAACCACCTCCGAAGGCCAGTCGTACGGCATGTTCTTCGCGCTGGTCGCGAACGATCGCGCCACCTTCGACCGGCTGCTCGACTGGACTCGCACCAACCTCGCCGGCAACCAGTTCGACGCGCAGAACCTGCGTCTGCCTGCATGGCAATGGGGCAGGAAGCCGGATGGCTCGTTCGGCGTGCTCGATCCGAATTCTGCTTCGGACTCCGATCTGTGGATCGCCTACGATCTGCTGCAAGCGGGCCGTTTGTGGCGCGACACGGACTATACGAAACTCGGTGAAGCACTCGCCGCGCAGATCGTGAGCAAGGAAGTAACCAGCCTGCCTGGCCTCGGCCCCATGTTGCTGCCCGGCCCGCAGGGCTTCCAGGCCGGCGGCGTGACGCGCCTGAATCCCAGCTACCTGCCGTTGCCCGTGCTGCGTGCGCTCGCCAAGGCGCAGCCGGGCGGCCCGTGGAACAAACTCGCCGATGCCGCGTACCAGCTCGTCAAAACAACGTCGCCACAAGGTTTCGTGCCCGACTGGGCGGCATGGCGCGCCGGCCAGTTCGTGGTCGATCCGAAGAACGGCGACACCGGCAGCTACGACGCGATCCGCGTGTATCTCTGGGCCGGCATGACGGCTTCTGCCGATCCGCTCGCCAAGCCCTGGCTCGCCGCCCTCGGCGGCATGCGCAATCAGGTCGCCCAGGTGGGCTTCCCGCCCGAGAAGGTCGCGGCGACCACCGGCAGCGTCAGCGGCGAAGGACCGCTGAGCTATTGGGGCGCACTTGCGCCTTACTTCAAGGCGCTCGGCGACGAGCGCGGCCTCGGACTCGCGCGCACCCACCTGGCTGCGCTCGACAACCCCGTCGCAGGTCACGAACCAGTCTATTACGATCGTGTGCTGGGCTTGTTCGGCACCGGATTCATCGATGGCCGCTATCGCTTCGACGATGCCGGCCGCCTCGTGCCGAGTTGGAGAAACGCATGCGATTGAGCGCCCTCGCGCTGGCGCTGAGCCTCGCTAGCGTCGCTGCGGCGACGTTGCCCACCACCGCTTTTGCCCAGGCTTCGTCTGATCCGCTCAACGTGCTGATCGATCAGGGCAAGTACTGGCAAGCGCACCACCGCGGCGACCTCGCCGAGCAGGCGTGGCAGAAAGTGCTGCGCATCGATCCCAAGCAGCCCGACGCCCTGTTCGGCATGGGCATGGTGCTCGCCGACCGCAAGGACGGCAGCGGCGCGCAGCAATATCTGGCGCGCCTGCGGGCAGTCGCGCCGAACTATCCGACCATCGACGATCTCGGCCGGCGCCTTGGCGAAAGCAGCGTGCGCGACCAGACCGTCAACGACGCCCGGCGCCTGCAACAAAGCGGCCAGGCGGCGAGCGCCGTGCAGGAATATCAGCGCGCGTTGCAAGGCAAACCCGCTACGCCCGAGCTGCAGCTCGAGTACTACCAGGCACTCGCGGCCACGCCGCAAGGCTGGGACCAGGCACGCCGCGGACTGCAGCAGCTCGCGCAACAGAATCCGGACGATCCGCGCTACGCGCTCGCATACGCCCAGCATCTGACGTATCGCGACGTCACGCGTCGGGAAGGTATCGGCCAGCTCGAGAAGCTCTCCGGTGACAACACGGTGGGCCCGGCCGCACGCAAGAGCTGGCGGCAAGCGTTGCTATGGCTCGATGCACGCGCCCCCGACGCCCCGCTCTATCAGAGCTACCTGCAACTTGCACCCGATGATGCCGCAGTCAAGGCGCGCTTCGATTCGATGGTGCAACAGGACAGCGCGGCGCGCGAACGCGCCCAGCAGAACGCTGCCGTCGATGCACGCGGCCGCACGATCGCCGAAGGCTTCGCTGCGCTCGACCGCAGCGACCTTGCCACGGCGCGCGCCAAATTCTCTTCAGTGCTGGCGAGTAGTCCGAACGATAGCGACGCGCTCGGCGGCATGGGTATCGCCGCACTCAAGCAGGAACACTTCTCCGAAGCGCGCGACGACCTGGAGCGGGCCTCGCGCAGCGGCAACCCGGCACGCTGGAAAGACGCGTTGCTGAGCGCGACCTACTGGACCTATACCAGCGACGCGATCGGCGCACGCAGCAACGGGGAATTCGCCAAGGCCAAGTCGCTATTCGAGCGCGCCATTGCGATCAACCCGTCCGATGTCACCGCGCAGGTGCTGCTCGGCGAAATGCTGCTGAACAACGGCGATCCGGCCGGTGCGGAACAGGCATACCGGATGGCGTTGCGTCGCCAGGCGGACAACCCCGACGCGATTCGCGGCCTCGTCGGCGCACTTGCTGCGCAGGGACGCGGCGACGAAGCGCTGCAGTTTGCCAATCAGCTCAATGCCGAACAGCAGTCGAAAGCAGGCGGTATCGATCGGCTGCGCGGCGAAGCGCAGGCCGCTCAGGCGCGTGCCGCCGAAGCGCGTGGCGATCTGGGCGCGGCACGCAGCCTGTTCGAAGACGCGCTGCTCAGCAATCCTGACGATCCGTGGATGCGCCTCGACCTCGCGCGCATTTACGTGCGCCAGGGCGCGATCGGCAACGCGCGCAGCATGATGGACGGACTTCTGGCGGCTCATCCCGACATGACCGATGCGCTCTATGCGAGTGCGTTGCTGTCGGCGGAAACCGAGGACTGGTCAACCGGCCTCTCGCAACTGGACCGGATTCCGCCAGCCCAGCGCACCGACGCCATGGCGACGTTGCAGCACCGCCTGTGGGTACATCAACAGGCGAGCCTCGCGATCCAGATGGCGAAGCACGGCCAGACCCAGCAGGCCTTCGCGACACTCGCCGCCGCGGAACCCGTGGCAGCCGGCAATCCGGAGCTGATCGGCGTGGTGGCGTCGGCCTATCAACAGGCAGGCGATTCGAACCGCGCACTGTGGCTCGTGCGCAGCGCCATGAGCGCCGCGCCCGGCAATACGGATCTGCTGTTGCAATACGCCGGCATCCTGCTCGCGACTCATCAGGATGCCGAACTGGGCACGGTGATGCGCCAGCTCGCCGGGATGCAGTTGACGCCGCAACAACGCACCGATTTCGGCAACCTGAATCTGACGATCGTCGTACGGCAATGCGATGCCGTTCGGCAGCGTGGCGACCTCGCAAGCGCTTACGACGTGATCGCGCCGTGGCTCGCGGCGATGCCTGACAATCCGGATCTGCAGGCTGCGCTTGGACGCCTTTATGGGTCGGCGGGCGATGACCGCAATGCGCTCGCCAGTTACCGCGTAGCACTTACGCGCCGCCCCGATGATCTGAGCCTGATGCTGGCGGCCATCCCTGCCGCTACAGGCGCGAAGGATTTCCGTTATGCAGAGGCGCTTGCCACCCAGGCACTGAATGCTGCGCCGGACGACCCCGGCGTGCTGGCAGCCGTTGGCCGCATGTATCGCGCCGAGGGCAAGCTGACGCTTGCGGCCACGTATCTGCAACGCTCGCTGGTCGCGGCCAACACACCCGTGGGTTTGGCCGCGCCGCGCGCCGGCTCGGCGAGCAATGTGCCACGCGGCTGGGAAGTGGCCATGCGCCGGATCGGCGCGACGCCGCTGCCCGGCACCAATCCGTTCGAAGGAAAAACCGCCGTCGATGTGCCGGCCGATGCCGCCGGCTCGAGTGGTACATCCAGCGCAGGCGCTGGCTTCAACGTCGGCGCACGGGCACCGGCGTATGCCGCGCCCAGCGCGTCCCCGTATTCGCAGTCTTCCTATCAGACGCAGACCGTGCCGACCTATCCGCCGCCTTCACAGCCCGCACCGTACGTAGCGCCCTATGTGGCGCCCACGGCGCCTGTCGCGCCTGTGGTCCCGTACACGACGCCTTATGGCGCGCCTTCCAGTGCGCCGAGTTCGAGTAACGCAGCGGGCGACTACGGTCCCGATGACTCCGGTTCGTCCCAGGCGGGCGCACCCGGCGCTATGCCCTTGCAACCGTATCCGGGACAGGGACAGGCGCCGATGCAACAGGCGCCGCTGCCGTATAACGCGCCTTATCCTGCGCAAGCTGCGACGCCGTATGGGGCGCCTGCGCCCTACGTGTCGACGCCGTGGCCGATGTCGCCTGCGGCACGCGAGGCGCAGGCCAATGCAGCGGCACAGCAGACTCAGGGCGGCTATGCGCCGCTTCCTGCGAATCAGAGCAAGGCTAGCAAGAAGCAGAAGACGGCCCGCAATCAGGCCACCACGCACAAGGCGAACGGCGCGGGACAGGCGTACGCGCAAGCGCCGTATGGTCAGCAACAGGGTTATGGGCAGCAGCCGTATTACGGTCAGCAACCGTATCCGCAACAGCAGGGATATACGCAGCCTTACCCGCAACAACAGCAAGGGTATGCGCCGCAGCCGTATCCGCAGCAGGGGTATGGGCAACCGGCGTATCCTCAGCAGCCCTATGCGAATCAGGGAGCCTACGCGCAGCAGCAGCCGTATATTCCGCAACCGCCGGCGGGTTATGCGCAGCCGTATTATCCGCAGGCTCCCGCTGCGCAAGCTGCGCCGGCTAGCGGCGGCAGCTATGCGCCGTCGCCGGTCAATGCTGCCAATTCGCAGACACTTGGTGTTGCCGAGGAACTGGCGCAGGTCAATCGAGAGCAGACGAGTACGGTTTCCGGCGGCGTCGTATTTCGCAACCGGTCAGGCGAAGACGGTCTGTCCCAGTTGACCGATATCGAAGCGCCGATCCAGGGGCGCATCCAGGCCGGCAACGGCCACATCGTTGTGACAGCCACGCCGGTGACCCTCGACGCGGGCACTGCGAGCAACCAGCTCTCGACGATCGCACGGTTTGGATCGGGGCTCGCGCCCTATCTGCCTGGCAAAACGACAAGCTCGACCGAAGTGGTCGATGCAACCAATCAGTTCGGTTCGCAAAATGCAAGCGGCGTGGGTTTATCAATTGGCTATGAAGCCCGGAGTTTCAAGGCCGACGTCGGCACGACACCGATCGGCTTTCCGATTGAGAACATCGTCGGTGGCGCCGAGTACGACGGCAGCGTGACCGACAAGGTGTCGTACACACTTGCCGTCGCCAGGCGCGCAGTCACGGACAGCTTGCTCTCGTACGCAGGTGCAAAGGACTCGGGGCAAAACCTCGAGTGGGGTGGCGTAACGTCGAACGGTGGTCTCGCGAGCATCGCCTGGGACGACGGCACGAGCGGTCTGTACGTGAACGGCTCGGGCCAGTATTACACCGGCCGCAACGTGGAAGATAACTTTGCGGTTAAAGGCGGCGGCGGGGTTTATACGCGCGTCTATAAAGACGCCGATCAAACCTTCACTGTCGGCGTCAACACGACGCTCATGCACTACGACAAGAATCTGTCCTACTTCACGTATGGCCAAGGTGGCTACTTTAGTCCGCAGCAGTACGTCATCCTGAACCTGCCTATCGAGTACATGGGTCGCAACGGTCAATTCACTTACGACCTCAAGGGATCGATCGGCGTACAGCACTATCGCCTCAATTCTTCGCCGTATTTCCCGACGGACTCGACATTGCAGAGCGAGGCCGCGACGAACATGGACAGCGTCACCACGACCACGCTCGACAGCGGCGCGATCTACCCCGGTCAGAGCAAGACGGGAGTCGCGTACTCATTTAGCGCAGTCGGCGAGTATCAGCTTGGGCCGCAACTGGCGGTGGGCGCGACTGCTTCGCTCGGCAATGCTTATCAATATCGTGAATGGCTGGCCGCCGTGTATGTGCGATATAGCTTTACGAAGCAGAATGGTTTGCAGCCGTTCCCGCCGACGCCTTTGACTTCGCCTTATGTTTCGTTGTCTAACTAGCAGATGAAGTGGCGAGGGGTGACGGGGCGGATATGGATTTCCCGTGACGTACGTCGCATGTGCCGGCCGGATAGCAGATGCCGGTCGGACACGCCACCGGCCTGCTCATACCAAGCGGGGGTACCGGCCGGAAACGTTGCGCCAGCTACAGTTAGCGGAGAGTGCGTGACTTCTTTCACCTGGTCGGTATGCTCATCAAACAATTCCTCCTTGAGCAATACCGTTGCCCCCAGTAGTACGGGAGAAAAGAAAAATAGGGCTGTCGCGCCGGTTCTCAGGATTCCTCTCAGGCGGCAGTTCACTCGTGCGCGCGACAGTACCCAAAGGCGCGCGCTCATCCTTCGCGCTTTTGGCGGGAGCCAGAGGAAGCCCTGTCGCCGGGTCAAGGTTCTTATCACGCGCAAGACGTTCAACAAGCTTCTCCTCGGGTCTCTGCGGTGGGTTCGCGGCGTCCTGCTCCTTCTGCCACTGGAACGTGCCATCCCACTCCGGTAGCTGCGCGGGAGGCAGCGGCACAATCTGATCGATGTCCGGGACCTTCGGATTCAGGCCTTGGTGAGCATCAAGAAAATTCCAGATCAAGCCGTACCGACGCGTGCGTTCAGAATCCTTGGATAGTCCAATGTAATAGAGTTTGTCCGACGGGTCCGAATCGAGCCCATATTGCAAAGCGAAGGCAGATGCCGCATCACCCGCGGCCACACCCTTTTGAAACGCCAGGACAGCTTGTGAGTATTGCTTATCTGTCATCAGGTCTACAGCGAGATAACTAGCTGCCTTTCCGTATCCCTGGTCAGTTGCGCACTCCATCATCTGCCGCGAAATGTCTGGAGCGCGATCTTTACCCGAAAGTAAATCACCCACGTAATACTGCCCTTCCGGACTTCCCAGGTCCGCAGCCTTGCGGAAATAAATCCGCGCCTTCCTCTCGTCCTGCTTCACGCCGTAACCGAGTTCAAGGTAGTGGCCCATGTCGTAGTAGCCGCCAGGGATGCCCGCAGCGATCAACTGTTCGGCCAGGTCAACCGTTTCCGTGGCCGCGTGGGGAGACGATGCCTGTCCGGTGGAGACCAGCAGTTGCAGGTTGTGGTTGGCCTTGTAGTGACCATACGCGGCGGCGATCCGGTAGTAGCGCGCTGCGGCGTCGAAGTCTTTCGGACCCGGTTTCTTTTCGAGGAACAGCGCATATTTGAACAGCGTATCGGCCTGCGGATCGAGCGGTGGCAGGTGGTCCGCCTCGTGGACGCAGGTGAAGGCCAGTTTCGCGCGCACGGCGCTCCATTCGGCTTGCGTGGGCATCGGATTATCCTTGTTCGAACAGGCGCTGAGCGTAAGCGCCAGGCAGATCGCAATTAATTTACTTCGTCTCTTCATCGTTCAGTCCAGCCGCAAACGGCTCGCACCGGTCCACGTGAATCCAATGAGTGACGCGATGGGAGCTAGTCCATTTGTTTGATTACGGGCATTTTCCGTAATGATGTACTCCCACGCTGCAGCCGCGAGCTTCGAGTCGTCCGATGCACCGTTCCTCTCGCCTCCCATATGGATATTCCACAGGTGCCTGCGCAATGGCTGCGTCACGTCCATGCGCTCATGACAGATGTTCGGTTCGCTGCCCACCTCCATGCTGCACCGGTTGACGTTGGTCGAACCGGGTGTCCTACGCCTCGTCGCTGTAGGCAACCAGGCTCCACGTCACATCGGTATGGTGCAGGCGCATCCCAAGCAACGCGTCGAGTCCCGGTATGGCACGCGGCTGGGTTATGGTGAGGCGCGGCATGATTTCTCCCTTGCCGATACGCTGTGTCGCGTCCGGACTGAAACCCGCCCATTGTTTCGCGCACCAGACGCCATCCTGCGGGCAGAACTCGTTGGTGCGAGCCGTGGCGCCAAGTGGCAAACGGTTGTCCTTTTTGGTCGGCGTGAGAGGCAGGCCCGTCGCAGGGTCGAGGTTTTTCTCATGGGCCAGCTTTGTAACCAGCGACTCGGCAGGCTTCTGCGGTGGCTGGGCGGCGTCCTGCTCCTTCTGCCACTGGAACGTACCATCCCACTCCGGTAGGTTCGCGGGAGGCAGCGGCACGATCTGCTCAATGTCGGCCACCTTCGGATTGAGGCCTTCGCGGTAGTTGAGAAACTTCCAGATCAAACCGTAGCGGCGTGATCGTTCGTGATCCTTAGGCTGTCCGATGTAAGACATCTCATCCGATGTATTCGGATCGAAACCATATTTCAGGAAGGACGCCGATTGCGCATCACCCGCTAACACACCCTTTTGAAATGCTTGGACAGCCCGTGAGTATTGCTTATCTGTCTTCAAGTCTACAGCGAGATAACTAGCTGCCTTTCCGTATCCCTGGTCAGTTGCGCACTCCATCGTCTGCCGCGAAATGTCCGGAGCGCGATCTTTACCCGAAAGTAAATCACCCACGTAATACTGCCCTTCCGGACTTCCCAGGTCCGCAGCCTTGCGGAAATAAATCCGCGCCTTCCTCTCGTCCTGCTTCACGCCGTAACCGAGTTCGAGGTAGTGGCCCATGTCGTAGTAGCCGCCCGGGATACCCGCAGCAATCAACTGTTCGGCCAGGTCAATCGTTTCCGTGGCCGCGTGGGGCGACGATGCCTGTCCGGTGGATACCAGCAGTTGCAGGTTGTGGTTGGCCTTGTAATGACCATACGCGGCGGCAATCCGATAATAGCGGGCGGCCGCATCGTAGTCTTTCGGGCCGGGTTTCTTTTCGAGAAACAGGGCATATTTGAACAGCGTATCAGCCTGCGGGTTGAGCGGCGGCAGGTGGTCCGCCTCGTGGACGCAGGTGAAGGCCAGTTTCGCGCGCACGGTGCTCCATTCGGCTTGAGTGGGCATCGGACTATCCTTGTTCGAACAGGCGCTGAGCGCAAGCGCCAGGTAGATCGCAACTGATTTACTTCGTCTCTTCATCGTTCAGTCCAGCCGCAAACGGCTCGCGGCCGTCCACATTAAGCCGACGTGCGACGCAAGCGGCGTCTCATAGCTGTTCTGCTTTCCGGCGTTCCGACTGATGACGTACTCCCACGCTGCGGCCGCGCGCTTCGGGTCGTCCGACGCGCCGTCTTCAATGCTATTGATATGGATATCCCACAGGTGCCTGCGTAGCGACTGCGTCACATCCATGCGCTCATGACAGATGTTCGGTTCGCTGTCCACCTCCACGCTGCACCGGTTGACGTTGGTTGAACCGGGTGTCCTACGCCTCGTCGCTGTAGGCAACCAGGCTCCACGTCACATCGGTATGGTGCTGGCGCATCCCAAGCAACGCGTCGAGTCCCGGTATGGCACGCGGCTGGGTTATGGTGAGGCGCGGCATGATTTCTCCCTTGCCGATACGCTGTGTCGCGTCCGGACTGAAACCCGCCCATTGTTTCGCGCGCCAGACGCCATCCTGCGGGCAGAACTCGTTGGTGCGAGCCGTGGCGCCAAGCGGCAAACGGTTGTCCTTTTTGGTCGGCGGGAGAGGCAGGCCCGTCGCAGGGTCGAGGTTCTTCTCACTAGCCAGCTTTGTAACCAGTGCCTCAGCAGGCTTCTGCGGTGGCTGGGCGGCGTCCTGCTCCTTCTGCCACTGGAACGTACCGTCCCATTCCGGTAGCTTCGCGGGCGGCAGCGGAACGATCTGATCGATGTCCGGAACATTCGGATTCAGGCCTTGGTGAGCATCAAGGAAATTCCAGATCAAACCGTACCGACGCGAGCGTTCAGAATCGTTGGACAGTCCAATGTAATAGAATTTGTCAGACGGGACCGCATCGAATCCATGCCGCAAAGCGAAGGCAGATGTCGCATCACCTGCGGCCACACCCCGCTGGAACGCCTTGACGGCTTCTGCATAGAGTTGGTGATCCACAAGATCGATACCTAGATAGCTGCCAGCCTTTCCATAACCCTGATCGATCGCACATTCCATCATCTGTCGAGAAATGTCCGGCGCGCGATCCTTTGCGGAAAGCAGGTCGCCGACATAGTATTGCCCTTCGGGGCTACCGAGGTCAGCGGCCTTGCGGAAATAAATCCGTGCCTTCTTCTCGTCCTGCTTCACGCCGTAACCGAGTTCGAGGTAGTGACCCATGTCGTAATAGCCGCCAGGGATGCCCGCAGCGATCAACTGTTCGGCCAGATCAATCGTTTCCGTGGCCGCATGGGGCGACGATGCCTGTCCAGTGGAGACCAGCAGTTGCAGGTTGTGGTTGGCCTTGTAGTGACCATACGCGGCGGCGATCCGGTAGTAGCGCGCAGCAGCATTGAAGTCCTTCGGGCCGGGTTTCTTTTCGAGGAACAGGGCATATTTGAACAGCGTATCAGCCCGCGGGTCGAGCGGTGGCAGGTGGTCAGCTTCGTGGACACAGGTGAAGGCCAGTTTCGCGCGCACGGCGCTCCATTCGGCTTGAGTGGGCATCGGATTATCCTTGTTCGAACAGGCGCTGAGCGCAAGCGCCAGGTAGATCGCAACTGATTTACTTCGTCTCTTCATCGTTCAGTCCAGCCGCAAACGGCTCGCGCCCGTCCACATGAAACCGACGAGCGACGCAAGCGGCGTCTCACCGTTTTTCTGCTTTCCTGCGTTCCGACTGATGATGTACTCCCACGCTGCGGCCGCAAGTTTCGGGTCGTCCGACGCGCCGTCTTCGATGCTATTTGTATGGATATTCCACAGGCGCCTTCGCAACGGCTGCGTCACGTCCATGCGCTCGTGACAGATATTCAGTTCGCTATCCACTTCCATGCTGCGCCGGTTGATGTTGGCCGAACCATGCGTGAGAAACACGTCGTCAACGATCATGATCTTGCTGTGAACGTAAACTGGCATCCAGGGGCTGCCTGCTGGCGAGTCGGGCGCAACCAGCGAACAGACGTGAACCTTGAGACCCGGGATCGGCTGCGGCAGAACCGCCTTGCCCGTGTTGAGGTTGTCGTCGTACTCGTGTTGCAGCTTCGCCTGCCTGGCTTGCGCTGCGTCAACGGCGCGTTGTGCGTCGGCCCGTTCCCGCGGGCTGCTCGCGTTTCGCATCTGCGTGTTCGCCGCCGTAACCTCTTTCCGGACATCCTGCAATGCGGAGCCGAGCGCGTCACTGCGCTCTTCCTTCGCGATGACCGGAATGGTGTCCGCGCGGCCAAGACTATTGAGCATGTCATAGGTCGTTCCAGGCCCCTGCCCGATACCGTCCCTGTTCGCGTTGGTCACAACAAAAAGATGAACCGGCTTTGCAGGATCACGTCCTGCGCAGATCTGCGCCTGTACCGCGCTCTTGATCTTTTCCGCAAGAGCCGGCCAGCGGAAGTACTGATTCTCGATATAGATGAATTTCGTTGCGTTATTGACCGCCTGAAGGTAAAGCGCCCTGATGTTACGCACACCTTCCTGCGACTGCGTGCGGCTGATGTGCGCCATGACGCGTGTACCGATCCTGTCGCGCGGTTCTAACTGCGCTGCAAATCCACTACGCTTTGCGAGCAGGTCTTCCTTCGCATCACGTTGCCACGCCCAGCAGAAATTGTCGTTCAGATGTTCGAGAATCGGCCCCGCCACGATGGCCGACATGTCCTGCCGTGGTGTATCACCATTGCGCCCCTGGCCCGGCGCTTTCTTCGCGTAGCTGTGACGGTCATCGTCCCAATAGGCATCCAGCGTGTTATGTCCCATCACGAAGCCCACAGCCACTTCCGGCGCTTCATAGTCGATCAGCACCATTTTCTGGTGATGGGAGGGTTCCGCACCGTATGCGCCAATAGTCCCGGATGTTGGGCCATCGCCGCTTCCCCGCATGAGTTTTTCCCGATACATGATCTCCTCGCGGTCGTGCAGCGAGAAGTCACGCGTCACCAGTTCGATGCCGATATCCCTGAAGGACTGCGAACCGAATATCTGGTACGGGTCCTGTCTGAGTGCGGTATACATCTGCGATCCGGCAGGCGCTGCACCCGAAGGTTTGCCGCCTGCCGGCAACCGGGCGTTGTGATACCAGTTCCGGTCGTAGGCGATCTGATATGCATCCTCGTTCTGTGTCATGAACCGCGCACCCTCGGTCCACCCCGGTACCTCCTGTTCGCCGATCTGCGCGATCCAGGCGGAATCGAGCCAGCACAGGACGCGAACCTTGACACCCGCTTTGGCCTTCCTGATGAGCAGATCGCCAATACGCAGCGATTTGCCACCGTCCCGTTTGAAATACATCGACGGCTGGAAACCCCAGCAGATGTAATCAATGGTACGCGTCGCCTTGTCAATGGCGTCATAGAGTGCTCCGAACGCATCGTGGCCGTTCACAAGCGGCGTGTAGTTGGCGGGCTTTGGACGATATTCCGTCTTCTGCACGAACCACGGCAGGGTTATCACCGCGCTCCGCGCGCACGACAGCGCGATGGGTACGGTAATCGGTAGTTGCTGGGTCATGGTCAGGCGTCCGTATCAAGCAGTTCGTCATAGTCGGCGCGGTGTTGCGCGCGATCAACCGCGCCAGCATTCGTGCCGCTTTGCCCCTCGTAGAAGTGAAAACCCCCATTGGCAAGCGCACCGTTATCCGCGTTGCCCCGATATTGATCGGCCACGGGAATCGTGTAGCTCGCGCCATTGGCAAGCTTGAGCGTGTATTGCTGAGTGGTGGGGTGGTGTTCGACCTGAAGCAGACCGGTTTCGTCCATGACGCTCTGCTTGACCAGCGTACCGCCCGCGAACAGGCTGTAGGGCATGTTCGCGGGAATCGCCGCGCGAGAGGCCGGCGACGCACCCGCGTAGAACGTCAATGGCGTGGTCGGCATGCCGGCGAGCGCTGGGTGGTTCAGGTCCAGCGGCATGTTCAGTGTCGCCTTACCCTGCTTCTGCACCGTGATCGTCTTGATGAACAGGTCGAACGGGCCACCGAGCGTGATGCTGCCGTCCTTCATCTGGATGAACGCGCCACCCGACTCAAGCGTCAGTTCCTTCTTCGCACAGATGCGCACCGTGCCATTGACGCTCGACACCGTCAGATCCTGTTCCGCGATCAGCGACATGGCATCGGTCTGCGCCTGAATTTCGACCGGACCTTTGGCTGCAAAAATCCTGATGCCAAGTTTCTGCGCGAACAGAGACAGCTTTTCGCCCGCCGCCACCGTAAAGCGTTTGAGCACGCTCCAGTCGACGTTCTTCCCGGCAACCGCCGAGATGTCGCCCTGCGCCGCAAACTGCACGTCCTGGGCCGCCACGAGCGCCGCCGAAGCGGGTGTACTCATGAGCAGCCCCGGTTTCTTCAGGCCATCCAGATCCTCCCTCATCTGCTGCTGCGCATCAGTATCGGCAGGCTCGGCCTTGGCGCTGCTGGCCGATGCCGCCAACGCCTTCGCCGTCGCCAACGCGCTCTCAAGCTGGGCGATGGTCTCCTCCATGTCGAGCTGCCTGCCGGTCGCGCCGGGGCGGTCGTAGGTCGTGACCATCACCCCCTTGCCCGCGCGAAGCGCCCCCCAGCCCGCAGTCCTCAGCTCGTAGCCTTCGCCCCGGTACTCCAGCCTGCTGTTGACGAGATAGCCGAGATTCAGTTGCGACTTGCCCGAGTGTTCCGTGCTGACCTTGATGCCTTCCTGGCCTGCCCAGTCCTCCATACGCAACTTGTTATTCGATTGCGTGCGAATCATGTTGCGCGAGAGCCATCGACGGTCGTTCGTGACGAGGTCGCGCGCCTGGCTGTGGTGATGGAAGGCGACGATTTCAGGCTTGTCCGGGTCGCCGTCACGACAAACGATCACGGCTTCGGCATCGTCCAGCGCGGGGAAGTGGAAACCGGTCTGCAACTTTCCGGCGAACGGCTTCGCCAGGCGTAGCGGTACGCTCTCGCCGCCATTGGGCCACGTTTCGAAGTCCGCATCGAAGCGAACCGTATAGTGTCCGCTTGCGGTTATATAGGCATATTTGTACGAGTCCGGGCTTGTGACGCGCGCTGAAAGTGTGCCGGTCACTTTGGACCAGGTTTCCGGTTCGAGTCTGAGACGGAAACGGCGGTCGGCAGGAATCGCCTTGTAGCTATTCGCATAGGGCCTGTCGCGTGCGCCGCTGTGCGTCACCTCGACAATCACCTGGCCTTTCGGCGCATCGGGCAAGGTGGTGTCCATCTCAAGCACGCTCGCGCACCGCAAAGCCAGCACGTTGCTTTCGCCCTCATACACGACCTGCCAGGCAATGGCGGCTTCGTGCCGAAGCTGCGCCTCCCACTTCGCGCCCGCCTGGTCGAGGTGGTGCGTGCCGTAGATATACGTCTGGCCGTAGGTAGTTTCGTCTTGCGGCGCGACGTTGGCTTCATCCCTGAATCGCTCCCAGGCCTGGGCCGGGTTGTAATCCGCTACGACGAACGATTGCGGCACCGTCTCGGTATGGGTTTTGATCGCCGTCACTGCCTCGACGCCGCCCGCTTCAAGTCCCGCCGCCTCGCGATACGGCACAATCCGTTGCGGCTCGTCGTAAATGTAATGGTCTATGTCGTCCCCAAAGACCACCTGATCGCCGTATTCCGTCTCCACAATGAAGTAGTAGATTCCGGCCTTTTCCGCCAGCATGTGGATATAGGCACTGTCGCTCATCTGGTGCTGCATGCGGAACAGATGCTTGCGGTATTGCCTGCGCAACCTGAATGAAAACTGGTGCTCCCTGAGCCCATGGCTGCGCAGGATCGCCGCGATAATGTCGGGCGTGCTGGCATGCTGGAATACTTTCCTGCGGGTCACGGCCTCCAGCCGCGCCAGATGCGACTTCAGCACGACCTCGTACTTGACATGGTCCTTCGTGGTCTGGATCGTGGAGAAGCGCGCGATGAAGCCCGAGATTTTGCGTGGCGGCCCACCGTCAGGCACGATGGAGAACTTCGCATCGAGGTTCAGGTAATCAGCGCGCGCAAGCTGCAACGGATGGGTCAGCACAATGCGCACCTCGGTGGGCTCGCCCATCTTTTCGGTCGCTTCGAACGATACGACCGAGAGCGCCGCTGCGCTGTCCGTGCCAGGTACATCGAGGAAATACGCCTGCCGTCCTGTTAGCAGGTTTGCAACCGGATCGAATTCCGCCATACACGAGTCCCTGTTTTCTTGTTGTTGTTCCGCGCTGCGCCGGCCGCTGCACACCCGGCGATCGGACTCATCTGGAAACCGCCCATGCCAGTAAGTGCCAATGCGATCTTTAGCGCGTTCTGAAAATCAAACGCGCTAATGTTCGAAAAAACGGGCCCTCGGAAAGACACCCTTCCGGATAAATGTGTGGCGAACGACGAGCAACGTCCGGCATGGTAAAACGGTTTGTCATCCTAAAAAAGGGAGGAAAACCGGGGAATGAAACGAGGGGGACTCAAGCTCGAAAAAATGCTTAGCTTCGAAGACAAAGCAGAGGGGTCATCAGCATGACCGATACGCGCCGGTGGCCCGGCTTCCTGAGTCTGTTGCCAGAACAGATCTCTGCGCCTACAACCAGGTCGCCAAACTCAAACAGACCGGATGCCTGCTCGACTGCTATACCTTCAGAAAAACTTGTCCACAGAAACCGTTCATAAGGCTGTGGACAACCCGTCTGAACGCGCCGCAAGTACCTGACGCAGAACACTTAACGCTCTGCGTCCTCCGCGCGGGCAGAACGCTCGCTAAGCAGCGGCCGCGGGAAAAAAGCCGAGATATTCAAAGGCCTCCGGACGATCGGCATCAACCCAGGCACTGAGCGCCCCCACCGACTCAAGCGTGTTTACGGTTGCCCGGCGATTCGACACAAATCGCCAACTCGGCAACGCGCCAGACTCCGACTCAGCAGCAACTGCCTCCACGCCCTGCGCAACACCCAAACCATCCGCCTGCGCCCCCACCCGCTCAAGCGCCGCAAGCAACGCCTCACGCTTCGGCGTATGCACCACAAACCCCTCATTAGCCAACGCAGCCACATCGACACCAAGCAACGCACACAGCCTTTGCTTCGCCACCGCATCCCGAGCATCGGCCGCCCGCGATTGCTGAATCAGTTCAACCGTCGTCGCATCCACCAGTTGCCCCCCACGCATCAGCGGCGCAAGCCCAGGCGTCCACGCCTCCGGCGGACAGCCCTTGGCCGCCGGCTCCAACTGGATAAACGGATTGATTTCAGCCGGATAGATGCGGCAGACCAACGGCCGCTCCTCATAGATACCGCAGCGCATATCAGCCTGCAGGTTCGGACACGGCCCGGCAAACGCGCCAGTCAGGATCACCACGATCCGCGTGGGCAAGCTGCCGCTCATGGCCGCAAACGAACGGCGGCGTTTATGAGCCGCCTGCAGATTGTCCGCGGCGGGCTCTTCGGGCCAGGGCAAAGCCTCGCAGAGAATCTGCACTTCGTTACCGCGCCCAAGCCAGGCGAGTGCTTCTGCGACTGTCAACGGCAAACGCAGATCGTGGCAGCACTTGCCGCACATCGTGCATTCGAAATCGATATCCATGCTCATGCTCAATCAGCGTTCCATCGCGCGTTGCGGGGCCGGCCGGCGGCAGGCTGGCCGCACTCTATCACGCGCCGGCTTCGAGCGAGTAACGCCGGCAGTGTTCAAGATAGCCCGCCTCGTGACCGCTCATCAGTTCCACAATACTCTTCCAGAGCCACGGCGGCGCATCGATGGTTTTGCTGCGGCTGCGCCGCAGTTCACCCAGCCACGCCTTGCGCTCCGTGTCGTCCATCTGGCTCGCATGGGCCTTGCCGACAACAAGCGCGAGAAAGCGTGCCGCCTTCATCGCTTCATCGCGCGTCAGTTGTTCAATCGTAAGCTTCATGTCTTGCGGCAACAGTTCACGAATCACCACCGCTCGCTCGGCGAGACGAGCAGCGCGCATCCGGTCGCCAAGAAACGGCGCGAGATGGCGTGCGCCCTCCACCACCCGCTGCGCATTGTCACGTGGCATGCGCGCGCCGGCGTAGCGTGGCGCCGCCGCTTGCGCCGCCTCCTTGATGTCGATCAGGCAAAGATCGTCACCGTCGATCGAGGCACCGTCGACGTCGAGCAGCACGGCATAACGCAAACGCCCTAGCGAACTGCAGCCCTTGACCCAATAGGCTGCATCGAGCACGGTGACTTTCGCCGCTTCGTTCTCCGAACGTAACTCTGTGGCCAGACGCGCAAGCGTGCGCTTTTCGAACAGCGCCGCAATCTCGCTGCGCTCGCTTTTCGACAGCGGCCAGAAACGCTTGCCGAGTGGAATTTCCGGCTCGACATCTTCGATGCGCTCTTCGGCGAGGTGCTGCCACGAGCGACGCAGCGCTTCCCTCATGACCACCCGCACCGCCTCGGGTTTTTCGGCCTGGATGTCCGTGTGATCCGAGGCGTCGTCGAAGGCGCGTTCGTAACCGTCCGCGAGCGCTTCCATCATGCGTACGGTAATGACGCCGGACAGATCCGAGCCGCGTGCTGCCGTTGCGAGCGACAAGCCGAGCCGGATCAGATCGTGTGCCGGATTGCCGATTACCGTCTGATCCAGATCGCGAATCTGGATTTCCACACGGCCCTGCGCATTCGCCACCGGCCCGATATTGCCGGCGTGGCAATCACCGCAGATCCACACGGCAGGGCCTTGAGGCAACGCGTCACTTTCCATGCCGTCGAGCCACTCGTAAAACTTGCTGGTGCTGCCTCGCACATAGGCGTCGGCTGAACGCGCCATTTTGGCGTTGCGGCGGGCGGCCAGCAGTTCCATTCGGGCATCGGGCTTGGGAAGCGCAGCGCGGGCGGGATTTTTCTTTGGCATTGTGGAGACGTCCAGAGGCTGTCGATCGATTTGTCAGTCGTCCACCATGCCACAGCGCGACCGCGCGAACAACCCGACGAGGTGCTCCTGTCAGGGCTGCCGCCGCACGCAGCCTTTCGGGAACATTTCGGGAACGCGGATTGCTACCCGCATTCTGGATGCACTCGCCTGGCAAGTGCCCCGATCCAGTCCGCCGAACCCGCGACGCGGCACCTGCTGGTGTGAACGCGCGCATCTATGTGACAACTGTGGAGCAGAACAATGCCACTCACGGCAGACGACCATGGCTGCCCCGGCTGGAAAGGGGAAATGGCCGAACGGATCCGCGGATTCGACTGGACGGCAACCGAACTGGGTCCCATCGACCAGTGGCAGCAAAGTCTCGTCGCTGCCGTGCAATTTGTACTTGGCTCGCCGTTGCCGATCGTGATGTTATGGGGCAAGCAGGGCTACATGGTCTACAACGATGCCTACGCGGTGTTCGCCGGCGGTCGTCATCCCTACCTGCTCGGCTGTCCCGTCGAGCTGGGCTGGCCGGAAGTGGCGTCGTTCAACCGCAATGTGATGGCCACCTGTCTCGCGGGCGGCACGCTGTCGTACGTGGACAAGGAACTCGTGCTGCTACGCAACGGCCAGCCCGAAGACGTATGGATGGATCTGTACTACAGCCCGGTGGCCGACGACAGCGGTGCGCCGGCGGGCGTGATCGCCGTGGTCGTGGAAACAACGGGGCGCGTGCTCACCGAACGCTCGCGGCAGCACGCCGAAACTGCGCTGCGCCTGCTCACCGAGACGCTCGAGCAACGCGTCACCGACGCTGTCGCCGCGCGAGCGCTGGCCGAAGAGCAATTGCGCCAGGCTCAGAAGATGGAGGCAATCGGCAGCCTCACGGGCGGCGTCGCGCACGACTTCAACAACGTGCTGCAAGTGATCAACGGCAACCTGCAGATGCTGGCCGCCGACGCGAGCGACCATCCGGCCAGCCAGCGCCGTATCGCCGCCGCCACGCAAGCCGTCAAACGAGGCGCGCAACTGGCCGCTCATCTGCTTGCCTTCGCACGCCGCCAGCCACTCTCCCCCGCAGTACTGAATCCGCGGCGGCTGCTCGACGGCATGAGCGAGATGCTGCACCGCGCGCTCGGCGAAACGATCCGGGTCGACACCGTGCTCGGCCCCGATCTGTGGAACGTGCTGGCCGATCGCAACCAGCTTGAAAATGCCCTGCTCAATCTGTCGATCAACAGCCGCGATGCCATGCATGGCGAAGGCACGCTCACGATTCGCGCCGAGAATCTCGTTGTCGCCGAGCGCGACGATCCAGGCTACGCCGATCTGACTGCTGGGGAGTACCTGGTATTTTCGATCGCCGACACCGGCATCGGCATGCCCGCCGAAGTGCTCACGCGTGCAGTCGAACCGTTTTTCACAACCAAGCCCAATGGGCACGGCACCGGTCTGGGCCTCAGCATGGTGTTCGGCTTCGTCAAGCAAAGCGGCGGCCACACCGTGATCGACAGCGTGGTCGGCAAAGGCACCACGGTGCAGCTCTTTTTCCCGCGCTGCCGCGAAGCCGAGACCGCCGAGATCGCAGAGCAGAACGAGGCGCCGGTCGGCGGGCGCGAGACGATTCTCGTGGTCGAAGACGACGCCGAGGTGCGCCTGACCGCGGTCGAAATGCTGATGCAACTCGGCTACAAGGTATTGACCGCCGCAGACGGCGACGCGGCGCTCGAATTCGTCGACAGCGACCTGCAGATCGATCTGCTCTTTACCGACGTAGTGATGCCCGGCACCGTCAAAAGCGTCGAGCTGGCGCAGCGCGCCGCGTTGCGCTCGCCTGCCATTCCAGTACTCTTCACCTCCGGCTACACGCGCGACGAAATCTTTCACCACGGCAAGCTAGACGCCGGCGTGACGCTGCTGAGCAAGCCGTATCGGCGCGACGACCTTGCCAGCAAGGTGCGCGGCGTGCTGAATGCGCACCGCGCGAAGCTTGCAAATGCCGTGACAGACACACCGTATGCTGTGGCGTCGCCCTGTGTACTACTGGTCGAAGACGATCTGCCTTCGCGTGAAGCGATGGGTGAGCTGCTCGAATCGTTCGGACTGCAATACACTGCGGTGGCCAACGCCGAAGAAGCCCTCAAGCTTGCATCGACGCAACGATACGATATCCTCTTGAGCGACATCAGCCTGCCGGGACTATCCGGGGACACGCTGGCGCGAGCGCTGCGAAGTGCGCAGCCGGACCTGCGGATTCTGCTAATGTCGGGCTACGGCGAAAGTGCTGAAATCGGTCAGGCGATACCCGGCGCACGAATGCTCGCCAAGCCCGTAGATATCGAACTGTTGCGGCGTGAACTGGCTGCGTGCACCGCGCACGCCGAGCCGGCAACGTAGGAAGACTGCGCTCCTGCGCGGCGCAGCAGACCAATGCGAAGCAAACCGGGGCGGCCCGGGCAAAGCACTCAAAGCGACAGAATGGAGACCATGAACATCCAATGCGGCACCGCCGGCTGGACCGACAAAACACTAATCGCCTGCAAGCGTTTCTATCCGCGCGGCTGCAGTACGGCCGAAGCGCGGCTGCGTTTCTACGCAAGCCAGTTTCCCCTCGTCGAAGTCGACTCCGCGTACTACGGGATGCCGTCGGCGTCCAATTCGCAGCTGTGGGCCGAACGCACCCCCGACGGCTTTACCTTCAACTTCAAGGCTTTCCGTATCTTCACGGGACACCAGACCTCGCCCGACGTGCTGCCGAAGGACATCGCAATGGCCTTGAGCACACCCGCCCTAAGCGCGCGCAAGAAAAATCTTTACTACCGCGATTTACCGCCGGAGATTCGCGACGAGCTGTGGCGGCGCTACCTCGAAGCGCTAGAACCGTTACGGCAAACACAACGGCTCGGCGCGGTGCTGTTCCAGTTTGCGCCATGGATCACGAGCGCTCCGCAGGACCTCGCCCACGTCGATGAATGCGCCGCTCGCATGGCCGGTTATACGATGGCGGTCGAGTTTCGCAACCAGTCCTGGCTGGACGAAAACCACGCGCCCAACACGCTCGCGTTTCTGCGTGAGCGGGCCCTCGTGCACGTGATCGTCGATGCGCCCCCGGATGTGAAAAACCGCGTGCATACCGTGTGGGAAGTCACGAATCCGCAACTTGCGATGGTACGTATGCATGGCCGCAACACGGAGAGCTGGAGCCCCGGCGTCGGCGCGTCGGCGTCGGACCGTTTCAACTACGACTACAACGACGCCGAGCTGGGCGAGCTGGCCGCTTCGATTCGGGCGATTTCCACGCGGGCTGCGAAAACCCACGTGATTTTCAATAACTGCTTCGAAGATCAAGGGCAGCGCAACGCGCTGACCATGACTGCGATACTCGTCGATGCATAGAAAAATGTCGAAAGGCGGTACCCGCACAAGCCCCAGCGCTGTTTCGCCCGTCACGTATAAAGTTTTTGCACCCAGCGGCCGATAACGACAATAGGACCGGACTCCTCATCCGGACGTCAAATCTGCTGGAGCCCCCTCCTCGTCATGTTTTCCCGACTCTCGATCAAACTCCGTATCTGGGCGACGGTAGGATGCCTTGTCGTACTTTTGCTGCTCCTCGGCCTGGTGGGCCAATTCAGCACCGGATCCGGCCAGACCGCCTTGCGTGAGACGTACTCCGTGCAACTTGCTTCCGCGGTGGCGATGGGCGACAGCAAATACAACCTCGCCATTGCCCGCGTGACCATGGACCGTGCGATCCTGCACCCCGAATCGCCCGATCTGCCGACGCTGATCGGCAAGACGCACGGCTATCTCAACACCTCGAAGCAGGCGCTCGCCCGCTACCTCGCCCAGCCGCACGACGCCGATGAGCAACGCCTCGCCGATGTCGTCTCAAGCAACTTCGACAAGCTGCTCAACGAAGCGATCGAACCGGCATTGCAGGCACTGCAGCACGGCGATGCAAAGAGCGCCGACAAGATCGTGATGACGACGATGCCGGTCCTCTCGCTCGCACTGACCAAAAGCACCGATCAGTTGAACGCTTACCTGCTCAAACGCGGCGCCGACAACTACGACGGCTTTCAGCAGACGCTCAAAACCATGAGCATAGTGTCGGCCGCGCTGATGCTGCTGGGTATCGCCATCGCCGCACTGTGCGCGATGGGTTTGCAAAAAGCGATTTCGCGGCCGCTTGCGAACGCATTGCGCGCCTGCTCGGCCATCTCGAAGGGGGATCTTACCGACCCGATTGAAGTGGGCGGACACGATGAAATGGGCAAACTGATTGGCGCACTCTCGGCGATGCGCGACGGCCTGTCAGGCACCGTCTCGTCGGTACGTGACGGCAGCGCGACCATGGCGACCGCCACCCAGGAAATTGCCGCCGGCAATGCAGACCTGTCGCGGCGCACCGAATCGCAAGCTGCGGCCCTCCAGCAGACCGCCGCCAGCATGGAGCAACTGACGGCAACCGTGCGGCAGAACAACGCCAACGCGAGCCATGCGAGCCAGCTCGCGAAAGAGGCCTCCGAGATCGCAGCAAACGGCGGCGGTGTGATGGACCGCGTCGTGGGCACGATGGCCGATATCAACGAGCAGTCGGAAAAGATGTCGGCGATCATCGGCGCCATCGAAAGCATTGCATTCCAGACCAACATCCTTGCCCTGAACGCCGCAGTCGAAGCCGCGCGGGCCGGCGAAGAAGGCCGGGGCTTTGCCGTGGTCGCGGGCGAAGTGCGCACCCTGGCGCAACGATCGGCCGCGGCAGCCAAGGAGATCAAGGGATTGATCCAGACCGCGGCGAGCCGCGTCGGCGATGGCACGGGTCTGGTCCAGACCGCAGGCAACACGATGGCGCAGATCGTGGAATCGATCCGGCGTGTCAGCGAGATCATGACCGAAGTCGCCGCGGCATCCGGCGAGCAGAGCGATGGCATCGAACAGGTAAACCGGGCCGTGGCGCAAATGGACGAGGTCACGCAGCAAAATGCGGCACTCGTCGAACAGACGACGGCCGCGGCGCTGTCGCTCGACGAACAGGCGAAGGCCTTGCAACTCGCGGTATCGCGGTTCAGGGTTTAACGGAAGTCTTGCCGCGCGAACGGCGCTCCCCCGCCCAGGCGCTCGCCTGCGCCATGTAGAATCGCTGGAAGGACAAGGCGCCTGCCCGCCGGTCGCCTTGTCCACCAGAAGCAAAACTCAAGCTGCAGCGACCGCGTTTCTGCCCGACCTCCCCTTCCGGGGCTACGTCAGCCCTGCCTGGTCGCATCCTCCAAAAACACTCAACGCCCTGATCGATGCCGAATCAAACCCTGCTCCAACTTCTCAACGCGCGTGTCCAGGATGCCCTCGCGGCCGCAGGCTGCGCGGATGCCAGTGCCAACGTCCAACCTGCCGGCCGTCCCGAGCATGGGGACTATCAGGCGAACGGGATCATGGCGGCAGCGAAATCGCGCAAACTCAATCCGCGCCAGTTGGCCCAGACGGTGGTGGAGCACCTTGATCTCAAAGGCATTGTCAGCCAAGTCGAGATCGCCGGACCCGGCTTTATCAACATGACGATCGCACCAGAGTATCTCGCGCGCTGGGTGACGCAGGCGCTAAACGACAACGGTGGCCTCGCAGTGCCGCGCATGACCGGGAACGCCGTGCAATGTGTCGTGATCGACTACTCGTCGCCGAATCTCGCCAAGGAAATGCACGTGGGCCATCTGCGCTCTACCGTGATCGGCGACGCGTTGGCGCGGGTTTTGCGTTTCGTCGGTCACAAGGTGGTCGCGCAGAATCACGTCGGCGATTGGGGCACGCAATTCGGCATGCTGACCGCATCCATGGACGAAGCCGGCACAGATGACGCTTCGAACGTCGCCCTTGCCGATCTCGAAGTGTTCTATCGGAATGCGAAGAAACGCTTCGACGAAGATCCGGCATTCGCCAATCGGGCGCGCGACTACGTGGTCAAACTGCAAGGCGGCGACCCGCGCGTGCTCGAACTTTGGAAGCGCTTTCTCGATGTTTCGATGACTCATTGCGAGGAGATTTATCGTCAGCTGAACGTGGGCCTGACACGGGCCGATGTTCACGGCGAAAGTGCCTATAACGACGACTTACCGGTGGTCGTCGCCGACCTCCAGGCCAAGGGCCTCGCCGTCACGAGCGACGGTGCGCAGGTGGTCTTTCTCAGCGAATTCAGCGGCAAGGACGGCGAGCCCGCAGCCTATATCGTGCAAAAACAGGACGGCGGCTATCTCTACTCCACCACCGATCTCGCCGCGACCCGCTATCGCGTCGGCACGCTAAAGGCGGACCGTGCGCTCTACGTGGTCGACGCCCGGCAGAAGCTGCACTTCCAGCAGGTGTTTTCCGTGGCGCGCCAGGCCGGTTACGTACCGCCCGAGGTCCAGCTGGAACACGTTGGATTCGGCGTGGTGCTCGGCGACGACGGCAAGCCGTTCAAAACGCGCAGCGGCGACACGGTCAAACTCGCGGAGCTGCTGGCGGAAGCGACGCAACGGGCCTTCAATCTGGTCAGCGAAAAAAGTCCCGAGTTGCCGGAAGCCGACCGGCGTGCGATTGCGCAGGTCGTCGGCATTGGCGCCATCAAGTACTTCGACCTGGCCAGGAACCGCAGCACGGATTACGTTTTCGATTGGGCCAGCATGCTGTCCTTCGAAGGCAACACTGCGCCGTACCTTCAATATGCCTACACGCGTGTCCAGAGCGTGTTGCGCCGCGCAAATGCATCGGACGTGGACGCCACCGTGAGCCTCGTGGAACCGGCCGAGCGGCAACTTGCGCTGCAGCTGGCGCGCTTTTCCGATGCCGTGCTGGCCGTGGCACAAGACGCGTTGCCGAATTATCTGTGCGCCTACCTGTACGATCTGGCTGCAGTCCTGATGCGCTTTTACGAAGCGTGCCCGGTGCTCAGCGCAACCGGCGAGACACGAACAAGCCGTCTGCAGTTATGCCGTTTGACTGCCGACACGCTGCGCACAGGCCTCGGGCTACTCGGGATCGATGTGCTTGAGGCGATGTGAAAAAGCCAACTCGCGGAGCGGCACGCCACAGGCACACTCCGGCAGCGGGCCGCAACGGTCCGCACAATTACAAATCGTAATTTCACAGATCGAGCGCTCGGGGGTCGGCGTGCGCCGGCCGCACGCTCGACGGCGCTTCAGAACGATTCAGTCGCGCCTCAGGCGTAAGCACTTCCGACCGGCTAAGGGCACTCGCCTAGCGACGGCGAGCGGGTCGGCCATGATTAGACGAAGCACTCTAGACGCCCCGGCTGGGCGTGCAGACCGGCACAGCAAACAAATCGGCGAGAAAACAACAAGATTTATTTGTATCAAACTAATTTTGACTAGGCGATTGTGTCTTGGTAGTGTTTTGCAACCGTTCGTAAGACATGTGTCAACACAGCCCGTCGACCGGTAAAAATGGCCTCGGCAACATCTTGCGAATGCAAGCAACAGGCCCGCTTTGAGTTCTCGACAAGTGAGATGTGAAACGCATTAACCAGCGATCATGTAAAGCATTTAGTAAGGAATGCATAAGGTTAATGTGTGCTTGATTTAAAGATGAGAGTGTCAGCAGCAGGAAATCACAGGAGCTGACCGACACCCGCCTGGCAAGACAAAAACGCTGCGCAATCCGGCAATAGAACATTAGTGCTACTAAATACAAAGTAGCCCCCCACCGGTTTGGCCGTGCCTCGTGCATGGCAAGTCGTGGTGCGTGATGACACACGTGGGGCGGCTTGTGACGGAATACGGCGAATCTTTGCCGTGCAGAGGGTGGAGAGGTCCAAAAGGCCTCTCTTCGCACAACAGCGTCTGGCCTTACTGACAAGTGTGAGGGGAATGATGAAACAAAGGGCATTAGCAATCGCCATCAGAAGAATAATCTGGGCTGAGCTGGCATTCTCAGCTGCGATCGCCGTTCCGGCGTTTGCGCAAAGCCAGCCGGCTGCGACGGGGGCAACACCCGCAACACCTATAACAACAGCACAAAACGATGCAACGCCGGGCACGACACCAACGCCAGCGCCGGCACCCAGCGGCACGTCAGGCACCACCGGCACGGGCAGCGGCCAGGTGAAGCAGCTGCAAACCTTCCAGGTGACCGGTTCGCTGATCCGCAGTTCGGACAAGGTCGGTTTCAACCAGGTTCAGACGGTTACCCAGAAAGACATCCAGGACAGCGGGGCAACGACCGTTTCCGACTTCCTGCGGCAGACGTCGGCGAACTCGGCCGATAGCTGGAGCGAAGGCCAAACCTCGAATTTCGCTGCGGGCGCCGCCGGTATTGCCCTGCGTGGTCTCAGCGAAAAATACACCCTCGTCCTGCTCGACGGCCAGCGTGTCGCGCCGTTTGCGTTCTTTTCGAACAGCGTCGACTCGTTCTTCGACCTGAACTCGCTTCCGCTGAACGACATCGACCGCATCGAAATCGTGAAGACCGGGGCCGTTTCGCAATACGGCTCGGACGCCGTCGCCGGCGTGGTCAACATCATCACGAAGCACGACTTTCAGGGCCTGCAACTCGACGGCAGCCTGGGCACTTCGGTGAGCAACAGCGCGGGCAATGGTACGTACAAGTTTGGCGTGCTGGCTGGCTTTGGCGATCTGAATTCGGACCGCTTCAACGTCACCGTAGCGGCGAGCGCTTACAAGGACAACGGTTCCACGCTGGCCGACCGCGACTCGACGCGTAACCAGGACTTCACCGGTCAGCCGGGCGGTTATTCGTTGCTCGCGCCGTCATACTGGAACATGGCCGATGGCAGCGCGCAGGCTGTGGGCGGATGCCTCGGCGGCGGCACAACCCATCCGGCGTCCACCAACTCGCTGAGCGCGGGCTCGGCAGGTACGGTCTGCAGTTTCAACACTGCGAACGACACGTCCATCGCGCCGATGATGGAGCGCTACAACGCCAAGATTCACGCTGACTTCAAGATCAACGACACCACGACGGCGTACGCGGACTTGCTGGAAAGCTACAACCAGACCACGCAGAATGACGGTGTGCCGGTTGTCGGGAATCCGCAGGCCCCTACGCTGATCTGGAATCCGGCGACGAAGCTGCTCACGCCATTCAACTTCACAGTGCCGGCGAGCAACCCCTATAACCCGTTTGGAGTGGACACGCCGCTTACGTATGCTTTCCCGAGGGCTGTAGCGGAAACAACGGATGCCAACTATTACCGCGCGTCGACAGGCATCAAGGGTTCGTTCAGCCTGCCGTACGGTGACTGGGACTGGGCAACGTCGATCAGCCATTCGCAAAGCACGGTGTCGAACACGTATAGCAACCAGTTGAACGCGAGCGCGCTGGCCAACATCTACCAGAACGGCGTGTTCAACTTCGGCAATCCCGCGTCAACGCCGAACGGACTGAACGGTCTGTTCCAGAACGCGAACAATCTGGGTATCTCGAAGCTCGATACGGTTGACGCGACGATTTCGACGCCAAACCTGTTCCATTTGCCTGCGGGCGACGTGGGTGTGGGTTTCGGTGCGCAGTTTACGCACCAGAGCGAAACCCTCACGCCGGGTTACGAGTATGAGCAGGGCATCGTCACCAGTCCGGACCTCCAGACGGTGGATGGCCAGCGTAACGTGGCGGCCGTGTACTACCAGATCGACATTCCGATCGTGAAGAACCTGACGTTCAGCCAGTCGGGACGTTACGACCACTACAGCGATGTCGGCGGCGCGTTCTCGCCACGCTTTGCCTTGCGTTATCAACCGGTGCAGGCACTGACGATGTATACGTCGTACAGCCGCGGCTTCCGTGCACCGACGTTCGTTGAAAACAGCGCATCGCAAACGCTGGGGCTTCAGGTGAATCAGGCGACCGGCCAGAACTACACCTCGATTACAGAGGGCAATCCGAATCTGGCGCCTGAGCATACGAAGAACTTCAACATCGGCTTCGAACTGTCGCCAACGCGGACCACCGACGTCGGCCTCGACTGGTACAAGATTCGCGTCGACAACGTGATCGGCCAGGGTGCGCCTTCGCAGGTTGTTACCGACGCCAACGGCAACCTCCTGTACGAAGTCATCCCCTATCAGAACCTGGGCTACCTCGACACGAACGGCTTTGAAGGCACGCTGCGTCAGGCGCTGCCGACGAAGGTCGGTACCTTCACTCTCGCGGCTGACTGGGCTTACGTGAACAGCTTCAAGCTCGGCACCCCAGGTCAGGCGCCGATCAATGGTGCAGGCAACAACTACACCATCACGCAACCGTTCGGCGGCAGCTTCCCGCGCTGGAAGGGCAACACCTCGATCGACTGGAATTACCAGAAGTGGGACGCTCAGTTGACGTGGGAGTTTACGGGCCCGTACGCGCAGAATCTCTTGCCGGCCCCCGCTCCGGGCAAGGTTGGCTCGTATAGCCAGTTCAACCTGATGGTGCAGTACACGGGCTTCAAGCACTGGACGCTCTACGGCGGTGTCGACAACATCTTCAACCGCACGCCTCCGTACGATCCGATCTTTGCGAACGGCACGCTGGACCAGAGCGGTTACGACACGTCGATTTATAACTACCTTGGCGTATTCGCGCAGATTGGCGCAACGTACAAGTTCTAAGGACGTAGCGCGACTAGTAGTAGCTCTTCAGACCGCTCCGGCTCTCCTTGCGAGAACCGGAGCGCTAGTATGAGCAGGACACCTGATCTCTTTTGCGGTTACCCACACTAACGCTCAGATTTCGTCCGCGAATTCGTCGAGAAAGCGCTGCAGGCGTTCATGGCGGAGCTGTGCCAAACAGGCGCCCGTTTCAGTCTGGAAACCCGAAGCGAGTTTAAGAAGCTTCGCGCGGAAATGATCGAGCGCGAATCTTCGGTCATCCAGAGGCCGCTCCGATGCATGCGGATCGACCGGGTCATACAGCGCGCTGCCCATGCGGCCGGCGACATAAAAACACCGCGCCACGCCGAGCATGCCGATTGCATCCAAACGATCCGCGTCTTGCAGCGTCTTCGCCTCAACCGTCAGCGGCGCAACGCCAGCTGAAAAACTGTGTGCAGCGACGGCGTGCGCGACGGCTTCAACCTTGGCGGGTGGCCAGTCGAGCGCGAGCAGCACATGTGCGGCCTTGTCGGCGGAAAGACGCGACGCCTGACTGCGCAGCGGCGAGTCTTTCTCGGTCGGGACACAGTCGTGCAGCAGCGTCGCGGCGAACAGCACTTGCGCATCGCCGCCTTCCTTCGCCTGAATCGCCGCCGCATTTTTCCACACACGCTGCAAATGCGAGGTGTCATGCGAGCCGTCGCCGCCCGTGTCGCCCGTTTGCGGCAGCAAGGTGTTGGCCAGATCCTGGAAGGGGAAAAATGCAGGGTGCGTCATGAGGGTGATGGCAATCGCCAGTTGGGTAAGCCGGCGATTATCGCCTGGGACACCCTGACTCGCGGATTATTCAGTTCGCCTCGACCATCGACCGCAGCGCTACATCGCGGATCTCCAGCACCTCGAAGATCCCTAAAGCCCGCAGTGCCGGCAGGGCGTCGACGATATCGCGCTCTGCGTCAGCCCTTCCCTGCGCAGACGAACGGCGGTCCGTCCAGATTCTCGCGTTGGCGAGAAACGCACCCACGGTTCCCTTGCGCACCACAACCCCATTGATATCCCCCTGATTCAGATGGTCGGGTAACAGATCTTGTGCTTTCATCTTTAGCTTCCTTCATTGGTGATTTGAACCGGCCGCAGGTAGGCCACGCATCCGCCCATCAAGCCACGCCGCCGGAAAGATTCCACTGTAGATGGACGAGTCCAGCACGTCTCCGGTATAAAGGCCATTCAATACGTCGTTCCGGCCATGTCAGATCCTTTGATTTCCGTGCACGAGGCGGAATCCGCCAGCGGGCCTTTCCTGATCGCTGTCGAACGCAGCGGTGCTGAAACACGCATCACGCCCACGCATCAGCACGCCCGCGGCCAGTTGCTCGGCGCGTTGCACGGCTTGCTGTCGGTCGGGATCGCTAACCAGCAGTGGGTCGTGCCCGCCGTGCACGCGGTCTGGATTCCACCGCATCGGACGCATTCGCTGCGCTCGCACGGATCGTATTCTGGCTGGAGCGTCTATATCGACGAAGCGGCGTGTGCGGAGCTGCCCGCCGAACCCTGCACGATCAGGATGTCGGCGCTGCTGCGGGAAGCCGTCAAGCGTGCTGCGAGCTGGCGCGCGGCGGTGCTCGATACGGCGCAGTTGCGCGTGGCAGGCGTGATCGTCGACGAAATCCAGAGCTTGCCGCGCGAGCGTCTGGGCTTGCCGATGCCCCTCGACAGCCGCTTGCAGCGCGTCGCCCATGCGCTCACCGAAGACCTCGCGGACAACCGCCGGCTGGAACAGTGGGCCGCGTGGGCGGCGATGTCGCCGCGTACCTTGAGCCGCCGCTTTGTCGACGAGACCGGCTTCAGCTTTGCCGAATGGCGGCAACAAGCGCGCCTCTTGCGCGCACTCGAAATGCTGGCCACGCAGACGCCAGTCACGAGCGTGGCGCTCGAGCTCGGCTACGACAACGTGAGCGCTTTCATTGCGATGTTCAAGCGCGCCATGGGCACCACGCCAAGCCGCTATTTCCATTCATACGACGGAATTTCCGCGCGAGCGCCCTCTTCGGCAGGCAGCGAAGAAGAAGATGCCACGTAGCGCTCGCGATTGCCGTTGGCCTGGCACCGCGAGGCTGGCGCGACTACGGGCTTCTCACCGGTGGGCACAGTTAAAGTGCAGTGGTACGTGTTGAAAGGTATGATGGTTCCCCGCGCGCCCTGCCACGCCGGCAGCGCGCGACCCGCGGTTGCGGCGAAGCCTGGCCGGCGTCGCAACCGCGCGCACGAAGTACGTGCCCGAAACCGAATCTAACCACGGAGTGAACGATATGGCTTTGCACAAGGCAGTTTTGGTAGCAGTGGCACTCGCAGCATGTATCGACGCGCACGCACAGGTCGCCGGCACGCAGCCTCTGAGCGTCACGGTCGAGCAATCGCAGGCGCTTCTGCAAGGCTGGAGCGTGAAGAAGAGCGTGCTGGGCAAATCGGTCTATAACGACCAGAACGAAAAAATCGGCTCAGTCAAAGACCTGATCGTGGCACCGGACGGCTCCGTTTCGGCGGCTATCCTCGCAGCAGGCGGATTCCTCGGCGTCGCCACGCATGACGTCGCGGTGCCCATCGCCGCGCTCGACATTCGTGGCGGCAATCTGTATCTGCCGGGCGCGACCAAGGACGCACTGAAGGCAACGCCTGAGTTCCAGTACGCAAAGGTGCAAACACCGCCCAAGCCCAAGAAGGTTCAGGCGCAGTGACCCTGCAGTAGACCGCAGTGATCTGTTATCAGCAGTCCTGAGCTGAGGTTGTTGCGGCTGGCAGGGTCAGCCGCAACTCAACCGCAAGCGCAGCGCACCGGTTCGAGCCTTGCACTCGAATGAAAAGGATTCTCGCGATCGGCAAAGCTGTCGTGGCGGATCCACGCAAAATGCGCGACGTCGATAAAACCTTCTGTCTGGCGTCCCGCTGGATCACGATGCCTGCGTGCATCGCTACTTTGCCGCGGCACGCCCCCACGCGAGTTCGACGAACACCCGGCACAACGCCTCCATTCCCCTAGCGTCCTCGTCGTCGAAGCGCGCAATCAGCGGACTGTCGACGTCCCAGACGCCGATCAACGAGCCGTCGGCGGCAATCAGCGGTACGACGATTTCCGACTGCGATGCCGAATCGCAGGCGATATGCCCGGGAAACTCATGAACGTCACGCACGACCTGGGTCGCACGGGTCTGCGCCGCAGTCCCGCACACGCCCTTGCCGAGCGCGATACGCACACAGGCCGGCTTGCCCTGAAACGGCCCGACCACCAGTTCGACGCCGTCGAAGAAATAAAATCCCGCCCAGTTCAAGCCTTCGAGCGAGTTGAACACGAGCGACGAGAAATTCGCCGCGTTGGCGATACGATCGGTCTCGTCAGCGAGCAGCGAGCGCGCCTGGGCGATCAGCTCTTCATACTGGGCAGCCCTGGAAAGTTCGGTTGAAGCGGTAGAAACCTGAAACATGATGCCGTCCGTTGCGGATACCAAAGAAGCGGAGCGGCCACCGGCCTTGCGCGCCGGCCAGGCCGCTCCTGCGTTATGCGAACGCGTATCTTACGCCCGTCACGTCGGCTCGGCATGGGTGCCGCCATCGGTGGCCGGGTTCGTGTCGTCATGACAGCACGATCCAGCGCGGCCGGCGACCGCCGCCGGCGCGTCGTACTCCAGCTTCGGATACCAGTCCTTGCCACGGCCAGCCGGCGTCATGTCGAGCAAGGTCCAAAGCGGCATGATATCGGGGGCGCCGCGCGGATCCTGACCGGGATCGGCGGTCTGCGGTCCCATCTCCTCGCCCCAGAAATGCCGCAGCACGCCACCGGTGCGCGTGAAGACGTTGAACGCCGGGGTGTCGTCGCCGTCCGGGTCCTCATTGGCGTAATCGCGATTGAAGCTGTTGCCGCCCGACGAATACAGCCTCAGGTGGCGCCAACCCCGCTCGTTTTTGAACGCTACCAACCGCTCGATAGGTGATCGCGCAACCACCGCGAACGCCACCCGTTGCAGAATATCGGGCATCTGGCCGTCGAGGGCGCTCAGACACGACGTGCACATCGGACATGAGCGTGCAGTCTTCGGACCGTACATCCAGTTGTAGACGATCAGGGTATCGTGGGTACCGAACATCTCCGCGAGCGTCGCCGGCCCGTGTTCGCCGTCGAAGCGGTACTCCTGTGGCACCTTCCCGCCTGTCGGCAGCGCGCGACGCAGGGCGGCCACCCGCTCGATATGGCGACGCAGTTCGATTTCTTCCGCCAGCAGCGCATTGCGGGCCTCGCGATAGCGCGCGTCTTCGCCCGGGAATCGCCGCGGCGACTGCGCCAGCACCCGGGCCGGCTTCAGGCCTTGGGCAAATCCATCCGTGTAAATCATCCGTTACCTCCTGCCTGGTTTCGAGGAAATAAGGGCGCAAAAAACGGTCTGATGCGCGGCCTGGCTTTGCCGCATGACCGTCGATACCGCCCTACCTTCACGACGAACGGGAGATCGAAGAATCGACAGCGTCACCTCACAAACCCCTGGCGCCGCAACGTAATCGCGCATTACGGGTTGCCGGCTGCTACGCGCAGGGATATTGTCCATATAATCTAAAAAATGCACCGCAACGGTCGGCAATGGTGGGGGACAAGGTTTTCGCCATGCCGGCCGCAGACTGAAAACTGACTCCGGGGTCAAACCGTGCGCCGTCCGCCGAAGCTGACATACCTCGCGCTGATCGCCGTTTCGCTCGTGTGCCTGCACGTCATATGTCTACTGGCGTTTCGTGCGCAGGCAACGGTCGTCACCTACCCGTTCATGGTGCTGGCGCCCTCGCTTGCCTGCGCCAGTTGCTGCTGGCGGGCCGCGACCGAGCTTCCCGCGTCGCGTTCGCCCTGGATTCTGCTGAGCGCCGGGATGTTTTTGTGGACGTGCGGCATCTTCCTGAGTGCCTGGGAAGATATTTTCCAGCACATTCCGCAAAGCGCCGCGTGGTTCTCCGATTTCTCGTTCTTCCTGTATGGCGTACCGGTTCTGCTCGCCGTTTCGTCGGTATCGGACAAGCAACGCATCCCCTTCTTCATCTGGATGGACGCGGCCCAGGCGCTGCTGACCGGCTTTCTCCTGTACGTGAGCATTTTCTCCGTGGTGCCGTTTTCCGACGCCCCGCTCGAGCCAGTCTCGGCTACAACCCTGGTTCTGACCTACAACGCCGAGAACGTCATTCTCGCGATCGCCGCGAGCCTGCGTCTGCTTGCCCAGCCGCGTGGACAGGAGCGCAGATTCTATGCGCTGCTGTTCTGCTTCCTGTGGATCTACGCCGTCGCGGCCTACGTCTATAACAACTGGGCCGCCTCGACCGATGGGCACGCGCCGATGGACATCCTCGTCGATCTGCCGTTCCTGTTCCTCGCCGTGGCAGCGGTGGCGTCGCGGCCGTCGCGCCCGCTGCTCGAGGAGGTGAAGCACAAGCAGGCACTCGCGCTGTTCATCGAGAACGTCAGCCCGATCTTCTATACGGTGGCCCTGCTCGCGCTCAGCATCTCACTGATACACGAGCATTTTTATGCAGGAACGGTGGGGATTTTCACGGCTCTCGTGGTCTATGCCACGCGCTCGACTACGCTGCAGGCCCGGTATATCCGCGTGCAACGCGAGCTGCACGAGGCACGCGACCGGCTCGAACAGATGGCGCTCACCGATGCGCTGACCAATACCGCCAATCGCCGGCGTTTCGACGACGCGCTGACGCTCGAGTGGAATCGCGCCGTGCGCAACCGGCATCCGCTCGCGCTGCTGCTGATCGATATCGACTACTTCAAGATGCTCAACGACCGCTATGGTCATCCTGCGGGAGACAGGTGTCTCGTATCCGTCGCGCTCGCGCTGCAGTCGGCGTTGCCGCGCAGCGGCGATCTGCTCGCGCGCTACGGCGGCGAGGAGTTTGCGGCCATTCTGCCCTCAACCGATGAAGCCGGCGCACGCCTGGTAGCCCTAACGATGCAGGACGCAATCCGCGCACTGAAGATCCGCAACGAGACCTCCACGGGGCTCTTTGTCACCGTCAGCGTCGGCATTGCGGTGTTCGAATCGGCACATGCCGGCACCGCTGAAATCATCGAGGCCGCCGATCAGGCGCTCTACCGGGCCAAGCAGCTTGGCCGCAATCGCATAGAAGCGACTGCGCAGCACGATTTTCTGCGCAATGGCACACAGTAGGCTGGCGATCGGCACGCGGCAAGTCGTGGCTCGAAGCGCCCTCGTCGCGCCAGTGTCAGCTTCGGCCTCATCAAAGCGATTCAGCCTGAATGTCCACCTCTTCGAACCGCTTCCACCGGTAGATAGCCGCCGAAAGCAGCCAGCTGACGATAAACACGCCGACGATCCCATAGCCAATCAGGCCGAAATTGTCGTTCAGGCTGCCGATGAAACCCCAGAACGCGCCCGACAGATGCAGCTGGTCGGCGAGCAACCCAAGCCCTTCGATCCCACCCACCAGCAGCGCCACGACGACCGAGATCGTGGTGATGGTGATGTTGTAGTAGAGCTTGCGGATCGGCTTGACGAAGGCCCAGCCATAGGCGCCCAGCATCAGGATACTGTCGGTGGAATCGATCAGCGTCATGCCCGCAGTGAACAGCACCGGAAACACCAGGATCGACCAGATCGGCAGCCCTTGCGCCGCGCTCGCCGCGGAAATGCCCAGCAAACCGACCTCGGTTGCAGTATCGAAGCCAAGCCCGAACAGAAAACCCAGCAGGTACATATGCCAGCTTTTCGTGATCAGACGGAACAGCGGGCGGAAAATGCGTGCAAGAAAACCGCGGTTGTTCAGCAGCAGATCGAAGTCTTCGTCGTTGTAGGGCTCCCCGTTGCGCACGCGGCGAAACGCGCGGATCACCGAGCGCAGGATCACGAGGTTCATCAACGCAATCGCGAACAGGAACAGTGTGGAGACGATCGTGCCGATCACCGCACCGATTTCCTTCAGCCCATCCATCCGGCTTTGCAGCGCCAGGGCCGTGGCGGCGATGCCGGCCGAGGCCAGCACCACGATCGTCGAATGCCCGAGCGAAAACATCAGCCCGGTGCTGACCGGCCGCTTGCCCGCCTGCATCAGCTTGCGCGTCACGTTGTCGATGGCGGCGATGTGGTCGGCATCCACCGCATGCCGCAAGCCGAACGAATAGGCCAGCAGGCTCGTACCCATCAGCAGCGGATAGTGGTGAAACGCGATGAACGCCCATAGCCAGGCGGCGATGTTGAACACCACCAGGAAGCCGTATAGCCCGACGATTTTCCGCCTCAATTGACCGCCGCCGCCCAACAACGCTTTCATCAGATCCGTCACTGCCTGCCTCCCTGCATGCCCGGGTCGACAGCCTGCCGCCATGGCTCACTGTCGCGCTCTTGAAGTTGTCCGCCACAATAGTACTTTTTTCAAAAAAGATCATATCGATCCTGTTCCGTTTAGCATGCGGGACGGCCACTAACCGCCCAGCAAGCGCGGCACGCGCGGCGAGTGCGATAATCGAGGGCTACGACCGTGCCTTCAGGAGAGCATTTTGAGCAGCATCGACAATCCTTTACATGACCGCGAAGTCGGTGTGGCCGACCCGACCCAGGACACGACCCGTATCGACGACGTGCGGATCGGCGCGGTACGCCCGCTCATTTCACCGGCACTGCTGCAGGACGAGCTGCCGGTACCGCTGGGCGTGCAAACGCTCGTCGAGCAAAGCCGCGTGGCCATTGCCGACATCCTGCACGGCCGCGACGACCGGCTGGTGGTAGTGGTCGGCCCGTGTTCGATCCACGACCACGACCAGGCGCTCGACTACGCGCGCCGCCTCAAGCACGCCGCGGATGCGCTGAGCGAAGACCTGCTGATCGTGATGCGCGTGTACTTCGAAAAACCGCGCACCACGGTGGGCTGGAAAGGCTATATCAACGACCCGCGTCTCGACGGCAGTTTCCGCATCAACGAGGGGCTGCGCCGGGCGCGTCAACTGCTGCTGGAAATCAGCGAACTCGGTTTGCCCACCGCCACCGAATTCCTCGACCTGCTGAGCCCGCAATACATCGCCGATCTCGTGGCGTGGGGCGCGATTGGCGCGCGCACTACCGAAAGCCCGAGCCACCGTCAGCTTGCTTCGGGCATGAGCTGCCCGATCGGCTTCAAGAACGGCACCGATGGCGGCGTGCAGATCGCCGCCGACGCGATCGTGGCGGCGCGAGCCAGCCACGCGTTCATGGGCATGACCAAAATGGGCATGGCGGCGATCTTCGAAACGCGCGGCAACGACGACGCGCACGTGATTCTGCGTGGCGGCAAGAAAGGGCCGAACTACGACAGCGCCTCAGTGGAAGAGAGTTGCGCGGCGCTCAGAAAGGCGGGCTTGCGCGAGCAGGTCATGATCGACTGCTCGCATGCCAATTCGGGCAAGTCGCATCTGCGACAGATCGAAGTGGCGCAAGACCTGGCGCAGCAACTCAGTCAAGGCGAAAAGCGCATCATCGGCGTGATGATCGAGAGCAATCTGGAGGAAGGCCGCCAGGATCTGAAGCCGGGCGTGCCGCTGCGCTGCGGCGTGTCGATCACCGATGCGTGTCTGAGCTGGGTGCAGACCGAGCCCGTACTGGACACTCTGGCCAAGGCGGCACGCGAGCGCCGCGCACGCTGAAGCCAGCGCGCTGGTGTTTCCAGTGATGGCCATGGTGGCGCTGGTTGCCGTGAAGACGTTGCCGCGAATCGAAAAGCCATAGCGCACGCTGGCGCGGCCGACAACTCAGGGCCTGACGCTATCGCGCAGGCCTGTTCATCCGAGCCACCTGCCGCCTGTCAACGCCCAGCCGGGGCCGGCTCAGGCGTCACGCCGTGACCGCTCACGACGTTGTTGCGCTCGACGGTCATAACGGGTTCGCGTACCGTTTGCACTTCCTGCTCCGACTGTACATCGACCCACGGCGCATCGACCGAAAACGCGAACATGTTGACGCCGTTCGCGCTCTCGACCGACACCTTGCCGCGGTGCATCTCGGCGATTGCCTTGACAATCGCAAGACCGAGGCCGTGATTCTCGCGGCTATTGGTGCGCGACTCTTCCGCCCGGTAGAAGCGGTCGAACAGATGATCGAGTCTCGACGGATCGATCGCCTGACCTGGATTCGCCACCGCGATGCGCACCTGACCGTCCTGGCGCGAAATCGTCACCGTGACCGTGTCGCCGGGCGCGCAGTGCTGGATCGCATTCATCAGCAGATTGGTACAGGCGCGGCCGAACAGCGAACGGTTGACCGGCGCAAACGCATCGCCGCGCGACACGGCGCGCACCTGTGCCTCGTCGAACGGAATCTCGAGAAACTCCAACGTGCGCGCCACTTCCGCGGCGAGCGACACTTCGACGAGCCCCGTGGCGCGCTCGCCCTGATCGGCCCGCGCAAGGAACAGCATGTCGTTGATGATCCCGCGCATGCGTTCGAACTCTTCCAGATTCGACTGCAGCGTGTGACGCAGATCTTCCACGGAACGGTTGCGTGTCAACGCAACCTCGGTTTGACCGATCAGAATCGTCACCGGCGTGCGCAGTTCATGGGCCACGTCGGCATTGAAGGACTCGAGCCGCCCGTAAGCGCCGTCGAGCCGCTCCAGTGCGCCGTTAAAGGAGTGAGCCAGATCGTTCAGTTCGTGCGGCAGCGCCGCCGTATTCAGGCGCTGCGAACGGTTGTTCGGACTGACCTCGGAGGCGTCCTTGGTCAGACGCCTGAGCGGCGCAAGACCGATACGCGTGACCGAATAACTGAGGAGCAGCACCGCAAGACTGCCCAGGGTAGACAGCGCGGTGAGCGCGGCGCCGAAGGCCCGCATGGTGCGCACATTCGGCTGACAACTTGCCGCCACCTGCAGTTGCACCGCTGGCCGCACGCCCGCTGGCGGCACCACCAGCGTGCGCGTCAGCATGGCCGGCCCACCCGCCACGGGCTCGACCCGCGTATAACCGCCTGCCCAGCTATCGGTGACGCGCCCCTGAACCGGCGCACCGTAGTGGAAATCCGGATCGTCGCTGGAAACCGAGTACATCGTCGCACCGTCGCGCGGCGACATGTCGGTCAGCTTCTCGCGCGCCATCCGCCATTTATCCAGCGTAACCGAGTGGTACACGATGATCTTCGCGATCTCCATGCGGTCGTCGAGCGACTCGCGCAAATGGTGATCCAGCTGCGAACGCATCACGAGAAACAGGCCCGAGCCGACCAGCGTGAACACCGACAATGCGACGAGGGCAAACATCATCGCAAGGCGGCGCGCAATCGAGCGGTTAATTGAGCGGGTCATAGCAATTCTGCCTCCTCCCGTACCTCGAGCACATAACCCATGCCGCGCACCGTATGCAGAAGCTTGGTGCGAAATGGACCGTCCAGTTTGGCGCGCAGGCGCTTGATGGCGGTTTCGACAACGTTCGTATGACTATCGAAGTTGACGTCCCAGACCAGTTCGGTAATCGCCGTCTTCGACAGGATATCCCCCTGGCGGCGTGCCAGCACGCTCAGCAGCTGGAATTCCTTGGCGGTGAGGTCGAGGCGCACGCCGTCGCGCGTGGCGCGCCGGCCAATCAGATCGACAAACAGATCGCCGACCGAAATCAGCGTCGATTCCTGCGAACGGGTGCGGCGCGCGAGAGCATGCAGGCGCTCCACCAGTTCGAGAAACGAAAACGGTTTGGTCAGATAGTCATCCGCTCCTTCGCGCAGACCGCGCACGCGGTCGTTGATATGATCGCGTGCGGTCAGCATGATGACCGGTGTGGACTTGCGCATGCGCAGCGCCTTGAGCACGCTGAAGCCGTCGCGCTTGGGCAGCATCACATCGAGGACGATCACGTCGTAGTCGAACTCGGTGGCCAGATGCATGCCCTCTTCGCCATCGAGCGCAATGTCGACCACCCAGCCCTGCTCGGTCAAACCCGAGCGCAGGTAGTCCACCACCTTGTGTTCATCTTCGACGATGAGCAGTTTCATTCACGCCCCCTAATTCCTTACATTATACGAAACGCCCCGTTTTCCCGTGCGCGAGACGGGCACTCCCCCCTTTTTCCTGGTCATGCCCGGTCCATGCCGGGTACGTACCTGGCAATTGTCAGTTCGGATGGTTGTTCATTGCCTGCTTGTCCGTGACTGGCTGGCTGACATCCCAGCCGCCGCCCAATGCCTTTACCAGCGAGACCGACATGGTCATCTGCTGGCCGTGAATCTGCACATCCTGACGCTCGCTCGTCAGCAGCGACTGCTGCGCGGTGATGACGTCCAGATAGGCGACGAGGCCGCCCGAATAGCGGTCGTTGGCGAGCGACAGCAGGCTCTGCGCATCGACCACGGCCTGATGCGACTGTCTGGACGCGCCATCCAGCACCGACAGGCCGGTCACCCCATCCTGCACCTGCTGGAACGCGGTCAACACGGTCTGACGGTAATTCGCCTCGGCCTGCTGATAGCCTTCGCTCGCGAACTTGACGTTCGCCGAGCGGCGCCCGCCGTCGAACACCACCTGCGAAACAGCCGCGCCGAGCGTCCACATCAGACTGGGCGCGCTCAGCAGATCGGCGAAATTAGTGCTCTGCCAGCCGATACTCGGCGTGAGCGTCAGCGTCGGGAAAAACGCCGCCTTGGCGACGCCGATCTGCGCATTCGCCGCGGCCATCGCACGCTCCGCCGAGGCCACGTCCGGGCGCCGTTGCAGCACATCGCTTGGCACACCTAGCGGAATTTCGGGCACCTTCGTCTCGATCACCTTGGGCTCGATCGAGAATTGCGGCGCCGGCACGCCGACCAGCGCGGCAATCGCATGCTCGAACTGTGCCCGTTGCACGAGCAGCAGTTGCGCCTGCACCTGGGTTGAATCCAGCTCCGACTTCTGCTGCAGCACGTCGAGCCCGGACACCGAGCCCAGATCGTGTTCCGACGTCACGTAGTCGAGCGCTTTCTGCTGCAGGACCACGGAGCGGTTCAACACGTCGATCTCGGCGTCGAGTTCGCGCAACGAGTAGTAGTCGCTGGCGAGATCAGTCGTCAGCACGAGTCGCGCATTGGCGAGATCGTCGGCTGACTGCTCGGCGGAGGCCTTGGCCCCTTCCACCTCGCGACGGATCCGGCCGAACAGGTCCGTGTCGTAGTCGATTTGCGGTCCGACAATCAGGCCGTTCTGCACGGTCGACTGATTCGGTGTCGAATAGGTAGTAACCGGACGGTTCTTCGAGATCTTCAACCGCTCCGCCTGGCCGCCGAGATCGACCTCGGGTATCTCCTGCGCCGCGGTGTTGGCGAGCGTCGCCTTGGCTTGCTCGTAATGCGCGACCGCAGCGGCGAGTGTCTGGTTCTGGTCGAGCGCCTGGCCTTCCAGCGTATTGAGCGCAGCGTCGTTAAAGCTCATCCACCAGGTCAGATCCATCGGCGCGTGCGAGGGCTCTGCCACGTGCCAGTACGAGTCGGTGCGCCACTCAGGCGGTGCATCGGCATGCGGCTGATGATAATCGGGGCCCACTGTGCAGGCTGCCAGCAGTGCAGCCCCCACAGCCGCAGCCATCATACGCAGCGGCGGCACGGCGATCGGGCACCCGCGCATCACGCCGCCCCCTTGTTGGTGGCCGACGGCTGCTGGACTTGCACGTGATCGCCATCGGCAATCGAATCGCTCGGGTTGATGATGATCTTGTCGGTCGGCTCGATGCCGCTTTCGACTTCGAGCGTGTTGCCGAGATCCTGCGCAATCACGACCTTGCGCAGATGCACGATACCGTTACTGTCGACGACGGCCATCTGCGTACCTTGTGCGCGGAACAGCAACGCATTGCCCGGCACGAGGATATTGGCGTGCGTCGTCGACGGCACTGCGACCTGCACATAGGCGCCCGGGCGCAGCGCGCCGTCCGCATTCGGCAGACGCACTTCGATCTGCAACGAACGGGTCGGCACGTCGATTGCACCGGCGATGTGCGTGATGGTGCCGTGGAACTGCTTACCCGGCAATTCGGCCTGGGTCACCACGACCTCCTGACCGACTTTCACGTTCTGCGAGTAAGCCTGCGGCATCTGCACATAGACGCGCAGCGGATCGGACTGTGCCAGCGCGAACAATGCGCGGCTCGTGCCGCTGCCGGCATCGATCAGGTCGCCGACATCCACGTTACGCTGCGTCACCACGCCGTCGAACGGCGCCACGATCCGCTTGAACGATTCGAGCTGGTTCAGGCGCCGCACGTTGGCGTCCGCCGCGGCGAGATTCGCCACGTCCTGCGTATAAGTGCTCTGCCGCTCGTCCAGTTCCTGTTGCGAGACCGCATCGCGCGTGCGCAACTGCTGCCAGCGCTCATATGAACTCTTGGCGAGGCCAAGGCTCGAGTTGATCTGATCGCGCTGTGCCTTGGCCTGCTGCAGTTCCTGGTCGATTTCCGGCGTGTCGAGATCGGCCAGCAACTGCCCCGCCTTCACGTGCGCGCCGATATCGACGTACCAGTGCAGCAGATAACCGGTGGCGCGCGCGAAGATCGGCGATTCGACATAGCCGCGCAGCGTACCCGGCAGCAGCGTATTACCGCTGCCGTCGGCCTGTTTGGGCGTCACCACGTTCACGTATTGCAACGCGTTCTGCTGGGTCGTTTCGGCCACCGAACGGTTTTGCAGAATGTCCGCCACCACGGTGCGCAAGGCACCGAGCGCAAGCAGCACGAGCACGATCCAGATCGCGATCTTGGCGCGTTTCCATTCCTGGTGGCGGGGCGGCAAAGCGTGCCCATCCTCAGTGTCCCGCGCGGGGATTGCTAGCGAAGCATGAGTTTTTTCGGTCATCTCAGTCAGCCGTCATTTAACGTTACGCGTGCTTGCCATCGCCGGCGCTAGCGCCGTCGTCGGGGCCCTGCTCGCCATGCGCGCCACCGTTACGGCGAGCGAGGCGCGTATGGATCGCCGCAAAAACCAGCGGCACAAAAAAGAGCGTTGAAATCGTTGCAAACAGCAGGCCGCCGATCACCGCACGGCCAAGCGGCGCATTCTGTTCTGCCCCTTCGCCGAGACCCAGCGCCATCGGAATCATGCCGATAATCATGGCGAAGGCCGTCATCAGCACCGGACGGATCCGGCTCGCGCCTGCCTCGAGCGCCGCGGTCAGCGGCGGCGCGCCGGCGTGCAACCGTTGCCGCGCGAACGACACCATCAGAATACTGTTCGCGGTCGCCACGCCCATGGTCATGATGGCGCCGGTCAACGCCGGCACGCTCAGGTGCGTGCCGGTGAGGAACAGCATCCACATGATCCCCGCCAAAGCCGCCGGCAACGCGCTAATGATGATCAGCGGATCGACCCACGACTGGAAGTTCACGACGATCAGCAGATACACCAGCACGATGGCCATCGCAACGCCCACGCCCAAACCGAAGAACGACGTGCGCATGGTCTGCACCTGGCCGCGCACCACGATCTGGCTGCCGCGCGGCAGCGTCGCACGGGCCTGCTCCACCAGCTTGTTCACCTGCGCCGCGACGCTGCCCAGGTCGCGTTTTTCGACACTCACATACAGGTCGATCACCGGCCGGATGTTGTAGTGCGACACGAGTGCGAACTGCGTTTGCGGCCCGACCCGCACCAGGTTGCCGAGCAGTTGCGTCGGCCCGTTGGCCGTCGCCGACACCGGCGTGCGCAACAACTGATCGATCGACGAGATGTCGTACTGCGGCGTCTGTATCGCCACGCTGTACTCGACGCCGTTCTTGTTGTTGAACCAGAAGCTCGGCGATGTCTGCGTGCTGCCCGACAATGAGATGAGCACGTTCTGCGCCACGTTGTTGGCGTTGAGGTTCAACTGCTGCAAGCGGGTGCGATCCATGTCCAGATTGATCACCGGCTCGTCGACCAGTTGCTGGATGTGCGTGTCCACCGTGCCGGGAATCAGCCTCACCTGCTTGTAGAGCTTACGCGCCACGTCGAAGTTGCCTTGCTGGTCGTTGCCGACAACCTGCACGTCGATGGCGGCAGGCAACCCGAAGTTCAGGATCTGCGTCACGATGTCGGCCGGCTGGAAGAAAAATTCCACGCCCGGAAAGCGCTGCGGCAGGATCTGGCGCAGCTTGTCGACATAGGTCTGGGTAGGCTTGTGGTCCTCGTTAAGCGCCACCTGAATCTCGCCGTCGAGCGTGCCGATCGTGCCGGAATTGCTATAGGATAGGTTGATACCGCTATACGGCAACCCCAGGTTGTCGAGAATCGTCACCAGTTCTTTCTGCGGCACCACTTCACGTACAACCTTTTCCACTTCATCGGCAAGACGCGCGGTTTCTTCAATCCGCGTGCCGGTCGGTGCGCGCATGTGCAGACGGATGTCGCCGGCATCGACCGCCGGGAAGAAATCTTCGCCGAGCACGAACACCAGGCCCATCGAAACTATGCAGAAACCGAGGAAGATGGTGCCGAACCTGCCGCGACGTACCAGCACGGTACTCAGGATGACGATATAAGCTGCACGCATGCGCTCGAAGCCGGCGTCGAAGCGATGGTAAAGCCGCATGAACAGATTTGGCTTGCTGCCCGCTTTCGGCGCGTGCGCGTGACCCATCAGCAGCATGGCGAGCGTCGGCACCAGCGTACGCGAGAGGATGTACGACGCGATCATCGCGAACACCACGGCTTCGGCAAGCGGAACGAACAGGTATTTCGCCACGCCCGTCAGGAAGAACATCGGCACGAACACGATACAGATACACAGCGTGGAGACGAGCGCAGGCACCGCGATTTCGCCGGCACCTTCGAGAATCGCCTCGTGCAGATCCGTGCCCATATGCAGGTGCCGTTCGATGTTCTCGATTGTCACCGTGGCGTCGTCCACCAGGATCCCGACCGCCAGCGCAAGGCCGCCCAGCGTCATGATGTTGATCGTCTGGCCTAACGCATGCAGGACGATCAGCGAGGTGAGAATCGACAGAGGAATCGACACCGCAATAATGCAGGTACTTCGCCAGTTGCCGAGAAACAGCAGAATCATCGCTGCGGTCAGCGCGGCCGCAACGAGCGCTTCGCGGATCACGCCCTGCACCGCCGCCTTCACGAACACCGACTGGTCGAACAGCGCCTTGACGTCGAGGTCAGGCGGCAAGGCGGCGCGCGCGGTGGGCAGCAGCGCCTTCAACGAATCGACGATCGCCAGTGTCGAGGCACTGCCGGTCTTGAGCACCGACATCAGCACGCCGCGATGGCCATCCTGGCGCACGATATTGGTCTGAGGAGAGTAGCCGTCGCGCACATGCGCGACCTCTCGCAGATAGGTGGTCGCGCCATTGAGCGTGCGCACCGGCATGTCGTTGAGGCCCGCGATCGTGGCGGGCGACCCGTTCATGTTGACGGTGTATTCCTTGGGCCCGATCTTGGCCGTGCCGGTTGGCAAAATCAGGTTCTGCGCGTTAAAGGCATTCACCACGTCGGAAGGCGTCATGCCTTTTGCGAGCAAGGCGCGCGTGTTCAGGTCGACTGAAACGAGCCGTGTTTTACCGCCGTAGGGGTAAGGCACGGCAGCTCCTGGGATCGTCACGAGTTGCGGACGCAGGAAGTTGAGCGCGACGTCGTTGAGATCCTGCTCTGACTCTTTCGGACTCGACAGGCCGAGCTGGATCACCGGAATACTCGAGGCCGAATAGCTGATCACCAGCGGCGGCGTGGCGCCCGGCGGCATCTGCTTCAACTGCGCCTGTTCGACCGCGACCGTCTGGGCGATGGCGGTTTGAATGTTGGCGTTCGGCTGCAGGAACAGCTTGATGATCGTGATGCCGGCGAGCGATTGCGACTCGATGTGCTCGATGTCGTTCACCGTCGTCGTCAGACTCCGCTCATTGACGGAGGTGATCCGGTTGGCCATGTCTTCGGCCGACAGACCCGTGTAGCTCCAGATGATGCTGACGACCGGAATATTGATTTCCGGCAACACGTCGACTGGCGTCGTCAACAGCACGAACGGCGTCGCCAGCAGGATCAGAATAGCCATCACGATGAACGTGTATGGCCGCTTTAGCGCAACGTTGACAATCCACATTGAAACGCGCCCGAAAGAATTCTGGAAAGGATGAGAAGTCGCCGTGACCTGAACGTACGCGTCGTACGCGTTACGTTCACGCCGGATCAACGGTGACGTGCACGCATGACATCCGGGCGAATCATAAACGGATGAACGCCGCGTGCCGCAACGCTAGCGGACGCAATGCCAAACCGGTCGCCCCCGCTGACCGGCGAAGCCACACATGTCCCACGGTAAATCTGAGCCTATGCTAGTTGGTTGGCACCAACGTCTGCATGGCGCCAAAATGGCAAATCTGTCAGGAAGGAGAATGTAAGCTGACGGGTGTCGACGGCTGATTCTGCCGGCCTGACGGGCGAGCAAAAACGTGCTCAGCATAGCCTGTCCGTGTGACGACGAGCATCGGGTATGTTCCCACCTGGGCGGTCTGCGCGGGGTTGCGAACGGTGTGCATCGAGGTGGCTGTGATTTGCTCTATGGCTTCGAAACTCGCCTTGTATTATTGAACGATCAGTCATAATATTCGGACCAATGTTGGGCCGATGGGCTTATTGGTGCATGCGGTTCAGAACGTGGCCGCTTGCGGGGTTTTCTAAGTAAAACACCACGAAATAACAGCGTTCAGATAAGACGTATGGACACGGACAGTTCCACGGCGAAGACGCCACGGCGGCTCGTCTTTATCTATTTTTGACCATTCATTCATGAATAAAACACTCGAACCGTCCGTCGCCGTGAATCATGAATCCAGCGCTGCGGCCGCTCCAGGCCCACTCGTCGCCGCGTATGGCAGCTATGCGAAAGGCCTGTTTTGCTGTCTCGTCGCAACGGTGTCCTTCGGACTGATGTTTCCGGTGATGACGAGTGCGCTCACTCGCATCGATCCGTTCTCCTTCACGTCGCTGCGCTATCTGGTTGCGGGAGCAGCGTTTCTGATGCTGCTGCATCGCAAGGAAGGCAGCGCCGCTTTTCGTCTGCAAGGCGAGCCGGTCGTGCTCGCGTGGCTGCTTGGTTCGATCGGTTTCGCGGGTTTTGGCGCATTCGTCTTTCTCGGCCAGCAACTGGCAGGACGCGATGGCGCGCTCACCGCGTCGATCATGATGGCCACCCAGCCCATGCTCGGGCTGCTCGTCAATTCGGTAGTCCGGCGTGTGTTGCCGCCGGTCTATTCCTTTCTGTTCATTCTGCTGTCGTTTTGCGGTGTGGCACTGGTGGTGACCAAGGGGGATATCGGCGGGCTGCTGCACGAGCCACAGCATTACGCGGCCAATGCACTTATCGTGGCCGGCGCGCTCTGCTGGGTGATCTACACGTTCGGTGCGACGTTTTTCAAGCAGTGGTCGCCGCTCAGATACACGACGCTGACGATCTGGCTTGGCCTCACCACGATCATCGCACTCAACCTCGCGCTCTTTGCAGCGCACGCGATCGCGGTGCCGCGGCTCGCGGCGGTGGGCGCGATCACACCGCATCTGCTGTATATGGGACTTGGCGCGGGCTTTATCGGCATCCTCAGCTGGAATCTCGGCAACCGGATCCTGACGCCATTGAACGGGGTGCTTTTCATGGACGTCGTGCCGCTCACGACGTTTATCGTCTCGGCGTTGGCCGGCGTGATCGCCACGCCGGTGCAGATTGCCGGTGCCTGCATGACCGGCGCCGCGCTGGTTCTCAACAATCTGTATTTACGGCGCCGGGCGCGGCGGGTTACGGCTCTGGGATAATCCGGGGCAACTCGACCGCAAATACAAAGTCCCCGGAGGCACGAACGCACTCCGGGGACGAATCTCGTATCGCTCTCGTCAGACGATAGACACTTCCAGTCGCTTGCCCAGCTTGTTAAACGCCGCTTCAATGGCGTCGAGTTTGGACGAGTGACGCGGATCGAGTAACCGATCGACCTGCGGCATGTGTACGTCCAGACGACGTGCAAGTTCTGATTTCCTGATCCCTTGGCGCATCATCTCGTTGGCAAGCAAAACCTTGGAGACGACGAGTGCCGGCAACGTCACAACTGCTTGTCCTTTCTTCGGCTTTGAGGGAGCAGGAATTTCCCGCTTCTCATCGAAGTAAATCTCGATGGCGCTTTCCAGTGCGTCCAGCGCGTTAAGCAGCGCCTCGTCTTTATCGTCTCCGACCGATACAGCTTCGGGGATATCCGGGAAGGTCACCAGGTACGTGTTGTTCGTATCCAGCTCCAGTTTCACAGGATAAGACAGCATGGCGATTTGATTCTCCTGGTTATCACACCCATTGATAGAAGTGTGAGTCACACATCTATGCATACAACAACCTTTTGGCCCACCTCACGGAACAGTTGTGAAAAAAACCTTCGCCGGGGCCGTCACCTCACTTGATACCAAGTTGCTTCTTGATCTGCTCAACTAACCCAGTTCCTATTTCCTTCTTGCCATGGTCCGGAAAAATCGTGGTCTTGCCATTGAGCGTTACCCGGAAGTGGCTACCTTTGGCGGGTTCGAATTCGGCACCTAGTTTTTTTAGCCACCGTCTGAACTCGCTATAACTCATAAACCTCCTCTCGTTTACAAGTTACGGCAATAATACAACATTTGTGTTGTGTTACACAAGAACGGCACAACAGATCTGTTGTGCCGTTCTTTTCGTCTCTCTGGAAAGGGCAGCTAGACAGGCCGCGGGGGCCGACGCAATTGCCAGCGCAGTTCAGCCTGCACCGGGCGCCTACTTCACCACACTCCACGTCCCATACTTCGCCACCGCCTGTTCATCGAAGTCGAAGCCAAGCCCCGGCGTCTGATGCAAGATGATCCTGCCGTTCTTGTGCGCGAGTTGCCGGTCGATCAAGCGACGGAAATTGAGTACCTGATCATCCCAGAAGTACTCCACGTACCGGGCATTCGGAGTGGCCGCCACAAGCGGCGCATGCGCATCGTGGAACCAGTGCGGGCACATCACGACGCCATAGCTCGCCGCAGTCGCCGCGATGCGACGCCACTCGGTAATGCCGCCGCACACCAGCGCATCCGACTGCAGGATCGCCGCACCGCCCTTGTCGAGCAGTTCCTTGTGGTACCAGCGGCCGTAACCGATCTCGCCAGTGGCAACCGGCACACGCGTAAGCCTGGCGAGACGCGCATGATTATCGATGTCGTCCGGTGAAAACGGCTCTTCAATAAAGTACGGATCGAACTGCTCGATACGGCGCACGTGCTGCAGCGCTTGCGTGACATCGGCCCAGCCATTGTTGATGTCGATCATCAGTTCGACGTCCGGACCAACCGCCTCGCGTGCCGCCCTCACCCGCGCCTCCTCTTCACGCGGCGAGAGACGCCCGCCCTTCATCTTGACGGCCTTGAAGCCCAGTTCGACGTAGCTCGCCATCTCCTCACCGAGCATTTCCGGCGTCTTGCCCTCCAGATAATAGCCACCGCTCGCGTAGGCCGGCACGGTTTCGAGTTCGTTGGCGCCGAGGTACTTGTGCAGCGGCACGCCGTGCGTGCGCGCATTCAGATCCCACAGCGCCGTATCGAGAATACTGATGGCACGCATCACCGTCCCGGCGCGCCCCTGCAGCAGCGCTTCCTGGTACATCGCCTGCCACAGGCCCTCCACTGCATAAGAGTCCTTACCGATCAGTACCGGTGCCAGCAACTGCTCCACCGCGATACGCAGCAGCTCACCGCCCGCACTGCCCACGTAGCAAAAGCCAATGCCCTCGACGCCGTCGCTCGAACGCACCTTCACGAGGCCATAGTGGCGGGTGGACACAGTACGGGTGGCAAACGATGTGACGCGATCGAGCGGGACGCCGGCTGCGCAGACCGACACTGATTCAATTCTGGGCATTTCAACACTCCTCCATTTTTTGGGTACCGGTCCACGTGTTGCGCGGATCTGGCATGAACGCAGTGTGATAGCCGTGAGGCATCAAAAACAGTATGCTTTGGCTTCTTCAAAAGATAAAAGTTTTATTCGATGGACTCGCGCTATCTGCAAAGCTTTGTCTACGTGGTCGAGTTGGGCTCGATTGCGGAAGCCGCCCGCAGGCTCGATCTGACGCCTGCCGCGGTGGCGCAACGCGTCAAGATGCTCGAAGAAGAGCTGGGAGCCAAACTCGTGCGCCGCTCGGGACGCACGGTCGGAACGACCGAAGCCGGCGAGCGCATTCTCGAGCGGGCGCGCGCCGTCCTGCACGACATCCGCGATCTGAAGTCGGATCTGAACGACGCTTCGGAGCTGGCCGGCGAACTCCGCCTGGGCGGCACGCCCACCATGATGACGAGCCTGATCCCTGACGTGCTCGGCAAACTGCTCGCGCGGCATCCGCAGATGGATATCTATCTGGAGCCGGGCACCTCGGTCGATCTGTACCGCAAGGTCGTCAATGGCGATCTGGATGCCGCAGTGCTGGTTCAGCCGCTCTTCGATCTGCCCAAAAGCTGCGACTGGCATACGTTTCGTGAAGAACCGCTGGTGTTGCTCACGCCAGCTTCGATGCAGGTGAGCGATGTGCACGAAGCACTGCGCAGCCAGCCATTCCTGCGCTACGACCGCAACGTGGTAGGCGGTCAGCTCGCCGACGGCTACTTGCATCAGCATGGCATCAAGCCGCATCAGCGCTGCGAACTGGACGGGCTCGATGCGATTGCGGTGATGGTCGACCGGGGCCTTGGCGTGTCGCTGGTGCCGGACTGGCTGATGACCCGTTTTGGCGGCCTGGCGCTCGCCAAATGGCCGCTGCCGCATGCGTTCCCGAAACGCGTGGTGGGGCTGCTGTGGGGACGTTCGTCGGCGCGCATGCGGCTGGTACAGGCGTTCCTGCAGACGGCGATGGATCTGGGGCTCGAAGCTCCGGGCGCGCCGGCCGCGAGCCAACCCAAGGCTTAGGCCACGCCGGGGCCCGTATCCGGCCGTTTACGGCGAACACATAAGCCAGAACACGAGAAAACGCAGGCAAACACAAAAATAATTAACGTTTGAAGCAACCGCGCCACTCTTCTTCGTCGTTTGCGGGCACGCAATACTGCATTGGCACCTGAATGCCCGGCATGGGTGCCACAGCCAGCCTGTCGCGGCCCGGCCCACCACGGGCCTATCGCGCCCAGACAAACGAGGTCCGGCCAGGCGGCCCGGCCAAACGGAAACCGAAGGAGACACGTCCCATGAGCATCCCCACTGATGTCCTGCCAGCCACGCAAACGCCGCCGGCCACCCAGGGCCAGGCTTCGCATGGCGCAGGCCTGCGTGGCGTCCTGGCGCCGGTCCTGACACCGTTCAACGCGGACGGCTCAGCCTCGGTGGGACGCTTCGTCAAACACTGCCGCGCGCTGCTCAGTCAGGGCCTCGGGCTGGCCGCATTCGGCACGAACTCGGAAGCCAACTCGCTCAGCGTGCCGGAAAAGCGCCAGTTGCTCGACGCCCTGCTCGACGCCGGCTTGCCGGCAGCGCGCATGATGCCGGGCACCGGCGCGTGCGCGCTGCCCGACACCATCGAACTGACGCGCCATGCAGTGCAAAGCGGCTGCGCCGGCGTGCTGATGCTGCCGCCCTTCTATTACAAAGGCGTAAGCGACGAAGGCCTGTTTCGCAGCTTCGCTCAGGTGATCGATACGGTGGCCGATGCGCGCTTGCGGGTCTACCTGTATCACATCCCACAGGTCTCTCAGGTGGGGCTCAGCTTCGGCCTGATCGAGCGCCTGCTCAAGCGTTATCCGGGCGTAGTGGCGGGCATCAAGGACAGTTCGGGCGACTGGAACAACACCGCCGGCATGCTGAGCGAATTCCAGCCGGAAGGCTTCGACGTGTTCGCCGGCAGCGAGACCTTCCTGCTCGCCACGCTGAAAGGCGGCGGCGCGGGCTGCATCACGGCGACCGGCAACGTCAATTCCACGGCAATCGCACACCTCGCCTCCCACTGGCGCGACGCCGACGCTCCGCAGCAACAGCAACGACTCGACACCACCCGCGCCGTGTTTCAGCGCTTTCCGATGATCGCCGCCATGAAGGCCGCGATTGCGTGGCAATCGGGCGACGAAGGATGGGCCGCGATGCGGCCGCCGCTCGTCGAACTCGACGCCGGGCAGCGCCACGATCTGCAGACGGGGCTGTCGCAGATCGGCTTTGAGATCCCTGGGGCGGCCTCGCTCGCCGAGCGTTAGAAGTCGGGAGACCGCTGCGCCGGACAGCTAACGGCGCTGCGCAGATTGGCGCATCGCCACACAATAATTCGCCCGCACGCTCACTAAAACAACCCGCGTGACGGGTCAGGAGACACGCTTTGTTCACCCGTACCTCGCTTTCCCCCGCGCTCGAGGCCGACCCGGCCGATCTGCTGTTCCGGCGCGTCGCCTTCCGCTTCATGCCGCTGCTGTTTATCGGCTACGTGGTAGCTTATCTGGACCGCGTCAACGTCGGCTTTGCGAAGCTGCAGATGCTCAACAGCCTGCATCTGAGCGAGGCAGCGTATGGACTCGGCGCCGGCCTCTTCTTCATTGGCTATTTTCTGTTCGAAGTGCCAAGCAATCTGTTGCTGCACAAGCTCGGCGCGAGACGCTGGATTGCCCGCATCATGGTCACGTGGGCGCTGCTGTCGATGGCCAACGCATGGGTCAGCACACCGCTTGAATTCTACGTGGTGCGCTTCTTTCTGGGCGTGGCCGAAGCAGGCTTCTTCCCCGGCATGGTGCTCTATCTGACCTACTGGTTCCCGTCGCACCGCCGCGGCAAGATGGTTGCGCTGCTGATGGCCGGCAATCCGGTATCGGGGCTGCTAGGCGGTCCGTTGTCTGGCTATCTGATGCACGCGTTGCAAGGCACGTGGGGACTGGATGGCTGGCAATGGCTCTTCGTTGTCGAAGCGCTGCCTTCGATTGTCCTTGGCGTCGTCATCCTTCGCTACCTTGACGATCGCGTCGCGGATGCGACATGGCTCAGCACCGCCGAGAAGAGCCAGATCCAGAGCGAAATCGACGCCGACGCGGCCGTCCGCACGCATGGTTCGGTGCGCGCGGTGTTCACCTCGGCGCGCGTCTGGCTGCTCTGCCTGATCCTGTTCGGCGTCGTGATGGGCTCGTACGCACTGGGCTTCTGGCAACCCACTATCATTCGCGCCACAGGCGTCAGCGACCCGCTCACGATCGGCCTTCTGACGACGATTCCCTATTCCGTTGCCCTGATCTCGATGATCGCGGTTGGCCGCAATGCCGACCGCACCCGCGAGCGGCGCTGGCATATCGTGCTGCCTGCGCTGATCGCTGCCACCGGCTTCTGCATCTGCGCGACGAACGGCGATAGCTCCGCGCTCTCCATGCTCGGACTCACGCTCGCCGCAGCGGGCGTGGTGACCGCGCTGCCGATGTTCTGGGCGCTGCCCACCGCATTTCTGGGCGGAACCGGCGCCGCCGCGGGGATCGCCTTGATCAACTGCACCGGCAATCTCGCTGGGTTCATCAGCCCGGCCGTGATCGGCTGGCTGAAGACGCTCACCCACACGTTGTCTTCGGGACTGTTCGTCGTGGCCGGTACGCTGACACTGTCCGCAGTATTGATTCTGGCGTTTATCCCCGCGCGGCTCGTCAACCGGTAGACAGGGGACAAGCGCGGCCGGCTTGCCAGTGATGGCCCCGGACTGATTGTGCTGCTCGCGTTGGCCCCAACTGTATCTGTGAGAACAGCGGCGGCGTCGTGCAGAATAGCCAGGCATACTGACCGGCCACGTGGAGGACTAATCCGTCCAGGCTAGCCACACCGCGTCGCCGCCGCGAACCTATCCCTGGATAACCGTCCCATGACTGCCAGCGCCTTCCTGTCGGCCAATGTCCTGCTCGCCTACACCGCCTACTTTGTCGGCACCGCGAGCCCCGGCCCGAGCAACCTCGCCATCATGTCGCTCGCCATGGGTTCAGGCCGCAAGTCGGCTTTCGCCTTCGCGCTTGGCGTCATGTCGGGTTCGTTCTCGTGGGCGCTGCTAGCGTCGCTGGGCCTGTCTGCGGTCCTTGCCACCTATTCGCAACTGCTGGTAGCAATCCGCGTCGTGGGCGGTGTGTACCTGCTCTGGCTCGCGTGGAAATCGGCCCGCTCGGCCCTCACGCCGCAGGTGCCGATCACCCGCACTACGCGTGCGCCCGAATCTTCACGACGGCTCTACGTGCGCGGCCTGTTGCTGCATCTCACCAACCCCAAGGCGATTCTGGTCTGGCTGTCGATTGTCTCGCTCGCCGTTCCTGCAGCAGGCGGCGCTGGCCGCACGGCTCCCGTCGTACTCGGTTGCATGGCGATTGGCGTGTTTGTATTCAGCAGTTACGCCGTGCTGTTTTCAACTGAAACCGCACGCCGCGTGTACGGTTCGATCCGGCGCTGGCTAGACGGCTCACTCGCCGTCGTGTTTAGCGTGGCTGGTGTCAAACTTCTGACCTCGCGCAGCTAGACGAACGAAGCGCGGCCTGCGCGTGCAACGCGTGTTAGCCTTGCGCTACTGTGGCGGATGCCACATGAGCGCAGCGCTACGGACATGAGATGAGCAGTCGGCAAACACAGGACGGGCAGAACACAGCGCAGCAGCACACGCCGTTGCAGATTCGTCTTTATGTGGCAAGTGCGGTCATTCTTGTGGTGGGCCTGATCGGTGCCGCCATCATTTATGTCGCGGCCCCAGCCAGGGACAGCGCAGAACTGATCTACGGCGTCGCCAACAACCAGCAATATCTGCTCGAACTGCAGCGCATCGGCGGCACAGCCGAGGTGGCGTTGGCTGAGTTTCATCAATGGTTCGACAGCCTGTGGCATGGCAAGCCGCTTGCGTATACGGTGGCGTTTTTATGTGTTGTGCTTGCTGGCGCCTGTATTCTGGCGGCCCGTAGCCGGTTCTTCGAACCGGCATATGAAGAGACTGACGATCAGGACTAGCCCATCTGGATCGCGAGAACATGGCCGGACATGCAGGCAGGGAGCGCAACGCGGACGGCTCGTCCCTCGTGCGCCTCCGTCACCTGAGTCGATCGCTAGATCACGCGGTGGTTGCCGATCCGCTCCACCTCGCCCAGTCCGTTGATCACACACGCCTGACCGATCAGTTCCTCCCAGCTCAGTCCGGCATCTCCAAGTTGTTGCGCCGTCAAACTACCGCTGGCCACACCGATAAACACCCAGTACTGCAGCGGCCGGCTGCCAACGCCGAGCCCACCGGCATCTACGACCACGCCGAAATGCTTCTGCGCCCGATAGTGTTCGGGCCTGGCGTTCTTGTCGTCATCCGACTTCCATTCCTCGATAAAGCTGTCGTAGCGATTCGCGCGCAACGCCACGAAATCATAGGTCCACGCGTCGTTGAACACCGATTCGAGGAATGCCCGCCGCGCGCCCTCTGCACCCATCGCTTTGCACATCACGCCTAGCAACCCGCTATTGAGGTTCGATGTCGCATCGTTGAAGTGGGGCGGCAGGCCGACGACGGTCCAGCTTGCGACAGCGTCTGCATACCCGGTGACCGGTTGATCGAACTCCATGCGAATGCCGCGTGCGTCCCAATCCAGGAACTCCCGCATCAGGCATTCGACGTCATCCGCAAACACCCATTCATCGAGCTCGGCCCGGGCCCCGCCTGGATCGTCGCCTCCGCAACTGATGGCAAAGCGCGGTCGGCCGATCGCGTTGACGTATTCTTCGAATTGGGCACCACTTGTAATGACGGATCTAAAGACCGTGGTAGCGTGCGATGCGACTTTCATTGAAGATCTCCCGGGGGAACGTTCCTGGTGACAGACAGCACCGGAAAGAAAGTCCACGATACTCAATTTTTTATGCGCAGGGAAGCGATTAAATATAAATAAGTTTTACTAACCATTTTTTCCGGTTTCGACAACCGAATTAATTTAATCAATATTTTCATTCGACGAAACGCCACGCCACGCAAGCCTCTCCGCCAAATGAATATGAAAGAAAGTCGTAAACGTAAACAAGACTTTTAAAATCTTCGTCCGAATAAATTTATCTTTTATCGACTCTTTTTCCAGCCAGCCGTGAAAATTTGAACTAGACTTGTCACACAGTCCGTTAGCATTCCTTGATGGTTCCCCGCACGTTACGACCATCTCTCGGTCGTGGCCGATGAAACGCCCGCACGTTGCGGGCGTCTTTTTTAAAGGAATGCGACTTAACTCAAGACCATGTCGACGATCACCCCTTTCGTCTGGGTCGAAGGCAGCATCGGCCAGCCGCGTCTGGGTGCAGCGGGTCATCTGCCGCTGCCCTTCGGCGGCGAATGGACTTTGCTTGTTCCGGAAGGCGGCTTGCGTGCCGGTCTGAGGGCATTGCTGCGAACCTTCTGTCTACGCGAAGAGACCATCTGGTCAATGTGTCACTGGGCATCGACGCGGCCTGGGCAGCCGTCTGCCGCCCCGGCCGCGTCAGGGCAGCTCTGCGTGACGGCGCTTGATGAGCGTGTGCCAGCGGCCTCGTCTGCGGTACGCGTGGCGCCGGACCTGCCCGCGGTGCAGCAGTCGTTTGCAAACCGTTCCGCCACACGCGCAGCCAGCTTGTGCGCGATCGGCGGTGTAGCGATTCTGGCGTGCATCGGTATCGCGTATCTGTCGCATCAACATGCGAAACGGGACACTGCAGCGATGCCGCAACCCGGGCTCGCGAAAGGCAGTCGCATATCCGCACCCCTGCAAGTACCACGACATGGCGACACCAGCCAGGCCATCGCACAAAAACTCGTACCAACGGCTTCGCAACCGCGCCCGGAAGAAACAGACCACACACGTCACGGCTTGCGCGAAACGAAACACGCACGACGGCATATCGCTCATACATCCGCTACGCGGGCAGTGAAAAACAGGCAACATGCTGGTCACGCAGTATCGTCGGGCACGTCACACCGACTCGCCCATGCAAGCCACACGCACCGGTCGTTGGCGCGGGCATCGGCAGCCGGCAACTACTCGCCATTCGCGCCCGCAAGACTGGGCCACGATGAATATGCCACCATCACGATGCCAACGGATGCGCGTGCGAGCCATGAAACACTCGCACCGCCGCCAGCGCGTCGCGACAACGTGAGCGACACGGAATGGATGAACCACATTTCGCAGCGGCGCGTCACCGAAGTACCCGACGAATTCTCGAAGTAGCGCTCGCACATCGAGAACCGACGTCAAACACACGCTGCGGCCAAACCCGAACCAGCGCTATATCACTCCCGGCGTCGACACCTGTGGCGTCACGCCCACCGCAGCCAGTGCCTCATGCATCGTGCTGAAGACGCACGATGCCTTGACCGCTTCCGTAATGCCATGCCGGTCCATGTCCGAGCGCAGATAGCGGTTCACGCGCGCGAACACCACCTCGACATTCTGCTGCTTCAGGAGGTCAAGCAGATCGTTCAATGAGCGTGCTGCCGAATAATCGAGGTCTGTGATCGCACTCGCGTCCACGACGAACCAGCGCACCTTGCTCGGTGCCTGGCCGATCAGCGCGCGCACATCTTCGACGAAGAAATGGTCGTTGGCATAGAACAGGTCCGCACCGAAGCGATAGACGATCAACCCCGGTGCGGTCTGCGTGCCTGGCCTCGCCGGCACCGGTTGCCAGCGTCCACCGGCACCGGGTGCCAGCATCATCGTATGCGGCCTGTAGCTGTGCCGCACGTGTCGCAGCAACGAAAGCACGACCGCCAACAGAATCCCATGCTCGACACCGAGCACCACCACAGCAAGCGCCGTGATCACGGCCAGCGTGAACTCCCCTGGCGTTTCGCGGCGGATCGCCCTCAGGCTTTGCACATTGATGAGCCCGATCGCAATCGTGAACACGATGCTGGCGAGGATGCAGTGCGGCAGATATTGCAGATACCGGCTGAAAAACAGCAGCACCACGACGACCACGCCCGCAAACGCCAGTTGTCCGAACTGACTGCGCGTGCCGGCACGCTCGGCCATGGCGGTCTGGGTCGGGCTGCCGTTCACCACGAATGCGCCGGAAAAAGCAGCCACGGTATTGGCCACCGCCAGCCCGAGAATGTCGGCATTCAGATCGACTTCCTCATGATAGCGCTGCGCAAACACGCGCCCGGCGGCCGCGCTCTGGGCGACGATCATCACGAAGCAGGAGGCCGCCACCGGCAGCAGTTCGACCATCTGGTGCCAGCTCGCAACCGGCAGCCGGAACGGCGGAAGACCACCAGCGACTGGGCCGAGAATCGAAATCCCGTGTCCGGCGAAGTCGTAGAGGTCGCTGGCGGCGATGCCACCCACCACCGCCAGCAAAGGCACCGGCAAACGCGGCGAGAAGCGCTTTGCCAACAGAATGCAGACGACCACGCCTGCTGAAACCGCGAGGGTCGGAAAGCTGACCTGCCCCAGATGACTCGCGATCTGCGCTAACTGGGCCGTGCTGTGCGACGACGTGAAGGCGATGCCGAGCATATCGCCCAGCATCGCGATGCCCACCTGCACGCCTACGCCCGCGAGAAAGCCGACCAGTACGGTACGCGACAGAAAGTCGGCGAGAAAGCCGAGTTTAAAGATCCGGGCCACCAGCAACAGCACGGCAGTCAGCAACGCAACCATGCCGGCCAGTGCAACGTATTGGGCGCTCGCGAGCGGCGCCATGGTGGAGAGCTGACTGGAGAAAATGGTCGCAGTCGCCGAGTCTGCAGCAACCACAAGGTGCCGTGACGCGCCGAAGAACGCGAATGCCACCAGCGGCAGGAACACGGTATAGAGGCCAGTCACAGCCGGCATGCCGGCGATGCGCGCGTACCCGAGTACCTGGGGAATATCCATCGACGCCAGCGTGATGCCGGCAAAAGCGTCGCGCAACGCAGACGCACGATCAAGAGGGAGGATGCCTTTTAGCAGGCCAAAGCGCCTGGCCAGTTTTTCTGGGGTCTCTTGCATGCAGGAATGGGGTCTTAATCAGGTGGCAATCCCGCATCGTGCCGCGAGTGGGCACTTCAACGCAAGACTCGATTGCCAATCCATCAAGACAGCGGCCAGTCCCGGCTAGCGCCTGAGCTGCCCGGTACGCGGGTCGACGATCCTGGCAAAGCCGAACAGTGCCGCGATCAGGAGCGGACATGCAATGAGGAAAGTGACCAGCATCTTTCACCCCGTAACAAATAATTTTCCGCGAGTGTAAAGGATCGACCGTGCTTTTAAATCAGGTAAACCCCGCAAAACAAGGGGTCCAGGCAACATTCGGCCCACATTTGGCACACGCCCTCTACCTGACGCGGCCGAAAGCTCTCTTTACCGCCACCAACAGGACGCCTACGAATCTTACGGTGCCGAAAGCCATGACTTGGCACTCGAATAGCAGCCAGACAGACCCACCAGGCAATGCGCAAGATGTCTCGGACGAACAGCCACGCAACCCCAGTCAAACGTCGTTATGCCCCATGAATTCTGCCGATTGCCCGGTACACCTTATAATCGGGCATGACTTTATCTCCGCTCCAAGCCCCCTTTTCACAGGCGGCCATGCTTACCCGCCCCGCCGTCCTCCGTCGCGCCGCCGTTGCCGTCCCGTGCACAGTGCAGGCGGTGGCCGCATGAAAACACCCAAACGCCTGCTCCCGCTCGTTGAAGAAGGCCTGATCGACGAAGTCATCAGCCAGTTGATGAGCGGCAAGGAAGCCACCGTCTACGTCGTACGCAGTGGCGATTCGACCCGTTGCGCGAAGGTCTACAAGGACGCAAAACAGCGCAGTTTCCGCCAGGCCGCCTCGTATCGCGAGGGCCGCAAGGTCAAGAACAGCCGTGAAGCGCGCGCCATTGAAAAAGGCAGCCGTTACGGCCGCGAAGTGCAGGAACAGCACTGGCAGAACGCCGAGGTCGACGCGCTGTTCCGTTTAGCCAACGCCGGCGTGCGCGTGCCGCAGCCGTATATCTGCACAGACGGCGTCCTGTTGATGGAACTGGTGACCGACGAAGACGGCAACGTCGCGCCGCGTCTGAACGATGTGGAGATGAGCGAAACGCGTGCGGTCGAACTGCACACGCGGCTGCTCAACGAAGTGGTGCGTATGCTATGCGCCGGTGTGATTCACGGCGACCTGTCCGAGTACAACATCCTGCTCGCCGCGGACGGCCCGGTGATCATCGACCTGCCGCAGGCCGTCGACGCCGCCGGCAATCTCGAAGCGCCCGCCATGCTCGAGCGCGACGTGGACAACCTCGCGACATACTTTGGCCGCTTCGCGCCTCATCTGCTAACGGCGAAGTACGGCAAGGAGATCTGGGCGCTATTCGAAGGCGGCGGCCTGCACCCTGAGGTGCAATTGACCGGGCGTGTCGAACTCGACACCACGCCGGTCGACCTCGACGCGGTGCTGCAGGAACTCGAAGACACGCGTCTCGAGGAAGAAGCTCGCGTGCGCCATGAGCAATCGCTGCGCGAGGGCAGCTAAGCGCACCTACCGGGCCACCACGCGCTGCCGTGGCGCGCCCACCGAGGCGCGCATCGTCACCGTCACGGGAAACTCGCGGAAGATTTCCCACGAGGTTCCATAGCATTGATTCACCAGCCAGCGTACCGCGTTCTGCGTCAGGTCCGCAGTCGGAATATGCACTGACGTCAGCGCGGGCGCTGCATACGCTGCCGAGTAGTCGTCGTCGTAGCCGATCACGGAGACGTCGTTCGGCACCGAAACACCTGCCTGCTGAAAGCGCGCCAATACGCTGATTGCCATGGTGTCGTTGGCGCAGAACACCGCGGTAAAGGACCGCTTCGAGTCGAGCAGCGTTTGCGCGGCTGCATAGCCGCCCTCCGGCGAGAAGTCCGATTCGATCAAGGTCACGTCCGCCCGTTCGATGCCGTGGCGCGCCAGTTCCGCAAAGAAACCGTCCACACGCGCCTGATTGTCCGAAGCACTAAAGGGCCCCGAGATCACCGCAAGCTCGCGATGCCCATGCTCGAGCAAGGTGCGTGCGGCCAGTTCGCCGCCGCGCCTATGATCCGCGCAGAACGACGCCTCCGGCAGCTGACCGAAAGAGCGATTGAGAAACACCATCTTCGGGTGCATGCGATGCAGACGGTTGAGGTCGTCGTCATGCAGGTCATGGCTGATCACGATCACGCCATCGCAGTCGCGGCCAATCAGAAACTCCACTGCTTCGAGCGCCTGCTCGCGCGGCGACGACTCGCCGCAACCGGTCGCTACGACGACGTGCCGGTGCACCGCGCGCAACTCGGTATCGGTCTGTTTGAGGATCGTGCCGTAGTACGAACCGAAGAAAGTCGGCACGAACAGGCCGATCATGCCGAGCGACTGCGTCGCCATGGCGCGGCCGATCGAGGATGGCCGGAAATTCAGCGCCTCGATGGCGGCCCTGACGCGGCGCTCGGCGTCGGCCGAGACCGGTCCTTTGCCGGAAATCACCCGCGATGCCGTCGACATGCCGACTCCGGCTAACTCCGCCACGTCTTTCAGGGTTGCCACACGCGCTCCATCAAACCGTGCCGTTCACAGACGGGCGCCACCAGCCTCGTCGAACAGCGAAATATGTGCGCTGTCGAGCGAAAAGGCGCGCGCCTCCCCTACCTCGATGGGCGCTTTGTCCTGATCGATCGACGCGATCTGGACGCCATGATAATCGAGCCAAATAACCCGGTGGTTGCCCATCGGTTCGATCAGCGAAACGGTGCCGCGATCTGTAAAGTCGCCGCCGACGCGCACATCCTCGGGGCGCACGCCCAGCACGCAGGGCCGCGTCGTATCGGGGAGCGCCTTGAACGGATAGCGCGACACGTCGAGGTCGAGATGGTCTGTGCGAAAGCGCATGCCCTCCTCGCGCCGCTCCAGCCGTCCTTGCAGCATATTCATCGCGGGTGCGCCGAGAAAGCCCGCCACGAACAGATTATCCGGCCGCGCATAGACTTCGGCAGGCGTGCCGATCTGCTGGATCACGCCGCCCCGCATCACCGCCATGCGGGTAGCGAGCGTCATCGCTTCCACCTGGTCGTGCGTGACGTAGATCATCGTCGCGCCGAGCCGTTGATGCAGCTGTTTCAATTCGCGGCGCAACTCGGTGCGCAGCTTGGCGTCGAGATTCGAGAGCGGCTCGTCGAACAGGAACACATCCGCTTCGCGTACGATTGCGCGGCCAATCGCCACGCGTTGACGCTGGCCGCCGGACAGTTGTGCCGGCTTGCGTTTGAGCAGCGGCCCGAGTTGCAACATCTCGGAAGCACGCGTCACGCGCCGTTCGATCTCCGCCTTCGGCGTGCCGTTGATACGCAGCGCAAACGACAGATTGCGTTCGACGCTCATGGTCGGATACAGCGCATACGACTGGAACACCAGCGAGATGCGGCGATCTTTTGGATCGGCCCAGGTCATATCCTCGCCGCCTATTTCGATGCTGCCGTCGGTGACATCGATCAGGCCTGCAATGCTATGCAGCAAGGTGGACTTGCCGCAGCCCGACGGCCCGAGCAGCACGACGAATTCGCCGGCATTCACATCGAGATCGAGCGACTCGATGACCGTGTTCGCGCCCAGCTCGATGCGCAGATTGCGAACCGATACATTCGATACGTTGGTCATGCCCCTATCCCTTGGCCTACCCTTTGACTGCGCCCGAAGCGATGCCGCGCACAAACCAGCGGCCCGAAATGAAGTAGATCGCGAGCGGCACCATCGAAGTGAGGATGGTCGCCGCCATGTTGACGTTGTAGAGACGCTCGCCCGTAGTGGTATTGATGATGTTGTTCAGCTGCACTGTCATCGGCAGGTTCCTGGTTCCCGCGAACACCAGCCCGAGAATGAAGTCGTTCCAGATGCCGGTGACCTGCATGATCACCGCAACCACGATGATCGGCGTGGACATCGGCAACATCAACTGCAGGAAGATGCGCCAGAAACCGCCGCCGTCGACACGGGCCGCCTTGAACAGTTCAAGCGGGATCGATGCGTAGTAGTTGCGAAACAGCAGCGTCATGATCGGCATACCGAAGATTGTATGGATCACCACGATGCCTGGCAGCGAACTGAACAGGTGCACGCTCGCCAGCACGCGCACAAGCGGATAGACCATCACCTGCACGGGGATAAAGGCACCCATCAGCAGAACGGCGAACAGGATCCCTGCGCCGCGTGGCCGCCAGAACGACAGCGCATAGCCATTCACCGCGCCGATCGCGATAGAGAGAATGGTGCTGGGCACCACAATGCGCACGGAGTTCCAGAAACCGACCTGAATCCCGTTACAGTCGAGGCCCGTGCAGGCCGATGCCCACGCATCACGCCACGGCGCGAGCGTGAAATGCAGCGGCAGCGCCAGAATGTTGCCTACGCGGATCTCGCTCATCGGCTTGACCGAGGTGACGAGCATCACATATAGCGGCAACAGGAAGAACAAGGCCGCGGTAATCAGGAATGCGTAAATGCCGAAACGCGCGGGCGTGAAGCGCGAGTGACGTTTCGGCCGAGGTTTGGGCGTAGTTGCGATTGCGGGTTTGCCAACTGAAGATACACCGGAAGGGAGCGTATTCATCAGACGTCCTTTCGGAAGGCGGCGCGACTGCGCACATAGAAGAACGGCGCGAGAATTGCCAGCACGGTGGTCAACAATACGACCGACGCCGCGGAGGCAAGTCCGATATTGGCGCGGCCAAACAGGTAATCCATGATGAACTTGGCCGGCACTTCGCTCGCCGTGCCAGGGCCGCCCAGGGTCATCGCTACCACTGCGTCGTATAGCTTCACCACCATCACGAACAGCAGCACGAATGCGGTGGACATCGAGGTCTTGAGCATCGGCACCACGATACTCGCATAGACCCGCCAGCGTGGAATGCCGTCGATGCGTGCCGCCTTCCAGATCTCGTCGTCGATGCCGCGCAGGCCGGCCAGCAACAACGCCATTACGAGCCCGGAGGCCTGCCAGACCGTGGCGATCACGAGCGTATAGATCACCCAGTCCTGATCGACGATCCAGTCGAAGCGTGCGTGCGCAAAGCCGATGCGATGCAATACCTCCTGTATGCCCAGTTGGGGATTGAGAATCCACTGCCAGACGAGACCGGTGGCGACAAACGACATCGCATACGGATACAGAAATACCGTACGCAATGCGCCCTCTGCCACCACTCTCTGATCGATAAAGATCGCCAGCAGCAAACCGATCACCATGCACGCGATGATAAACAACACGCCATAGATCACGATGTGCTGCAGCGACACCATCCAGCGATCGTTCTGAAACAGCCGCACGTATTGCGACACCCCGGCGAAGCGATCGGAAGGAAACGTGCGCGACAAGGTAAACGATACCTTAGCCGTCCATAGCATCGTGCCAAGGTAGGCAAAAACGACCGTCACCACCATCGGCAACAGCGCAATCCAGGCGGCGAGCGGCCAGCGCCGCCCAAGCGGCTTCGACCGCCTCGCCGGTCGTCGAGATGCCGAGGCCAGGCCGAGTGCGCGCATCGCGGTGCTCAGCTCTTCAGCGCGCTGGCAAACGCCTTTTGCGCATCTTCAGCCGACTCGTTCTTGTTCCAGAAGTTGGTGATGACGTCGGTCAGCGCACCCTGCACGTCCGGCGAAATCAGCATTTCCGGATTCGGCAACTGGCGCGACTTGTCCTTCATGATCGCAATGCCCTCTTTCGCGCAGATATCGAGGCTCGAGGTATCCACGTCCGGACGGATCGGGATCGAGCCTTTCTTCGCGCTAAAGGCCACCTGCGCCTCAGGAGAAGTCATGACAGTCGCGAGCAGGTTCTGCGCCTTGATCGCGTTGGCGTTGTCTGTCTTCGGGAATACGAAGACGTCGCCCGCCACCATATACGGCGAATGCGGACCAAAACCCGGGAAGCAGCCGAAATCCTTGCCCGCCACCTGGTTGGCCGCAGAGAACTCGCCCTTTGCCCAGTCGCCCATGATCTGCATGCCCGCCTTGCCGGAAATCACCAACGCCGTCGCGTCATTCCAGTTGCGGCCGGGCGAACCCGGATCCACGTAGTTGTGCAGGCGCTTGAAGGTGGTCAGCACATTCTTGAACGCAGCCGAATTCACCGCATTCTGGTCGCGGTCGCGATAGACCTTCATATAGAGGTCCGTGCCGCCGACATCGGCAAACACCGCATCGAAGGTGATTTTTTCCTGCCATGCCTGGCCGCCCAGCGCGAGCGGAATGTAGCCGGCGGCTTTCAGCTTGTCGAGATCGGTGAACAGTTCATCGAAGGTCTGCGGCTCCGCTGCAATGCCCGCCTTCTTGAACGCAGGCTTCGAATAGAAGAACCAGTCCTGCATATGAATGTCGACGGGCGCGGCATAGAAGTGCCCGTTGACCTTGATAGACTCGAGAATCGACTGCGGGAAAATGGCGTTCCAGTTTTCCTTGGCGGCTACCGTGTCGACATTGTTGAGCATGCCCTGATCGATCAGGTCATGAAACTGCTTGGACGTATTGAACTGCGCTGCTGTGGGTGGATCGCCGCCTACGATCCGGTTGATGGCCGTGGAGCGTGCCTGATCGGCACCGGCCACCGCGTTATCGACCCACAGGCCACCGGCCTTGTTGTACGCATCCGCGAACTGCTTGATCGCGGCAGATTCGCCGCCCGAGGTCCACCAGTGGATCACGTTGGCCTTCAACGGATCGGCATGGGCAACCACGCCATTGAGAGCGAGGGCCAAGGCAATGCCGCTCAAGAGTTTCCTTCTGCAGTTCATTCCGTCTCCTTGAGGCTTTGCGCCTTTTTGTTTCCGGTCGACATACAAACCAGCTCAGCTTGTTCAGTTACGTGCCTCAGTTGAGTGACTCAGTTGCGTGCCTTACGTTCTGCCAGGAACTTTGCGATCAGCTCGGCACTGTGTTTGATGGTGCGCTTTTGCGTATCGTAGTCGACGTGCACCACGCCAAAGCGCCGTTCATAACCGAAGGCCCATTCGAAATTGTCCATCAGCGACCAGACGAAATAACCCCGAATATCGACACCAGCCTTGACCGCGCTGTCCACCGCTGCAAGGTGGCGCTTGAGGAACGAGATCCGTTGCAGATCGTCGACGCGGCCCTCGATCACCTGGTCATCTGAAGCCATACCGTTCTCAGTGATATAGATCGGCGGCAGGTTCGCGTAGTTCTTGTTAAAACCGATCAGGAGATCGCGCAGCCCATCAGGGTGCACCTCCCAGCCCATCTGCGTGCGCTCGACACCTTCCAGCGGGACCTCGGTAAAGCCATGCGCGCCGTCGCTCTTCACGTTGGTGCGGAAGTAGTAGTTGATACCCAGGAAGTCGAGCGGTGCGGAAATAGTCTTCAGATCGCCGTCGAGCACCAGCGGCTCGGTACCCGGCCAGAGTTCGAACAGATCGTCCGGATACGCGCCCTTCAATAGCGGGTCGAGAATCCACGCATTGTGCTGAACTTCGAACAGATGCGCGGCGCGGCGATCAGCGCCACTTTCCGAATTTGCGGTGCCTCTGCCCACGTTGGCGACGATCCCTTTCAGCGACGCCGGATCATTGGCGCGCAACACCGGAATCGCCAAGCCGTGTGCAAGCAGCAGATGATGCATGGCCTGGGTGGCAAAGCGCGCATTCGACAGACCCGGCGCATGATGACCGTTACCGTAGCCGAGATATGCCGAGCACCACGGCTCGTTGAGGGTCATCCATGCATCGACCTGGCCCGCGAGTTCGCGGCTCATCAGGTCTGCGTAGTCGGCGAAGCGGTAAGCGGTGTCGCGGTTGAGCCAGCCACCGCGATCTTCCAGATGCTGCGGCAAGTCCCAGTGGTACAGCGTGACAAAGGTCTTGAGGCCCTTCTCCTTGAGACGGCCGAGCAGGCGCTTGTAGAAGTCGAGGCCCTTCTGGTTCGGTTTGCCGTGTTCGTCCATGATGCGCGGCCATGCAATCGAGAGACGATAGGCCTCGAAATTGAGCGAGCTCAGAAGGTCGAAATCGGCTTCCCAGCGATGATAGTGATCGCAGGCCACCTCGCCTGTATCGCCGGCCAGCACTTTGCCTGGAGTGGCTGAGAAGGTGTCCCAGATCGACGGCAGACGCCCGTCTTCATGAACGGCTCCCTCGATCTGATACGACGCGGTAGCCGCGCCGAGCAGGAACTGCTTGCGCCAGAGCACCGAATCGGCCGATGGCGAGAACGGATCACCGTTCAGGTCCTGGGACAGCGCGGATACGTCGTTTGCCACAGATTCTCCTTTATCGACCAGAGCCTGCGCTCGAGCGCGCTACTCTAATCCCATGCAATTCGTTACGCAGAACCGCTGAAACCGGTTGGGTGGAAGCTGGGTGGAAGCGCTTCCACAAGACCTGCGAACGATAGCAGCGGCCAATTCCATGCAGCAATCAGGGTTTGTCTGGATGGGGGTGTTCTGCAATGATGTGGCTAATGGCTGGCATGGCGGAATTGCGCTCGCGGAACTCAACGCTTCGCAGAAACTCAGCACTGAAAGCACGATCCCAACGCGCCAGCCACCACCGCATTTTTCCATCAAGCGATCGGATTTTTGCGCGATGTTTACACCGCGGGGTCTACTCTAGTCACTGTGTTGAACAACCACAGCAGCGAATCTGATCTCATGGCACTTCCGCAAACACTCCAGGTCTACGACGCCGGAACTCACCGCGCGCAACCCGCCTCACACCACAACGTCATCCCCTTTCCTTCGCCACGCGTACTGTTGCCGGTGACGCTGCTCGGCGACTCCGAGCGCGACGCCCGCGCACAACTCAAGTCGCTATTGCACTCGCCGCTAGGCGTGTATGTGGTCAGCACCGAGGTCGTGCACGACCATGTTCACCTCGACCTCGATATTGCTCCAGACGACCTCGACTTCACGATGCACGCATTGATTACCTCGCTGCCCTACGCGATGATCGGACCGCTCAGGCGCCGCAACGCCAGCAAGGAGGCGCGCTAATCATGTATTCAGGCATCTGGTTGCCGCTCGTTACGCCGATGCGCAACGGCGAGGTCGACATCGACGCGCTACAGCATCTGGCGGAGTACTACTCGCGCACCGAGATCAGCGGCATGGTGGCGCTGGGCACAACCGGCGAAGCCGCGCTGCTGTCCGAGACCGAACGCGTCACGGTGCTGCAGGCTATCACCGACGCAGTTGGCAGCCGCCTGCCGGTACTGGTCGGCGTCGGCGGGTCGGACACACGCGAAGTGATCCGCGAGCTACGCCGCTATGAACATTGGGACTGCAGCGGCTATCTGGTCTCACCCCCTTCGTATATCTGTCCCGATCAGGCCGGCGTGCAATGGCACTTCGAACAGATTGCGCTCGCAACCGACCGCTCGATCGTGCTGTACGACGTACCGCATCGAAGCGGCGTCGCCATCGCGCCTGAGACGGTCGCGCGCCTGACCGAACTGGACAACGTCGTGGCGATCAAGGAGTGCGTAAAAGATCACTTCGACAAACTGCGTAGCGCGCCCATCAGTCTACTCTGCGGCACGGACGATGCGTTCCTCGACTGCCTGCGTTCCGGCGGCGCGGGTGGGATTCTCGCCAGTGCGCATGTCTGCGCCGATCTGCTGATCGAAGTGCAGGCGCTCGTCGAATCGGACCATGTAGCAGAAGCGCAAACGCTCTTCACGAGCCTGCTGCCGGTCATCAAGCTGCTGTTCTCCGCGCCCAACCCGTCTGCGATCAAGGCCATGCTGGCGTTCGATCACCCCATGACGGACGAGACGCGCATGCCGATCACGCGAGCCTCCGCGCAACTGGTGGCGAGCCTGGGTACTGCTCGCGAAGCTTTGCAGGATTTGCGCGCGGAGTTTGCTGGAGCGGCTCACTAAGCCGACTCGGTGAGTCGACTCGATGAGTTGACTCACAAAACGGGCTCGCCAGGCTGATTAGTGTTACTAACCGGCTCAATAGACAAGGGCCGCGCTTTCTAAAAGCGCGGCCCTTGTCGTTTCCCGTCAACCAGGCTCAATCAAGCTCAAGCCGCCTCGTACTCGACAAACAGCTGGCAGACGGCATGCTCATCTTCGCAGGCATGAAGCTGTTCACGGAACTGCTGGTCGCAAAATCGCTCCGCCACTTCCGCCAGCAGACGCAAATGCGCGGTATTGGCCCATTTCGGCACGAGCAGCACCACGATATCGCCAACCGGTTTTCCGTCCGGCGCATCGAAGGCGATCGGCGTGGCCGGCCTGACGTACAGCACCATCGCCTCGCGCAGACCCTTGATCTGGCCATGCGGAACCGCCACGCCCTGACCCAGTCCCGTCGAGCCCATCGCTTCTCGCGCGGCAAGGCCAGCGGTCACAGCGTCCGCCGGCAACCCATAGCGTTGCTGGAAAAAGCGGCCGAGTTCGTCGAACAGAGCTTGCCGGTCCGCGACGTCCAGACCGAGCAGCACGTGATCCCGCGACATCAGTTGTGCGATTGCGCTACCTGCAACGGCATTCTCATCCTCCTGCGACACCTCCACTTCAGACTCGCTGGACACGTTGATACGTGGCGGGGTCTCGGCGTGCATCAAGCCACGCCAGCTATCGGTAACCGTATCGGGGACTTCGAACAGTTGACCCAATTCCGCCGTGGGCGCCAGAACGGCCACACGCTGGATCGCGCCATCGACTGCGGTCTTGGGCAGATAGAGAGAGAGCCGCACGCGGCCCGTTCCGGGCAGTGGCGCAACCCGGATGGTCCAAGGCTGGTCGCCGCAGTCGCGGGTCAGCGCCTGGCGTAAAGGTGTGGCGTGTTGTGCGTCGAGCGTGACGTGCATCATCACGTTGCGGCCCGCGGGGGCGTGGGATCGGGGTTGTACCCGGCTCTTGCCTGTTCCGAGAAGAGCCCGCAGGCTTGTCATTGGGTGCGCCATGTCGCGCCTCGTTTCAATTGCCTGATCTCAGGCTACACGAATTGGCGTTAAGCTCGCGTAAAAATTTCTCGGCATGGCCCAACCGCTTTTCCCGTCGCGCTCAGCGCGTGCGAACGCGACCGGAAAAAAGGTCGGAATATCATGCCGCCTGTCTCAGAGGCCGAGAATGCGCCGGGCTTCGAGTTCCGCCAGCTCGAGCGCAGCATCGGAGCTGCGCATCGGCCGGCCACAGCCACGTCCAGTGATCTGTTGCAGCGTCTTTTCGTTACGCGTAGTGGTCACGCGAAGCGCGCCTTTGAACATCTGTCCCGGAGCGGGAAACACGCAGGCCTCTACGGTCATGTTTCCCCTGGATTGTTTGAACGCCATACGATTCCCCATACTGTCGGGCGCATCGCCAGCGGGCGGCACGCCTTGCTGCTTCGCCTCAGTGCGCCGCGCCGTTGATGGCGAGACCTGCTGGGCGTGCTTCGAAGCGGTACTGAAGATGCGTCGGATAATGCGGATCCACTTCACGCACCAGCCGGTCGATTTCCCGACCGAGTTCACTGCAGCCTTCCACCCCGAGCAGTTGGGTGGCTTTCGCGATTCCCTCGCCGAATTTCTCGACCATCAATGCCGCCAGCGCCGGCGTTTCTACGCCTCGGGCGACGTCGCTGAGACGATGCGCCGCATAGCGCCGGATCTCCACGATCAACGCCTTGATCTCGTCATTTGTCATTTTCCAGCCTCGACTGTCGGCAGCCGCGCCGAAGTGCGGCCCGTACGACGTCACCGCCCTGTTCACCGGCAATAACGCTCCCTACACTTAGAACTCCGAATGCTCTAACGAGTCCATCATGATGCTTGTATTTCAGCACATGCCGCGTCAAGAACCCGCAAAACCGGACGGGGTAGCTGCAAAGATTGTGTAATGGCGCGCGGCGTTGTAGCGGCAGCGGGAAGATGAAAGGCTTATGTACGCTGTTTCGGTACATCTGAAAGACATATGTACGGGACTTCAACCTATCTTTGCTCTGCCTGGCGAATCATGTTGACTTCCGTTTGTGCGCGCGCCTAAAATCCGGGCGTCTTTACAAAAGGGGCTAATGCCTTGGACTCCAGTAGTTGTCGATCTTCGAATAGTTTCGCTGCCTGACCGGCAGGACGTCCGCGCTCTCTTCTATTAGCCGCCGTCTTGCCAGCAGGCAGACGTGCGCGCCGTAGCAATACTCCCCGTGCACCTTAAGCGTCATATGAACGCAGTGGTTTCGTGCGTCCGTATGGCACCGTGTCGCGAGCATCGCCTCGCGGCACTGTGGCAACGCGTCAAGGCGTTCTTTGCTTGGGAAACGCATGCCGTTTTCGCCTCGCGCGGAGGCGGCACGCCGCTCAGGACATCCAACCCGAGACTGCGCCAACAATAGCGGCGACGCTAACCAGTGCCGCCACGCCTGACACCAGCCAAAGGTAAAGACCACGCGGACGGTGTTGTCTGGAAAGCGAGGTCACGCTAAGGGCGATAAGCAGGCCGACCACCAGAGGCAACATCAAGGCATTGACCACCTGAGCGGCGACGTTCAACGACACGAGGTTCGGCGCAAGCCAGACAAGATACGCACTGCCGGCGACGGACACGATGTACACGCCGTAAAACCATGGCGCACCGGTGGGACGGTCTTCGAGCGAGCGCTTGTAGCCCGCCACTTCACCGAGCCCCCAGGCGAGCGACAGCGAACAGACGATGGCCGCCACCATCGACGCCCCGAGCACACCCGCGCTAAACAGGAAGCGTCCGGCGTGCGGGCCGACGACCGTGGCGAGCGCGTCGCTGATCTCGCCGACGCTCTCGAGCGCATGCGGTTTGCCGTCACCCGACAGCGTGGCGGCAGCGGCGACCAGCACCGCTGCTGTCAGCAACTGGGTAAGGACGGCGCCCAACGCTGTTTCTGCGCGAGCCGCGCCGTAGTCTTGTGCCGTGAGTTTTTTATCGGCGACCGCGGCCTGTTGATAGAACACCATCCACGGATTGAAGGTCGCTCCGATCAGCGCAGCTGCCATATAACCAAACTGGCGATTGCTGAACGGGAGGCTTTTTATTTGCTGGAAAGCGTTACGGATATCGGGGTGGGCTTTCCAGGCCACCACGAAGAACGTCAACTCGAAGGCGCCGATCAGGATGGCCGCCTTGTCGACGCGCTTGTGCGAGCCGGTCAGCACCACGGCTATCAAGGCAAACACGGCAAGGGGTAAAGTCAGGGAGCGCGACACACCATACATTTCACCGATGCCCGCTACGCCTGTGAACTCCGTGACCAGCGAGCCGAGTACCGCAATCACGAGGCCAGCGGCAGAGATCCATGCCCACACGGGACCGAAGTTCGAGCGGATCAGTTCGCCATGGCCGCGGCCCGCGAAGATGCCGAGCCTCACCGTGAGTTCCTGGACCATGTAAAGCAACGGGATCAGGACAAGCAGCACCACCAGCAACTGCAGTCCCCATTGAGCGCCCGCTTGCGCAGCAGTGACGACATTGCCGGCGTCGCAATCGGCCAGCATGACGAGCAGGCCGGGGCCCCAAAGGGCAAGCCAACGCAGATTGCGGGAGGTCTTCGGTTTGGGCAGAGATGCGCCGGACATGCGTTATGAAAAGAAGCAAAGGTTGAGTTGAACGAGCCTGGCCGCGCATCACCATGCGGCCTGATTTCCACGCATGGGGACATGCGTGACACCGTACGATAGCAGGAGTGTGGCGAGAGTACCGGGAACGCCGCCGGTCGTAGCCGCTCGGGCAGGCGCTGCGCGCACCCACACACAAGATGAACAGGGAACCATGACACTCGATTTTGTTATCCGCCTGCTTGCCGCATTTGCGTGCGGCATTGCCATCGGCCTCGAGCGCCAGATGCGGCAACGCACAGCCGGGCTGCGCACCATTACGCTCGTCGCGAGCGGTGCGTGTCTGTTCGTCACACTTGGCGTGTTGACCGGAAACGGCACCGGGGTCACGCAAATTGCCTCGTATGTGGTGTCCGGCGTCGGCTTTCTCGGTGGCGGCGTCATCATGCGCGACAAGGGTTCGATTCAGGGCATCAATACGGCAGCGACGCTTTGGTGCGCGGCGGCCGTCGGCGTGCTATGCGGCGCGGGACACTACGGTCCCGCCCTCGCCGGGACCGCCATCGTGCTTATCACCAACACCGTGCTGCGCGAAGTGAGCCGTGCCATCAACACCGCGCCAGTGTCGGCGGCTGACCTCGTGCGCGATTACACGCTGACTGTAGTGTGCCGCGAGGAGGACGAAATCCATATCCGCGCAGCGCTGTCCAATTCGATGTCGTCGACGCCGTTATCGTTTCAGAGTCTCACGAGCCGCGACTACGAGAACGATCCACGACGTATCGAAGTCACCGCGACCCTTAAGCTGCATCCGAAGGATCAACCCAAGCTCGAGCACATCGCCAGCCGGCTAAGCATGGAAAAAGGCGTGTCGAGCGTGAGCTGGCTGGGGCTTGAAGCGCAGCCGACGCCGGAATAAGCGCGGAGACACGCAAAAGCACAGATGCGCCGTATCACGCCATCTGCACTTTTCCAGCGCTGATGTGCCCTCTATACTCGGACACAGAGCGGCACCTCTGCCGTACCGGAGTTCCGATGCACAACCCAAAACTCGCCTGTTCCAATGGAGGCATGGTTACCAGTCCGCATGCGCTGGCCAGCGCCGCGGGGCTCGATGTGCTGCGCACAGGCGGCAATGCAATCGAGGCGGCGATCGCCATCGGCGCAGCGCTAGGTGTGACCTACCCGCATTTCACCGGCCTCGGTGGTGACGCATTCTGGGTGATCGGCGATCGCAACGGCCTGTTGCGCACCGTGTCGGGCATCGGCCAGGCGGCGGCTGCACTGCCTGCGTTCTCCGGCGCCATCCCTGTGCGCGGCGCTGCAGCCGCGCTAACCACAGCGGCGACCGTCGACACATGGGATCAGGTGTATGCGATCAGCCAGTCTGCATGGCAAGGCCAAACGCCCTGGTCGACGCTGTTCGCAAAGGCGATCGATTACGCTTCCAACGGCTTTCCCATCACGCCCTCGCAGCACTTCTGGCAAAGTCTGCGTGCGGGCGAACTGCAGGCACTGCCGGGCTTCTCGAAGACGTTTGCACCAGACGGCCGGATTCCTGCCATCGGCGATCGCTTCGTCCAACCCGCGCTGGCACGTAGCCTCGAGCACATCGCGCGCTTCGGTGCGCGCGAGTTTTATGAGGGCGAACTGGCCGGACGAATCGCGCGCGGCTTGCAGGAAGCCGGCTCGCCACTGACACAAGCCGACCTCGCGAAAACCCGCGCACGCGGCGAGCCTCCCGTGCGCGTCGCCTATCGTGGCGGTGAACTGGTAAGCATGCGCCCGCCCACGCAAGGTGTCACGACCTTGCAGATCATGGGCATCCTCGAACGCTTCGATCTCGGATCCATCGCAGAAGGCAGCGCCGACTATTACCATCTGCTTGTGGAAGCGGTGAAGTGCGCGTTCATCGACCGGGACCGCTTCGTCTGCGATCCGGATTTCCGGACTGTACCGGTCGACACGATGCTCGCGGATGCCACGCTCGACGCTCATGCCCGCTCCATCAGCATGCAGACCGCGCGTCCCTGGCCGCATGTGTTTCGCCCCGGCGACACGGTGTTCATCGGCGCCACGGATCGCGACGGCCGCAGCGTCAGCGTCCTGCAGACGGTCTACTTCGACTGGGGCAGTGGCGTCGTCGCAGGCGACACCGGGATTCTGTGGCACAACCGCGGCGCATCGTTCAGCACCGATCCCACGCATCACAATGCATTGCAGCCTGGCAAGCGGCCATTTCACACGCTTAACCCCGGCATGTATCTGAAGGATGGACGTCCGCACCTGCTGTTCGGCACGCAAGGAGCAGATGGTCAACCGCAAACGCTCGCGGCCGTGCTCACGCGCGTGATCGACTACGGCATGGACCCGCTCAGCGCCCTCGCCCGTCCGCGCTTTCTACTCGGCAAGACCTTCTCGGACACACGCGATGCGCTCAAACTCGAAGAGGATGCCGGCCCCGACGTATTCGCGGCGCTGGCCGCACGCGGTCATGATGTGAGCGCGATCCCGGCACAAAGTCCGCTTGCGGGCCATCCCGGCGCGATACGAATCGATGCGGACGGCACCGCCTACGGTGCGCACGACCCCCGCAGCGATGGCCGGGCCATGAGCGTTGAAGACGAAGACGTGGACGCTGCGCCCTGAACGCGATCTGGCGACAGGCACACCGCGAGTAGTCAGGCCTCGGTCATCCCCAGCAATTGCGCGAGGCTCTTCTCACCCGGCATGCGCGATGTTTCGATACGCTCTTCCAGCTCGCGCAGATGCGAGGTCATGCGGGCGACCGCGCCAGCTGCATCGCGCGCCTCGATGCAATCGACGATCGCCGCATGTTCGTCGTGCTCGCACGGCGCATTGCCCGGTGCTTCGTATACCCCAACAATCAGCGAAGTACGCGAAATCAGCTCCGTCAAATAGTTTTGCAGGATCGAGTTGCCGGCCAGCGCACCGATGCGCAAATGAAAGCAGCTCGTCAGGCGGGCCCACGCCGGTTGGTCGAAGCGGTGCATTGCCTTGTGCTCCTCGGCAAGCTGCTGCCGCAGTGCTTCGATATCGCGGGCACTGGCCTTCTCCACAGCCAGTTCCACGAGCGTGCGCTCCAGCGCGCGGCGTGCCTCAAAAATCTCGCGGGTTTCCTCGGGAGTGGGCGCTGCGATCACCGCACCCTTGTTAGGCCGCAGGACGACGATACCGTCATAGGCCAGCTTTTCGAGCACCCGCCGCACGACCGCGCGCCCTACTCCGAACAACTGGCATAGCTGCGGCTCCGGCAGCTTCGTGCCCGGCGTCAGACGATGGTCGAGCACACCGTCGAAGATCGACTGATAGATGCGGGCTTCCACCGCAGTGTCGTCTTCGGCATCATGGTCTTTGGTCTTCTGCCCGGTGGCGGCCGCCTTGGATTTCACGGTCATAGTGTTCTCTGATGTGTGCCCGCGTTGCGCTCCACTTCATCCATGTGTGCCACGATGCCCCCTGGCGTGGTCACCCACACGTCACCGCTCGAACGTGCCGCGGCAATATGCTGGAGCGCACGGCGCAGATGACGGAGCCGGTAAGGCTGCCCCACCAGATAGGGGTGCAGGGCAATCCCCATCACCAGCGCCTGGGGCTTGCTGCCGCGGTTGGCCTGCTCGAGCATTTCGTCGAACTGATCGACGATCATGTCGGCAAACGCGCACGCGTCCATCTGCCGGCCCACCAGCATCGGCAAGTCGTTCAGTTCCTGCGGATAAGGAATCGACCATAGCGGTGCACCACGGGTCGCCATGCGCACAGGCCGGTCGTCGTGGCACCAGTTCAGTGTGTAGCGATAGCCGGTCTGCGCGAGCAGATCAGGCGTCAGGTGCGATTCGGAGATCCACGGCGAGAGCCAGCCCGAAGGCGCCGTGCCGCTTTGCGCCGCAATCCGTTCGCGGCAATGCACGAGCAGCTCGCGCTCGGCGTCTTCGTCGAGATCGCTCTGCCGGTGCGCGTTGGTGTGTCCATGGCCGATCAGTTCGTCGCCACGTGCAACGCAGGCGGCAATCAACTCCGGGCAGTGATCGTAGAGCGCTGTATTGATGAGCGTACCTGCCGGCATCTCGAGCTGGTCGAACAGTTCGAGGCAACGCCATGCGCCCACCCGGTTGCCGTATTCGCGCCAGCTGTAATTGAGCACATCCGGCTGCGGCGAGATGGGGCCGAGCGCCGCGCCCAGACCCTCGCCAAAAGCAAAGTGTTCGATATTGAAGCCCAGATACACCGCAAGTCCGGTGTCTCCCGGCCAGCGAAAGCCGTCGGTATCCGTAATAGGCCGATAAGGAAAGCGCCCATGCGTTGCGATCGGGTCGCGGGCGCGATCGCGCGCTTCAGGCATGTTCCGTGAGTCTGTCATTTCAAATGAGCCATGAGTAACGGTTAGCGCTCCACATGAACCGGTTTGGCGTTGCCATGCCCCGCAACGGACCGAAGACGCACCGCTATTGCGCAAGAACGGGGCTTCAGATCGTTAGCGATTCGAGCTTCCGATCGTTTGCAATATGTGAGCCAACTTGCAGACATTAGACGGCGCAACGCGTTGGCGATTGTCAGGGCCGAGTCGAAGCGCATGGCATATGTCTTGCATTTGAGAGGTTCGCACGCGATCCGCCTGTACCGTTCACGAGGACCTCTTCTTCATGATCCAGCCTGCTTCAACCGTGCTCCACACGGAGGCCGCCGATATCGAGCTGGTGCACGTCTCGAAGCAATACGGCGATGCACTCGCCGTCGACGCGATCGACCTGCGCATACCGGGCGGCCAGTACTGTTGTCTGCTCGGCCCGTCCGGATGCGGCAAGACGTCGACGCTCAGGATGATCGCGGGACATGAATCGGTCACCGAGGGCGACATACTGCTTGGCGGGCGCAACGTCACCCGCGAAGAACCCGCGGCGCGCGGCACGGCGATGGTATTTCAGAGCTATGCCCTGTTTCCCCACCTGAGCGCGCTCGACAACGTCGCGTTCAGCCTGAAGATGCGCGGCGTCGCGAAAGACGCGCGCCGCAAGCGTGCCGGCGAACTGCTGGAACTGGTCGCCATGTCCGCCTACGCCGAACGCAAGCCCGCGCAATTGTCCGGTGGCCAGCAACAACGCGTCGCGCTCGCGCGGGCACTGCTGAACCAGCCGCGCTGCCTGTTGCTCGACGAACCGCTCTCGGCACTCGACCCGTTCCTGCGCGTACAGATGCGCGCCGAGCTCAAGCGCTGGCAGAAGGAGCTCGGCATCACCTTCGTGCATGTTACGCACTCCCAGGAAGAGGCGATGGCGCTGGCCGATCTGGTCGTCGTGATGAGTCACGGCCATATTGAACAAAGCGGCACCCCGCACGAAGTCTTCAACCGTCCGCGTACCGAGTTCGTGGCGCGTTTTCTCGGCGGCCACAACGTATTCAGTACCAATGGGCGCCTGTTTACCGTGCGTGCGGACCATTTGCGCGTGGTGCCGCATGGCGTCACACCTGTTCAGGCGGCCGCAGGCGACGGCGGTCTCGCGCGGATCGGCGGCGTGCCCTGCATCGTACGCGAAGCCGAATACCAGGGTACCCATCTGCGCATGACACTCGTGCCACTCGACGGCTCACCGGAACTCGTCTCACTCGTGAGCGACGCCGACTACGACCCCGCGCGTCTCGGACCCGAGGCACGGGTGGTCGTGTGGTGGAACGAGCAAGATGCTCATCCGCTGGCCGCCTAAGCCGTCTCTTTTGGGTTACCCAGACTAGCCTTTACCGTTTTTTTGTCACACCCCACCAGAACGTCATATGAGCAGAACGTCACCTGAGGAGAATGCAATGAGTGAGCAGAACGAGCGCCCGGCCGCGGCCGAATCCGAGCTGACGGACAAAGGCCAGAAGCGCCGCACGCTCATCAAGGGCGCGGTTGCAGCGGCCGGCATTGCCGGCTTCCCGTACGTGCATGCGCAAGAGAAAATCGTATTGCGCTATCTGGGCACGGCCGTCAACCAGAGCTCCGACATCGCGAAGAAGTTCAAGGAAGATACCGGCATCGAGATTCAATATATTCCGGTCACGACCGACGACGTCGCCAAACGCATCATCACGCAGCCCAATTCGTTCGATATCGTCGATACCGAATATTTCTCGCTGAAGAAGCTGATTCCCGCGGGCACGCTCGCAGGCATGGACGCAAAGAAGATCAAGCTCGCCGACAAGATCACGCCGGTGCTCACCAAGGGCGAAGTGAACGGCAAGAAGATCGGCGACCAGGGCACTGCGCCGAAGAAGGTGATGTTCCTGACGGGTCCGCGCTCCACCGAGTTCTCGGCCACACCAACCGAGTGGATGACGCTGATTCCGACCACCTATAACGCGGACACGCTCGGTATTCGGCCTGACCTGATCAAACGCCCTATCAACAGCTGGGCCGAATTGCTGAACCCCGAGTTCAAGGGCAAGGCAGCGCTGCTCAACATTCCCGCGATCGGCATCATGGATTCGGCGATGGCCATCGAAGCAATGGGCCACGTCAAGTACGGCGACAAGGGCAACATGACCAAGGCCGAGATCGATCAGACCATCAAGATCCTGATCGACGCCAAGCGCTCCGGCCAGTTCCGCGCTTTCTGGAAGGACTTCAACGAGAGCGTCAACCTGATGGCCTCCGGCGAAGTGGTGATCCAGTCGATGTGGTCACCAGCCGTGACGAAGGTGCGCACGATGGGCGTTGCCTGCAAGTTCCAGCCCCTCAAGGAAGGCTATCGCTCGTGGGCCTCGGGCTTCGCCTTCCCGCGCTCGCTGACAGGCCGCAAGCTCGATGCCGGCTACGAGTTCGTCAACTGGTTCCAGGACGGCTGGGCGGGTGCCTATCTGATGCGCCAGGGCTATTACTCAGGTGTGCTCGAGACCGCGAAGACGCACATGCAACCGTACGAGTGGGACTACTGGATCGAAGGCAAGCCGGCCGCGCAGGACATCCATGCGCCGGACGGGCAGTTGCTGGAGAAAGCCGGCACCGTGCGCGACGGCGGCTCGTACGACGAGCGCATGGGTGCGATTGCGTGCTGGAACGCCGTGATGGACGAGAACATCTATATGGTCCAGAAGTGGAACGAGTTCATCGCCGCATAGTTCTTCGCACACCTGTATAAGACAGGCCGCGGTTGCTGCTGCATAACGCGGTAGCAACCGCAGTTTTCCCGACGACGGATATCCCGCCATGGCATCGATCGAGCTTTCCACCCACGCGCAGGATCAACCGGTGCGGCACCGCCGCACGCCGGCCTGGCTGCAGGCGACGCCGCTGACGCTGACCTTCCTGCTGTTCTTCATTGTGCCGCTCGTCATTACGTTGATCGTCAGCTTCTGGGACTACAACGAATATCAGATCATCCCCGCCTTCACGCTGAAAAACTACCGGGCGATTTTCGACGGCTGTTCGTCGATGACGGATATGTGCGTCACCTTCAAGACGTACCTGTCCACCATCAAATTCTGCGTGATCGTCTGGGCGGTGACGCTCGTACTGGGTTTCTCGATTGCCTACTTTCTGGCCTTCCACGTGCGCACGACGGCGATGCAGACCATCCTGTTCCTGATCTGCACGATTCCGTTCTGGACGTCGAACGTTATCCGCATGATCTCGTGGATCCCGCTGCTCGGCCGCAATGGCCTCGTCAACCAGGCGCTGCTTGGCGCGCATCTGATCGACGCGCCACTCGAATGGCTGCTGTACTCGAATTTCTCGGTGGTGCTCGCCTTCGTCCACCTTTTCACATTCTTCATGATCGTGCCGATCTTCAACGCGATGATGCGGATCGACCGTTCGCTCCTCGAAGCCGCGCGCGACGCTGGCGCCAGCGGCTGGCAGGTGATCCGCGACGTGGTGCTGCCGTTATCCAAAACCGGCATTGTGATCGGCTCGATCTTCGTGATCACCATCGTGATGGGCGACTTCCTGACCGTCGGCGTGATGGGCGGCCAGCAGATCGCTTCGGTCGGCAAGATCATTCAGGTGCAAACCGGTTATCTGCAGTTTCCGGCGGCGGCGGCCAACGCGATCATCCTGCTCGCCGTGGTGTTGATGATCGTGTGGGGTTTGACGCGGGTGGTCGACATCCGCAAGGAGCTTTGACATGCAGATCGCCCGCCGCAAGCATCGCGAGCGCCGCCCGGCCAGTTTCTACTGGCTGGCGCTGCTGTTCGGGCTATTCGTGCTGTTTCTGTATGGCCCCGTCATCACCATCTTCATTCTCTCGTTCCAGGGACCGGAAGGCGGCCTCACGTTCCCGATGCGCGGCGTCTCGCTGCACTGGTTCTCGGTGCTGCGCGACGGCGTCGGCGATATCGATATCTGGGCAGCGTTTTTGCGCTCGGTGCGCCTCGCGCTGGCCGTGACGGTGTTGACCGTGCTGTTCTCAGTGGCAGCGGGACTCGCGTTCCGCAAGCGGTTTCGCGGCGATACGGCGGTGTTTTATGTGTCGGTGGCGAGCCTGATCATGCCTTCGATCATCGTGTCGCTTGGCATCGGCCTGACGTTTCGTCTGCTCGATAGCGGTATCAAGTATCTGGCCACTGCTTTGGGCAACCAGGCATTCGTCGACAACTATTCCACTACGATGGGCCTCTTCACCTCGGCACTCGGTGCGCATCTGACGTGGACCTTGCCGTTCGGTCTGCTCGTGATGTTCGCCGTATTCAATCGCTTCAATCCGGCCTATGAAGAAGCGGGACGCGATCTTGGCGCGACGCCATGGCAAAACTTCAGGCATATCGTGCTGCCGATCATCGGGCCTTCCGTGATCGGCGTGGCCATGTTTGGCTTCACGCTTTCGTGGGACGAGATTGCCCGGACCTCGCAGGCTATCGGCGATCAGAACACGTTGCCGTTGGAATTGCAGGGACTTACTACGTCGGTCACGACACCGGTGATCTACGCGCTCGGCACGATGACCACGGTGTTGTCGCTCACGGTAATGGTGAGCTGTCTTCTCGCTGTGCGCTGGCTTACGCGCAAGCGGCTGGCTGCGGCACTGCGATAGCAGGCACGGGACACCGCCACTCACGCGTCCCGTGCGCTGTTGGTGTCACCCCAGTTTCGCCTGCAACTCGGCCGCGCCGCCGCGGCGATACAGCACCAGCGTCGCCACGAAACCGCACAGGGCCGCAAAGATCAGCCAATAGGCGGGCGCGGCCTTGTCGCCGGTCATCTCGATCAGGAAAGTCGAAACGGCCGGGGTGAATCCGCCAAAAATTGCGGTTGCCAGACTGAACGCGAGCGAGAAGCCGGCCACCCGCACCTCGACTGGCATCACCTCGGTCAAGGCCGGCACCATCGCACCGTTGTAGGCACCGAAGAAGAACGAGAAATACAGCAGCACGGTCAGCATGCGCAGGAAGCTCGGCGCATGCGCGAGCCATTCCAATGCCGGATACGCCGTCACGATGGCCAGCGCGGAAATGAACAGCAACAGTGGACGCCGGCCGATACGATCCGAGATCGCCCCGCCGATAGGCAGCCAGATAAAGTTCGATACGCCCACCAGCAGCGTGACGACGAGCGCGTCCGATGTGCTCAGATGCAGCACGGCGCGGCCGAAGGTCGGCGTATAGACGGTGATCAGGTAGAACGTGGTCGTGGTCATCGCGACCATCATCATCCCGGCAATGACGGTCTTCCAGTTGGTCAGCATCGAGCGGAACACTTCAGCCGTCGCCGGATGATGCCGGCGCGCCTGGAACTCAGCGGTTTCCTGCAGCGAGCGGCGCAGCACGTACAGGAACGGCACGATCAAGCAACCGATCAGGAACGGCAGGCGCCAGCCCCAGGCACCGATTTGCGCAGACGTCAGCAGCAGGTTCAGCGCATAGCCGAGTGCCGCCGCCACGACGATCGCTACCTGCTGGCTGGCCGACTGCCATGACGTGTAAAAGCCTTTCTTGCCGGGTGTCGCCATTTCGGCCAGATAGACCGACACGCCGCCCAGCTCCGCTCCCGCGGAAAAGCCCTGCAGCAGACGGCCCAGAAGGACCAATGCCGGCGCCAGCAGACCGATCGTGGCGAAGCCCGGCACAATCGCGATCAGGATCGTGCCGCTCGCCATGATCGCCAGTGTGACGATCAGGCCGCGGCGGCGCCCCACCTTGTCGATATATGCACCGAGAACGATCGCCCCTAACGGCCGCATCAGGAAGCCGGCCCCGAAGACGGCGAAGGTCTGCATCAGCGAGGCGAACTCGCTGGCGGCCGGGAAAAACGTCTTCGCGATGTACGTGGCGTAGAAGCCGAACAGGAAGAAGTCGAATTGTTCGAGGAAATTGCCGCTCGTCACGCGCAGTACCGCGCCGAACTTCGAAAGACGCGGAGCGGTACCGCCAGGCGCCTCGGTGGGTTGAACGGATTCCATGTCGTCTCCTGAATCGTTAAATGCGCAATTAATCATTATTCTGCTAGCGCAAGTGTACGACGTCAGGTGTCCTGCCGCCAGCCGGGGGCAGCCCCTGGTGTCCTGCCTGACGCCCTACTGCCTTGTTGGCGGGGCGATCCGGTCAACCGTCGGCCAGACCATCTCCAGCTCCAGCGCAATCGAGCGCGCAAGCCCCTCCATATCCGGAAACAACGACGCGTTGGTAATGTTCATCCGGTAGAGCGCACGCATGGCATCGTCCCGGACCGCGCGCGGCAGGACGATCTTGCGCAGCAGTTCGTCATCGCTTGAGTAATTGTTAAGGATTTCATCAAGCGGCTTTTGCAGCAAACCGGGCAAGACGAAGGTGCCGGCCTGGGCAATCAGCCGCTGATCCATCTCCGACGGCTCGCCAAACCAGATCACCGGATTCTTGTCGGTCAGAAAGAATTTTTCGAAGTTGCCTTTGCGGCGCGGATCGATCATGTCGCGCGTGAGATGCGGCGTGCTCGCCGGAATGGCGCGGTTAGTCCATAGGGCCGGCGTATTCACCGCGAAAATCGCGGCATCCGAAACCGCGCGCTCCAGCGCAAAGAAAGCCGCAACGAAGGGCGACTTCGTGAAATCGAGCATCCGGGTTGGTGCGCCATGGTGCTGCATCAGGCCGAGGCAGCGCAGATCGTCCGATAGCGCGCGCACATCGGAGAGATAGTTGTGGGCCTTGCGGCGAAAGATACGGATGGCGCGCTGCTCCTGAATGCGCCATGTCGAGCGGTCGGGCACAAAGGCCGCAAGGTAACGTGACAGCGAACTCTGCAACAACCAGTTGGCATCCTGCTGACCACGAAATGCCCAGCCATCGAGCTCGGCAGTCAAACTCATGAACTGCTGCCAACTCGAAACCACCGTCGTCTTCACCTTGCTCCCCCTCATCTGGTTGCGTCATTCAGTTCGAACCCACCCGATTGGGTCACTCGATCCTGCAGGCCGAATCGCGCGCCGCCATACGCATTGCGCGCTCGAGCGCGCCCGTCTCGTTGCCGTGAACCCGATACAGCGGCTCGCCTGCCGCCACCGTCTGGCCGATCCTGCACAGCAGGTCGATGCCAGCGCCGGCGTCTGCGGGCGCGCCCGCTTCACGCGCGATCTCCGCGATCAGCCAGCCATCGATCGACGTGACGATGCCTGCATGCGTGGCCATGACATCACGGACCTCTCGTGCAGGTAACGCCGGCGATGCATGCCGCCCCTGCGAATCGACGATCCGTTCGAACGCCGCGCGCGCTGCACCGCTTGCCAGCAGCTCTGCGGCAATCCGCTTGCCGTCGGCTACGTCCTGCACATCCGGTGCCCATGCCAGAATATGCGCGGCAAATGTCAATGCCTTGTCACGCAGGTCGACGGGCGCATCGGGATGGTTATCGAGCACCAGACCCACGTCGCGGACCTCGAGCGCAGGGCCGATACCGCGGCCGATCGGCGCCGTGCCATCGGTCACCAGCGCCTTGACCGTCACCCCCAGCCCATTGCCGACGTATTCGAACAGATCGCCAAGCGAGCGCGCTTCCTCGCTGGTTTTCAGCTTGGCGCGCGGCCCGCACGGAAGATCGACCATTACGTGCGTCGATCCAGCAGAGCACTTTTTCGACAGGATCGACGCCACCGACCAACGGTTGGACGCCAGCCCAAGCGGCCGCGTGAATGCGTTGATCCGCTCGTCGACCAGCGAATGATTCAGACGGCCATTCCACGCAATGCAGGCCCGCGCTTCATGGACGCAGCGCCGCACGTCCTCCGCCGTCAGGTCGACGCGCGCGAGCGTCTCCATCGCATCGGCGGTGCCGGCGGCGGAGGTAATGGCGCGCGAGGAAGTCTTCGGCATCGCCAGGCCGTAGGCCGCGACAATCGGCACCACGATCAGCGTGATCCGGCTGCCGGGAATGCCGCCCATCGAATGCTTGTCGACGACAATCGGTTCGTTCCACTCTATGCGCGGCATCAGCCTGGTGCGGGTTTTGGCAAGCGCCAACACCTCCGCGTCGCTCAGATGCTCGCACGCATGCAGCAGAAAGCGGTTGATGTCGCTCTCGGCGTAGCGCAACGCCAGCATGTCGTCGAACAACGCATCGTATTGAGCCTCATTGAGCGCGTCGCCCGCCAGCTTGGCACGCAGAAACGGGGCACTCGCAGGTGGTGGAAGAATGGCGCGTTCGAGCGCTGCAATGAAACGCGCGATGCCTTGCTGCAACGTGCCGTCATTGAAAACCTGCACGGTGGGCACATCCGCCGTATGCGCTTCAACCTGGCGTTGCACTCTCAGGCGCACCTGCTCGGGTGTTTCCCGGCCACGCGCCAGAATTCGCGCGGCCAGCATTTCATGCGGCGCACTCACTTCGATCACCACCATGCCCGGCACCCGCGCCGCCAACTCCGCAATCATGCCGCGCGAGCCGTTTGCAATCACATGCCGGCCTTCGGCCAATACGTCGAGCAATTCACGCCGCAGGCCATAGCGCAGACCGTGTGCCGACCAGGAGATCAGGAAAGCACCGGTACGCTCGAGTTCGGCGAATGCCGCTTCATCGAGCGCTTCGTGATTCTCGCCGGGCGACCCCGCGGGCCGGGTAATCACGCGACGGGCAAAGCAGAACCGGTCTGCGAGATGACGCGCGCCCTCGATCAGCGCATCCTTGCCGGCGCCGCTCGGACCCACCACGAAGAAGAGAATGCCGGAGGCCATGAGCCGCTTATCCGACCTGCCCGATCCATTGGCTCATCACTCGGCCTCGTCGAGACCAATGTCGACGCACGCCGCCGCCTGATTGATCTTGCTGGTGGAGATGTAATCGACGCCGGTCTTCGCCACCGCACCGATGGTCGCGAGGCTGATGCCCCCGGACGCTTCCAGCAACACGCGTCGGCCGACCAGTTCCACCGCGCGGGTCATGTCCTCGACGGACATGTTATCGAGCATGATCACATCGACACCGGCATCCAGCGCCTCCTTGACCTGCTCAAGGCGGTCGCATTCGACTTCCAGCTTGGTCAGCACCGGCAATTGCCGGCGCGCGCGCTGCACGGCCTTGGCGATGCCACCGCACACGGCAATATGGTTGTCCTTGATCATCACACCGTTATCGAGCCCGAGACGGTGATTCAGGCCGCCACCGCAGGTCACCGCGTGCTTTTCCAGCATGCGCAGACCTGGCGTAGTTTTGCGTGTATCGATCAGACGCGCCCGCGTGCCCGCCACCGCCGCAACATATTGCTCGGTGAGATTGGCAATCCCCGACAGCCGTTGCACGATATTGAGCGCAGTGCGCTCAGCCGTCAGTACGCTGCGCGCCGTGCCGCTCACATTGAGCATCACCGTGCCCCGCTCCACCTTTTGCCCGTCTTTCACGCGCACCGACACTTCGAGCGTCGGGTCATAGCGTTTGAAGATGCGCGCCGCCACGTCGATGCCGGCCACGATCAGTGTCTCGCGCGCGTTCATGAAGAAAGCGCCGGTCTCGTCCGCTTCGATCATCAGTTGCGCAGTGAGGTCGCAATAGCCGATATCTTCGGTCAGCCAAAGATCGATCAGGCGATCCGTCTGGAATACATCGTACATTTTGTCTTCCTTTCCAGGTGAAATGGAATTTGGTTGTTCATAACCGGTGAAGCGCCGTTCATCGGTGCTTCATGCGCCGGTCGGCCATCATCAGGAGGCCGTTACATGCGAGGGCAAACACGGTAAGAAACAGGGCAACTGCCATGATCGTGCGGATATCCCCAAGGTTCATCGCACTGGTCAGCATATAACCTAGCCCGCGCTGCGAGGCGAACATCTCGCCGATCAGCACGCCCAGTAAAGTCAACGAGAAGCCGAGCCGCAGGCCGGCAACCACCTCCGGAAAGATCGCCGGCAGCACGACATGCACAATCGTACGGAAAAACGACAGACGCATGGTCTTCGACGCACGCAGATAGACCGGCCGCATCTGGCGGATCGCATTCATCGTGAACATCAGGATCGGGATCAGGCCGTGCATCACGCCAAAGGCCACTTTCGCCGACAGGCCGAGGCCAAATACGAGCAACACCAGGGGATACAACGTCACCTTCGGCAGCGAATACAGGTTCAACAGAATCGGCTCCGCGACGCGGCCCGACATGCGGTTGATGCCGAACAGTACACCAAGCGCCACCCCGCCGATCAGTGCTATCAAGAGTGCATAGACAAGGGCACGGGCGGTCTCCGCGACGTTGCCCCAGAATGCTTCGGTGCCGAGCATCTGGGCCAGCGCCTCGAGCGTGCTCCATGGCGAACTCAACGAATGCTCGCCGATCGCCCAGTGCAGGCATTGCCAGCAAACGACAATGGCCAGCGCAACCAGCAGCGGATCGAGGAATTTTTTCATGGTGGCGTCTCCGCTATACGCAGTGCTAGCGTTGCCGGCGCGACTGAAACCGTTGATCGATCCGGTTCAGCACGGCGTTGACGAGCGTCACCAGCACGAGCACGAACAGCATCAGCGAATACATGTCGTCGTTCTGGAAGTTGTTGTATGCGTAACCGATTGCATAGCCGATACCCGAACCGGACAGGATGAATTCCGATGCGATCACGCCGATGAACGCATAGGCCACCGCAAGCTTCACGCCGGTGAACAGATACGGCAGCGTGGCAGGCAGCTTGATATGAAGCGCGCAACGCCACGGCGAAAGACGCATCACCTGAGCGCTTTTATGCAAGGCGCGCGGAATGCGGTCGAGTCCGTTTAGCGTCGCGGTAATCATCGTCACCACCGAAAGCATCACGGCAATGGCAATGATCGGCAGCGAGCCGACGCCGAGCACGACGATAAAGATGGGATAGAAAATGAAGGTGGGGATGGCGTAGTAGCTCGACAGCAGCGGTTCGATCGAGCGGCGCAGCGACGGTAGCGCGTGAATGCCGAGACCCAGGACGAAACCGAGCAGCACGGAGACAATCGACGCGGCGACGATCTCGATCAGACTCGTAACAATGTCGTAGTCGAATTTGCCGCCGCGCAGCAGCTCGATGCCATGCGTGAACATCGCGGATGGCGCAATCAGCACGCTCGGCGCAATGATGCCGCTGCGGCACAGCAGCTCGATCAGCACGATGAAGCCAACCACCACAGCGATACGGATCAGACTTTCCGTCTTCACTTCGAACTCCCAGGTTCGCATAGAAATACTGCGAAAAACACTGCGCACCTAGTGCGCGCCCATCACCTTCAATGATTCGACACGCAGCTTCTCCCACAGGCGGGCATTGATCTCGCCGAAGCGCGGTGTCGAGACGACGCGGCTATCGCGCGAACGCTCCCAGCCGGTCTCGACGATATCGATGAAGAGCCCGGGCCGCGCCGACATCACGCCGACCCGGTCGGACAGCATCGCCGCTTCGTCGAGTGCGTGGGTGATCAGCAGCACCGTGGCAGACGTTTCGCGCCACAGGCGCAGCAACTCGTCGCCCATCAGCAGGCGTGTTTGCTGATCGAGCGCGCCGAACGGCTCATCGAGCAAAATCAGGCGAGGCTGCAACACCAGCGTTCGGGCGATGCACACGCGTTGCCGCATGCCGCCCGACAACTGCGAAGGATACGCCTTGGCGAAATCCTTCAGGCCCATGAAACCCATCGCATAGTCAACCCGCCGCTGAATCTCGGCGCCATCCACGCCCGCCATGCGCAGTCCGAACGAAATGTTGTCGCGCAGATTCAGCCATGGAAAAGACGCGTCTTCCTGGAACACGACGCCTACTCCATCGGGCACGCCCGTCACAGGTTGTCCTTCGAACATTACCGTGCCGGAGCTGGGTCTGGAGAGTCCCGCAAGCGCATCGAGCAGAGTGGACTTGCCACATCCGGACGGACCGACCACCGAGAAGAACTCGCCCTTGGTCAGCGTGAGATCGATCGGGCCGAGCGCATGAAACAGTTCCTTCGAATCGCTGCGTGTGAAATAGCGGGTAACGCCGGTTAGCTCGACATGCGCCTCGGGCGAGGCCGGCGCCTGTTGCGCAGGCGACTCGACAACCTGCAGTGTCGGATGACCGTTGCGTGCCTTCATAGCGTACTCTTCGCTTTCAGATCGGGGGGCAGAAAGCTCGTGTCGACCAGCTTCGACCAGTCGACATCGCCGTTCAGCTCGCCTACAAGCTTCAGGCCGTCCGTCATGCGGTCAAGTTCACCGCGGTTGAATTCACCGTCGCTCCACATGCGTGACTTGACCATGTTGTCCACGGCTTCGCGTGCGACGTCTGGCGTGAGTTTGAAGCTTGTCTCCAGTAGTTTCGCGGCTCCGGCCGGATCCGCGTACAACGCATCCACACCCGAACGCCGCCCGGCAATGATCGCCCGCAACTCATCCGGGTGGGACCTGGCGAACTCGCGGGTGGTAATGCCGACCGAGGTGGTCATGGGCTGCAGAATGTCGCCCGCCCGGTACACGGTGCGGTAATTGGCTTTGCGCACAATCGAAAGCGGTTCAATCAGCACTGCACCGGAGACGGCCCCCTGCTCAAGCATCGTCAGACCGTTGACGTAGCCACCCGAGGCGACGCGGGTCACCTTGCCTGCGTCGACGCCCTTTTGCTTGAGCACCATCAGCAACAGCATTTCGGACACGCCTCGGGGCGACGTAATCGCGACCTTCTTGCCGGCCAGATCAGCAACGGTTTGCACGTTGCCGTTGGGCATGGCAACCATCGACGCCTCCGCGACGCTGCGCGTGCCGACATTCACGATGACGAGATCCATCCCCTGGCGCTGCGCGGCAAGCGCGGCCGCGACTGCGACTTCGCCGTACGGTGTCTTGCTGGCGAGGATATTGCGCACGGTCGTGCCGCCGCCGCTCGAGGTGAGAATGCCGGTGATGTCGACGCCGGCCTTCTTGAACAGGCCTCTGTCCATCGCGACGGCATACGGAAGGCCGTAGAGGCTGCTGCCCCACTGCGTGACGGAGATTTCATCCGCCTGCGTGACGCTGACGGACCCGCAGAACACACCGGCCACCGATAGCAGGAACGACGCGCCGAGCGCTGCGCCGATCTGCCTGACGAACCACTTCATATAGAGCACTCCCGATCACGAAATCAGACGGCTATAGAAGCTGGGTACCGCCAAAGCGCTCGATCTATAAGTGTCAAATGAGCGTACACGCGGTAATTCCAAGCTTAGTTGCAACCTCTATGCCACTGTTAGCGGTGTTTACCCGATCCGGTTCAATGGCCGGAAAAAATGCGTCAACCCCTTTAAATTCAACGTTCTGCATTTCGAACGATCGTGCTTGAGGCGCTCAAAGCAAGCACCGCCGCAGAAACAGGCCGCACCATCAAACAACATGTACACACTATAAATGCGCACTTTTCAGATTCGGCCCACGCTTGGTGCACTGCCAGGCGCAGGCACACCGGCGCTCGCAAACGTCTGCGCTACTCCAGCTCAGGACCGCAAAGCTTGCGTAGCAGATACAACACCGCCACCCGCTCGACAGCGTTGAGATCGCTCATCGTGAGTTCGCTGATACGCGCAGCGGTCGGCGTGGTCAGTTCGAGCAACTGGCGCCCGCGCTCCGTGAGTTCTACCACGCTCTTGCGCCGATCGTCCTGATTGGCTTGCAACTCCACAAGCCCGCGTGCCTGCAGACGTTCGATGATGCCGCGCACGGTCGCCCCATCGATGGCCGTCGCCTTGCCGAGATCGCTCATTGACGAAGGCCCGAGCCGCCGGTTCGCACTGAGCACCGCGAACTGCACCGCCGTCAATTGAGGATCGTCGATGGTCTGCGCGAAGATCGCGAGGTGGCGCTGGTAGGCCCGGCGCAGCAGATGACCGATCTGCTCCGAGAACTCATACGTGGATATATCGACCTGCGTGGGTGGCGTCGGCTCGGAAGGGGACTTGGGCGGCGCCATGATCGATGGATCTCTTGAAAGTGTTGTCGTGAATCGAAGCGGGGTCGGACAACGCCATTCTACAAAGATTTCGCGTAAGCACGTTGCGGAGCCGTCCGGCAAAAGCCTCAGCCACAGTGGCACCGAGCAACATTCCGCATGTCAAACAGCACTTTTGACCAAGACCGACCCCGCGCCCTGGCGTCTATACTGTCCCCATCGAAATCAGTCTCCCGTCACCCGGTTTGCTGCGATGCCTCATTATCTTTGCCACGAGCAGCCCGATCTGCTCGAGTTCGACGCCAGCGTAGTCGACGCCCGTCCTGGTGCGGTGCTGCTGTCACGCTCGGCACTTCATCCCGGTGGCGGCGGCCAGGTCTGCGACACCGCAACACTCCAACATGCCCATGGCATGGCGCGCATTGTTGGTGTTTCCGTGGAAGACGGCCAGTACTGGCATCAGCTCGATACGTCGATTGAACTGGCGGGCGAGCTGCACGTCTCGATCGACGCGCCGCGGCGCGCCACGCTTGCACAACTCCATACCGCGACCCACATCCTGAACGCGCTCGTGTACCAGCAGTTCGCCGGCGCACTGGTGACCGGTGCGCAGATCAACGCAGACGGCAGCGCGCGCATGGACTTCGATCTGCCTGAAGCGGATAACGACGCCTTGCGATCGCTCGAAGGGCCGCTCAACGACGTGATTCGCCAGGCTCTGGAGGTTCGCGCCAGCTACGTCGGCCTGCGCGACGCCCAGGCAACGCCTGGACTGATCCGCAGCCTCTCGGTCGCGCCTCCGCCCACGCCGGACGGAACGATCCGGATCGTCGAGATTGATGGGCTCGACCAGCAGGCGTGTGGAGGGACACATCTGACGAACACCGGGCAGTCGCGTGCGATACGGATGACGAAGATCGAGAACAAAGGCCGCCGCAATCGCCGTGTCCGGATCGAACTTACAGAGGATAACCTGGTATTTTAAGGAAGCAGTCATGCCAGACGGTAGCTTGGGCAAGGAAGTCGTTTACTGGCGAGACGGTGCGCTCGAGGGCGCGGCGCTCGCTACCGCGCGTTACGGCGCACACGAGTTCGAGCGCCATATGCACGACGAGCTCGTGATCGTGATGACCGAGTTCGGCGCAGGCCAATGCCGCACGCGCACCGGCAGCGACGTATCCGGGGCCGGCACCGTGTGGGTGTTCGGCCCCGGCGAATACCATTGCGGTGTGGTCTGGGAGAACAAGGCGTGGCACTACCGCGCGATTTACCTCGATATGCAGGGACTCGCGGCACTAAGCGCCGTCTTTAGCGACGACTCACGCAGCGACCGGCCCTTGACCATCCCGCCAGGACTTTACTGCGACCCGCAGTTGTGCCGGCTGCTGTTGAAAGCGCATGCAAGTCTCGACGAGAACTGCCCTGCGCCGCTAATGGAACGTCAAGCGAACTGGTGGGCGGCAATGGGCATGCTGTTTGGCCGCTATGGTCAGCCCAAACCCGTCGTCACCGAACTGGGCCGCGACACGCAGAAAATGGCACGCGTGCGCGATTACATCAGCGCTGAATATGCGCGCGATATCCCGATCGACGAACTGGCGGAAGTGGCCAACCTTAGCCGCTATCACCTGATACGCGCGTTCTGTAAGGAATACGGGCTGCCACCTCACGCGTACGCGAACCAGGTGCGGTTGATGGCCGCCAAGCAATTGCTCGTGGCCGGAAGCAGCGCGGCGGAGGCAGCTGTGAGCGCGGGCTTTTACGATCAAAGTCACCTTAACCGCGTCTTTAAGCGCGCTTACGGCATCACGCCTGGCGCCTATGCGGCGCTAAAGCCTGCGCTTTAGCCTTAGCTTTGGCTTTAGCGTCAGCTGCACGGAGCAATGCATCTGCCCCATGCGAAGGCCGAGCCCACGTTCGCTCAGGCATGCAGCACGAGCTTCTGCACGCGCCAGTTCAACAACTCGGCGACGAACAGCGTGTTTTCCGATGGGCAAGCCATCTGGTGAATCCAGCCGAACTGCTTCAGTTGCTTGCCGGACTCACCGAGCACGCCCAGCACCTTGCCGTCGAGCGTGAGCTTGTAGATGCGGCCAGGAAAGGCATCGGAACAGTACATCACCTGATCAGGACCCGGTGAAATGGCGATTGTCCAGGGCGAGCCTGGGGCGAAGGTGCCCGCGGCGATGGCCGCTTCATCGGGTGCATAGCCGATAGCGGGCCTTGCATTCGGCGGCACTGGCACGTCGATGGTGAACTGGCGCTGGAAGTTACCTTCGCCGTCGAACACCTGAACACGCCGGTTGCTGCGATCGGCCACATAGACGCTGCCGTTCGCGTCTAACGCGATGCTATGCGGTGTATGGAACTGGCCTGGACCCGTGCCGCGCTCGCCCCACGACTTGAGCCAGTTGCCGTCCTTGTCGACCTTGGCGACGCGCGAGTTGATATAGCCGTCGCTGATATACGTATTGCCGGCAGCATCCCACGCCACGTCTGTCACCTGCCGGAAGCGGCCTGGCTCGGCCGGTAGCGGCGGGTTCGGATGCTTGAGCGGACCGGTTTCTTCGTCGGCCGCTTCCTGTTTGCGGCCGAACACCATCGCAACGCGTCCTTCCGGGGTGAACTTGATCACCATGTCCGAACCTTTGTCCGTCACCCAGATATTGTCGTGAACATCGACCTTGACGGAGTGCGCGAACGACCACGCATACAGGTTGCGTCCAATCTCACGGATAAAGCGGCCGTTCGGTGCGAACTCAAGCAACTGGGTCGCTGCCGCCGCGTAAGCCGGCCCGCTGGTATTGCCGCGCGACAGTACGAAAATGTGGCCTTTAGAATTGAGCGCTACGCCCGAGCACTCGCCGAAGTACATGTCGATCGGCAACTTCACCGGGTCAGGAACCGAGTCGTAAGCGATGGTCGGAACCGTGGTTTCCGTTTCCGCATAGCCAAAGCGAGGCATCAGGGCAAGCGCTGCTGCACCCTCGCCTGCCAGCGCCAGGAAGCGGCGCCGCGTGACGGCACGTTGCTGCAGATCCCCGCAGCATGGACAGGATTCCGAATGACGGTGGTTCATTAAATCACCTCCTTGTTATCGGTTGATCGTGCCGGACACCGATTGTCTCCAACTTGCCGTGCGGGTGCATGACGCAACCCTTTGGCAGTTTTTCTTTCTACGTCACGTAGTCATACCGCATCGAACCTGTTCAACCGGTTATTCAGCAAGTAATCCAGCAGATAAGCGTGACGGATGTTGCAGACCTTACGGTTGCAAGCCGGCATAACTGACATGGCGACATGACCGCTCATGCGCATGCCGATGACACTATAGTCCATGTCGTGAATGGATGCGTTTGAGGGCAGCGCATGAAAAGACGATCTGTTCCATGTGAGAGCCCTGGGTGATCTGAGGTTTAAGGCTACCTCCACCGCAGGTCAGCCCGAGTGGCGCTGGACCTTCCATTTCGCCACGCCGCCGCTGCCTGCCCAAGGCCGCATTCTAGCAAGGCTCTCCTGGTAGACCACCTCGGTTCGGTCAGCGAAATCCTGCAGCGAGAATTGCGCCACGCTTCTCGCACGCGCCGCCATGCCCGCAAGCGTGACCTCAAGCCGGTTGTCGAGCAGGCGCATCAACAGTTGCGCAATCCGTTCGTGCTCGTGAGGTCCGACGATCCACCCGCTTACGCCCGCTTCGATATTTTCCGGCAGGCCGCCCGAGTCCGACACGATCACAGGCTTGCCCATCGCCATCATCTCCCGGCAAGCGAACGACAAGGTTTCACGCCGTGACAGCACAAAACCCACATCGAATGCTGCCACCAGGGGCCGCACGTCGCGCAGTAAGCCCGTGCAGATCAACAGGCCCGCCATGCCTAATGCACCGACCCTGGCTCGTTGTTGTGCATTGGGCGTCCGCCCCCCCAAGACCACGCGAATCCGTTCGCGTTGTGCCGGAGGCAGCAATGCGACTGCCTCGACCATATGCAGCCAGCCCTTGTTATCGTCCGTGCCCGCGATACTGCCGACCACCAACGCTCCGTCTGGGATCGCCGTACCCCAGCGTCTGCGAAGCCGCTCGCTTACGCCGCTTGCGACCGGCGCAAAGCGGCGCAGATCGATACCGTGATGCACGACCGACACCGCCTTCGTGTCATACACGGTTTTCGCGAGGTGCCGGCGCGTGTAGTCGGATACGCAGATCACCGAATCGGTCGCAAGCTTCCCTTTGAACCAGGTGCTCAAGCCGCTCACAGGCAAATCGTTGTGCTTGGTGAAGACGATGCAAGGCCGGGTGCGTTTCAATCCCAGCGTCGCCAGCATCGCGATCCGGTGATCCGCTGAACCGTTGACGTGAATGATGTCGAAGCCGCTCTTTTCGATCAGTTGCCGCAAGCGCCAGCCCGTTCCGACCATGGCGCCCAGTCTGTTACGAAACTCGAGCGCAATCGCTTCGACGCCGGGGATCACTTTCGCACTTGAATAGAGGCGACTCGAGCCCGGCGCCGCAACCGTCACGTGATGGCGCTCCGCAAGCGCCGCCGCCAAGGTGAGGATGTAGGTGGTGTGTCCGCCACCGTCGCCTGCGTGAAAATTGGTGTAGAGGATTTTCATAACCACGCTTCGCACCGGAATTGTCTGGCGCGTTTGAACCAGTAATACGCCCCGCCCCACAATGGATCCTGGTAACGCCGCAGTTTCTTTGCGAGCCAATCCGCGCCCCTGCCGTTATCGGCCAGGCGGTGAATCCGCAAGGTGTCGCTACCCGCTACGTTGCGTCGCAGATTCCGTGTCGTGTAGAGGTATTCGAATCCCGCTGCTTTAGCGGCGTCGATATAGTCGGCGTCGAAATAGCCTTCGGGCCAGCACAGGTGTTGCGAACCTGCGCCGAGACGCTTTGTCAGGATCGCTTTCGACTGTTCGATGTCCGCCCTGATTTGCTGATACTTTCCGATAGCGTCATCGCACAGCACGTCCCAGCGAAGATGGCTATGCGTATGACTATGAAATTCGAACGTGCCTGCTGCGCGCATTATCTCCACCTCGCTCCAGCGTACGGTCACCTCGTCCGCGCGGCCGTTGCGAACCAGGTGCTCGCACGCCTGATGTGTGTGCGCCGGTTCCGCACGCAGCGCGTCGATGCTGCGAAACGCGCCGTCATGCACGCGGCCCGTCACCAGAAACATGACCGCGTTGAATCCGTAACGCAAAAGGATGGGATGGGCGTAAATGTAGTTGTCCAGATAACCGTCATCGAACGTCAGCAAGACCGATCTCCGAGGCATCGGCGCCCCGCGCAGGAAGCGCGCAAATTCATCTGCGGTCAGCGTGATATAGCCGTTGTTCGCCAGCCACTTTATCTGCGACTCGAAGTTCTCCGGCGATAGGGTGAGCGGTCCGCCAGACGATGAAACATGGTGATACATCACTACCGGTACCGAATTCGCAAACGATTCAGCGGTTTGTATCATTTGCTCTGCATGCCGAAAGGTTTCTACATGGAAATTTGAATTAATATTAGATTGAACAAACTCCGCGATCTATCGGTCGTTTGTGGAGATTTGTGTCGCATTGTCGAAAGCGTCCATCATTCTCGACAAAGGATTGATCCACGCGATGCTGAAGATCGCGTAGCGGCGCTATATGCGCCTGAGAGGCTTACCGACGGGAATGGGTCGACACCAGCGTGTCAGACGCTGGTGTCGTTCGGTGGCAAGAGCGCGAAGCGCCCTGCCTTATCAACGCCGGATGGCGAGCCGGCGCAACTGCGAGACCACCTCGGCCGCGCTTCCAATCACTACCTTGTTGCGGAAGGCCCGCGTCACGACGATGCTTTCCATCGCGTCGTAATACCAGACGCCGACTTTGCGCCCGCCGAGCTCGACAATACCGCCAACGCTATCTAGCGGCCCTTCCTCTATTGAAACGATCAGCCTTACCGATGGCCCTTGGCGCATACGTAGTTATCCTCAGTTCGCCGCGCCGTGTTTCGAAGAAACTCACTTCGTCGCCGGGTTCGCGCCCTGGGCGGTCGCCACGATCGACTCATTCTTCAACTGCCTGACGGCGTCCGCCGCGGAGGGGACCAGCTTCTGGTCGACCAGCGCCGCTTCAAAGGCATCGTGCTGAGCCTGTTTGCCTTGCTCGTAGTCTGCATCCAGTTCGGCGATACGACGTTGATACCAGTTCAGCACGCATGCCTTGTCGGTACAGTTGTGCTGACGCCAGAGCCATTGCTGGATCCGCGCAGTCTCCACCGAACGCGGGTCGGGACTCGTATCCCGTGCGCGTTGATAGCTCACCGCGAGACGATCGTCGAGGCTGGATAGCTCCGGGTCGGCGCAGACGATCTTCTCGGAAGCCGAAGACCTGGTGCTGCAATGAAAGCTCGCAGCCGACGCGTTGCCAGCCAGCGTCGCGCAGACCGCCAGCACGCAGAGCGACAGCGTCGGCGAGGAATCTGCAAGGAGTCGGGTAACAAATGGAAAAGCAGTTTTCGATGTAGACATGACTAACCCTGTACGAGGAAAGTGTCGGATTGGGGCGCGCGGCATGCGTTCCCTGGCGCAAGCTGGCATAAACAGAACGATGCAGGTCGCGTGAGGGCAGAATAGTCGGCTTGGGCGCTATCTAGGCGCGAAGAAAAGGCCGTAGGACGCGAGTGCTTACGAAAGGTTTCCGCAGGAAATAAGCCGTTACCCGACCCCTACGTGCGGTGGGCTGAGGCACGGCGCCGTGTGCTGCGTCACAAACGAAAACGCGCCCGCGCCAGTCCCATTGCAAGGGACCGGCGCGGGCGCTTGAACAACTGTGCTACTCAGGCATCAGAACTTGTACGTCGCGCCAACCTGGCCATATAGGCCAACATACGTGTAAAGCGAGGTGTCATAGTAGCCCCGGGCTTCGTACTGCCACACCGGGTCGTACGGCGGCTTGTGGTTGAAAATGTTGTCGATGCCCGCGTACAGCGTCCAGTGTTTGAAGCCACTGTAGCTCGTGTAGATATTGAACTGGCTATACGATCCCACAGCAGGCGATCCGGCAACAATCGCTTGTGCGTACGGACCGGTGAACTGCCAGCTCAGCGTGGTCGTCCACTTGTGGAAAGCCCAGCTCAACTGCGTGTTGCCCCTCCACCGCGGGAACGATGCACCGAACACCGTGTCGATTGCGCCATTGTTGCCGGCATAATCGTCGGCGACGCCGTCGTTAGGCATAACGAAGTGCCACACGTACGCCCAGTCGCCGGACAGCGTGAACGTACCGATACTTGTCGGCAACGCCTGCTTGAACGTCCCTTCGAAACCATCCGTATGCAGATAGGCAAGGTTTTCGTAGGTTACGTTGTAGACCGTCGCGTTCGGATCAGCAGCAACCAGCGCCGCGATGCTCTCCTGACCGATCACATTGGTCACGTCGATCTTGTACCAGTCGAAGCCAATGTCGGTATTGCGGGCCGGCGACAACTCAAAGCCGATGTTGTAGTTCTTCGTGCGTTCAGGTTGCAGGTTCGGATTGCCGACTGAATTTTCGTAGACATCCTTGCCGTCGACGGTCTGGTAGCCGAGGCTCGCCTTTTCAGACGTTTCGACCAGTGTCGGTGCGCGGAAGCCGCGATTATAAGACGTATACATCGTCAGAGCCGAAACTGGCTGGTAACGCAGTGCAAAGCGTGGCGAGAAGGCGCCGCCGAAATCGTTGTAATGGTCGTAGCGTCCCGACTGGCTGAAGGTCAGGCCACGCAGCAACGGAATGTCGATCTGGTAGTAGACCGCCGCAACATTGCGTTCGCCATCCACCGCCTGCGTGAGCGGGTTCAGATATTCCGTAGAGCCCGCGCCGATATATTCGCTCTGATGCTGGAACTGCGCACCAAAGCCAAGACCCACATCGCCTGCCGGCAGCGAGAACAGATTCGCCGTGGAGATCGTCGCATCGAGCACATCGAGCTTCGAAATAGCCTGATCGTAAGACGTGCCAAACAGGCCCGGCAACGAATTGAGGGTCGACGAACTAAACGTGCTCTGCGTTACGCTGCTGAGATAGCTTGACAGCACGGAGGCATTGATCTGATTGCCGTACGCGTTGGACACTTCGCTTTGCGAGTGGCCGTATGACGTATTCCAATCCCAGTCGCCGAACTTGTCTGTGCTGATGGTGCCCTTCACCCCGGTCGAGAGGCGGTAGAAGTTCGAGACCGTCGTCACCGATTGCTCGGTCGGGAAGACATAGGTTAGTCCCGTTCCGCCCACTGTAGCGGGAAACGGCGAGACAACTCCATTTACCTCGTAGAGTGAAGTACCCAGGTTATCTCCATCACTGAACCCGGCGAGGCCCAGATCCGTTTTGGTGGTGTTGTAGCTCTCCCACACGTCGGCATACGCCTGCGTGGTGTCGTTGATCTTGAAGTCGGCATGGACCTTGACACTGCTGCGCTGGGTTTCGGGCTCGATGGACTCAGCACTTGCACCATTGCGCGAACACACCGTGCCGGACCCTTGGGTCGCGAGGTTGTTTGCCGCCGACGTCACGGTGCCACCCGATGCCGCGCAATCGCTCAGCGCCTGGGTGCCGGTAGCCGTGTTCCAGAAGGAGGCGGGCTGCGAGAAGAAGCCGCCGTTCTTGCTGGAGTAGTCCTGGTCGCTGGTGATGTCCCGCTCGGCCATGGTGATGCCGCTCGAGCGGTAGTAGCTCGCCGCGGCTGTCACGTTGAAGCCGTCCGACGTCAGATTGCCGAAGCCACCGAGCACGCTGAAGTTCGTCGTTCCTGCACCGCCGTGCTGGGCACCGCCAATGCTGCCGTCGAGTTGCAGCCCCTGGAAATCCTTCTTCGTGATGATGTTGACCACGCCGGCGATTGCGTCCGAGCCGTATTGCGAAACTGCGCCGGTCTTAACGATCTCGATGCGGTCGATCATGTTCGTCGGCAACGTGTTCAGATCGAAGAAGGTATCGGTGCCGTTGACTGCAAAGGCAAAGGGCGCGACGCGCTGGCCGTCGACCAACACCAGCGTGTATTTTTCGCTCATGCCGCGCAGCGCGATCCCCGCGCCGCCCGGGGCAAAGCTCGCGGACGTGCCCTCGCTCCAGCTGCTTGCCGAGTTGGCGGTTGTCGTACGCAGGTAGTCGGCGACCGTCGTGGAGCCGCTGTCCTCGATGTCTTTCTGCGAAATCGTCTGGACCTGATTGAAGCCCGTCTTGTCCGAACTGCGGATCAGCGAACCGGTAACCTCGAACTTTTGCAGCTGCTTCACATTGCCGGACGTGGCCGCCGGCGAAGATGCCGAAGTCGCAGTTGCCGGTTTCGCCGCCGTTGCGGATGCCGCATCTGCGGTAGCGGCCGCCGGTTGGCTCTGCGCGTATGCCGGTACACCACATGCAGCTGTTAGCGCCACTTCTGCCCAAACGATTCGTTGGATGGCGAGCGTCAAACCCCGTAGTTTCATTGCCCTTCTCTCTTGTCAGTAGGGACCCAATTCATAGTGAGAAGTCTTTTGGACCCATCACCCCGATCTGCAAACACGAAGGCCTCACTCGACCTTCGTCCGTTCTGAAGCGAACCCGTCAATTCCAGTTCATACGAATCGCAGTACTAATCGTATGAACTTTCAGATCGTCGTACCCTGTGACCGGCTAGCACGGCACGGCATATCAAGTGCAACAGACATCGATGGGCACACGCGTGCAGCGTCCTTCGCCTGAACGAATAGCGAATTACATTGCATTGATGAGTGGTATCGATCCAGATGCCGCCAAAGCGGTCCCGGACCAGCCGAACTCAGGCAAGACAAACCAGGAGCAAGTCACCCAGACCGGTTACAAGCCGCAACCAGCCTGTCTTTTGAAAATGATTCGGTATACGAACCAAACTCAATCACGTTCTGTCCAAGCTGGCTTCGTCACGCGGCAAACGAAAGTTAGCAAGACATTAACGCTGCATCAAACTTTTTTTGACAAACGTGGCATCTCAATCACAGTATTTACCTTTCGTCACCTTACCCGGTAAGCCCAACAGTTCCCGCCCCGGGCGACGAAGCGAACGATGCATCTGGCAGCAGCCAAATTCGCTTACTCAACGTTACTTGCCCACACCACGGCATATTCATCGGCATACGATGCGCTCACACTGCTTCTTACTCGTCGCAGTGGTCGTAAATACCTGTTTAGGTCCGCCTTATTGACCGTGGGGCGGACCCTTTTTCGTCTGGCGCTTTTTACACCTTTTCCACCAGCTCCCTTTCTCGCCCGTATCGTCTACGGATCGGCGCGGGACCCTCTTGCCTCCGTGAACAATCTCCCGCTCGCACCTCGGCGCGTGTCATGGTGCTGTCACGCACATCGGTTTCAATGAAAGCCTTACTGTGCATTTCAGCGCGCGAGCAGCGATGCAGGGTGAAGGCACGCCTTCTCGGGGCGATTGAGCATCATCCAAAACGTCTAGACGATTAGATGTATTGGTCCTCCTCGATTCCCCCGGAGGCGGCCGCGCCCGCAAAACGTCATTGCGCGATATCCGGCACCAAACGGAGCAAGTCCATGCTGATCAGGAACGCTCGCGTCGTCACGCGAGACGAAGAATTTCTCGGAACCGTGCGCATCGAAGACGGTTTCATCCGCGATGTGGAGCGCGGCAGCACGTCCGCGCCGAATGCCGAGGACTGGGACGGCGACTATCTGCTGCCCGGTCTGATCGAACTGCACACCGACAACCTCGAGAAGCATCTCGCGCCCCGCCCAGGCGTGCGCTGGAATATCGACGCCGCATTCGTGATCCACGATGCCCAGGTAGCCGCAGCCGGAATCACGACGGTTTTCGATTCGCTCAGAATCGGCGCGCGTTCGGACGTCGACATGCACAACCGCGACTTGCAGACGCGTTGCACGCAAGCGCTAGCGCGCCTGTCCGAGTGTCAGTTGTTGCGTGCCGACCATTTCCTGCATTTGCGCTGTGAAATCGCCGCCCCCGATGTCGTAGAGGTGTTCGACTCGCTCTACACCCACCCCCTTCTGCGGCTCGCTTCAGTGATGGATCACACCCCCGGCCAGCGGCAATGGCAGGACCGCGACCAGTGGCGCCGCTTTCAGGAGCGCCACGGCAAACTGACTGACGAACACTTTGCCGCTGTGGTGGCCGAGCTTTCAGAAGGCCAGGAGCGTTACGCAGATCAACACCGCCGCCAGATCGTCGCCCGTTGCGCGACGCTCGGCGTGCCGGTGGCGAGCCACGACGACACAGTGGTCGAGCACGTCGAGCAGGCCGCCGCCGAAGGCATCGTCCTGGCGGAATTTCCCACTACCCACGATGCCGCCAAGGCCGCACACCAATACGGTATCTCGACGATCATGGGCGCTCCGAACATCGTGCGCGGCGGTTCGCATTCCGGCAACGTGTCCGCGCTTGAACTCGCGAAATCCGGTCTGCTGGATATCCTTTCGTCAGACTACGTGCCCTCTAGCCTGCTGAGCGCGGCGTTCGAACTGGTCGACAAGGCGGGCTGGACGCTGCCGCGTGCCATGAGGACCGTCTCAAGCGAACCCGCCCGCGTGGTGGGGTTGCACGACCGCGGCTCGATTACAGCAGGCCTGCGTGCGGATTTCGTGCGGGTGCGGATGCACGACCAACTCCCCATTCCCCGCGCCACGTGGCGCGCGGGTGAACGGATCGTCTAGGCGCGCGGGCCGCCACCATGCTGGTGCCGTCAAATTCATCTAGACGTCTCTATCCGTACACCGATGTGTCATATGAGATTTCTAGAATGGTGCAGATTGAATTTTCGGACCGCGTTTGCAGCGCTCCTGCCCTAAAAGGCGCGAGACTGATGCGGGGTTCACAAGTCGTCGAATGTTCGCTGCGGTTCAAAACTAACTTGAGGAATTTATGAAGTTGTCCAAAGTTTTTGCCGCTTCGGCACTGGCAGTCAGTTTCATTTCCGGCGCTGCCCATGCGGCCGGCACCTGTCCGAACGACGGCGTGGTCCGTTTCGGCGTCGAACCGTACGAATCGGCGCAGCGCATGCTGCCCGTGTACAACGATCTCGCCAAGCTGATCGGCGACAAGCTCGGCTGCAAGGTTGATATCTACGTTGCGACCAGCTACAACGCCGAGATCGAGGCAATGCGCAACAACAAGCTCGAGTTTGGTCAGTTCGGCCCGCTGGGCTATGTGCTCGCCCATCAGGTTGCGCACGCCGAAGCGGTCGCGACGTTTGCCGGCGAAGGCGACAAGCCGGCCACCTACTACGCTTCTATCGTCACGTGGCCGGGCTCGGGCGTGAAAACGCTTGCCGATACCAACGGTCATTCATTCGCTTACGCCGATCCGGCCTCCACCTCCGGGCATCTGTTCCCTGCGTATGGTCTCAGCAAGAACGGCGTCGATCCGGACAAGGGCGTCAAGGCAATCTACGCGGGTAGTCACACCGCATCGTTCGAAGCGCTGCGCAACCACAAGGTGGATGCGGGTGAGCTGAACAGCGAAGAGATCGCGAGCGCCAAACTGCATAACGAGTACGATCCCGCCGGCTACATCACGCTCTGGAAATCCGAGCCCATTCCGCTCGATCCTCTGGCAGTGCGTGCCGACCTGCCCGCCGATTTCAAGGCGCGTCTGGCAGCCGTGCTGAGTTCACTCGATTTCCGCGAGTTACCGGAAGCCGACCAGAAATTCCTCGCAGCAAACGAGAATCCCCAGTTGAAGACGGTCCCGCAAACGGATGCCGCCTATAACCAGATTCGCGACCTGGTTTCCACGCTTCATATCGACCTGGCAAAACTGTGAATACCCTCTCCAGCACCTCCGGCGCATTGCCGCTGGACCCGGCCGGCGACCGTGCGGCCGCTGCCTCCAGCGTGCCGGCAACGGCACCGCGTGCCAAGCTCGCTCCCGGCGTGAAGCTCGCCGTGCGCGATCTGTCGATGCGCTATGCAAATGGTCACGCCGCGTTGCGCAATTTCAATCTCGCGGTGAAGGCCGGTGAAATGGTCGTGGTGCTGGGCAGCAACGGCAGCGGCAAGTCGACGTTCATGAAGTGCGTGGTCGGCTTGAACCGGCCGACGGGCGGCGCGGTCGAACTGGCCGGCCGCGATCTGGCCGCGCTTTCGGGCAAGGCGCTCCGGCAGGCCCGTCTGCCGCTCGCACTGATCTCGCAGAACGCCAATCTCGTGAAGCGCCGCAGTGTGCTGGCGAACGTCTGCTGCGGCACGCTGGGTCGCCACAAGACGCTCAGCACCGCGCTGGGACGCGTGCCGCGCGAGGAAATCGAACCGGCCCGCGCTTACCTCGACGAAGTCGGCCTGCTGCATCTGGCCGGGCAACGCGCCGGTACGCTTTCCGGTGGACAGGCGCAGCGTGTGGCTGTGGCCCGTGCGCTTGCGCAGCATCCACACGTCCTGCTAGCTGACGAACCGGTCGCCAGTCTCGACCCCGAAGCGGCAGACGAAGTCATGCGCCTGCTGCGCCGCCTCGCTACGGAAGACGGTCTCGCGGTGGTCTGCGTGCTGCATCAGCCCGAACTGGCCACCCGCTATGCCGACCGGCTGGTCGGCCTGCGCAGCGGACAACTGGAGTTCGACCGCCCCGCTTCGGCAGTTTCCAGCCAGCAGATTGCAAGTCTCTATCTGGCCGAGGCGGCATGAACAAGGTGCTCGACATGCGCACGCCGGTTGCGTCATCCGGAGTGCGAACTTTCTGGTCTGCCACTGTCATCGTCGTCATCCTCGCGCTGTTCGTCCAGGCGTGGATCGTGGTACAGGCTCGTCCGCAGGATCTGGTGACCGGCGCTCACGGTATGGCCGATATCATTTCGCGCGCCATGCCGCCGGCCTTCGATCAGTTCGTGCCGAATCTGTGGCCAGTGCTCGAAACGATTGACCTCGCCATTTTCGGCACTGTGTTCGGCGTGCTGCTCGCGTTCCCGCTGGCAATCCTCGCCGCCGCCAATGTCACGCCCGCGAAGCCTCTCTACTATGCTGCGCGTGCGGTGATCGGCGTCACACGTGCCGTGCCCGATCTGGTGTGGGCGCTGCTGTTCGTGACTGCGGTCGGATTGGGGCCGTTTCCGGGTGCGCTGGCGCTGGCGGTGCATTCGATCGGCATGCTGGGGCGGCTCTTCGCCGAGGTGATCGAAGACATGGACATGGGTCCGGTCGAAGCGCTCACGCTGACCGGCGCCGGCCGCTTGCAGATCCTGAGCCATGCTGTGGTGCCGGGCGTGTTGCCCTCGCTACTCGGCATCGGCCTGTTCCGCTTCGACGAAAACCTGCGCTCGTCGCTGGTGCTCGGCTTCGTGGGCGCAGGTGGCATCGGCTTCCAGTTGTTGACCGCCATGAACCTGTTCCAGTACCAGACGGTGTCGTTCCTGTTGATCGCTACGTTTGTGCTGGTAGCATGCGCCGAACGCGCATCGGCCTATCTGCGCGGTCTGGTCGCCTAACCTGCGACGGCTTCCCCTCCTTATCGAGTCACGAGAATTCGCATGCTGATCAATCATGGCGTCGGAGCCGACCCGTGGACGCTAGGCCGTCCCTTGACGGAAGAGCCGGACATCCACCCTACGGCGCTGGTGGGCGCCAGCGACTTCGGCCGCTACACCTATCTCGGACCGCGTAGCCATGTGGCGCAATCGGTGCTGGGCGACTACGGTTATGCGATGGGAGACAACCAGATCGCCCATGCCCATATCGGCAAGTTCGCAAATATCGCTACGGGCGTGCGTATCAACCCGCCGAACCACCCGGCATGGCGCGCGACGCTCCATCACTTCACGTATCGCTCACGCTCCTACGGCTTGTCGCTTGACGACGACGCCAGCATTTTTGAATGGCGCGCACAGGACTGCGTGGAAATCGGTCATGACGTGTGGATCGGCCACGATGCCATCGTCATGCCGGGCGTGAAGATCGGCACCGGTGCGGCAATCGGCTCGGGCGCCGTCGTCACCAAAGACGTGCCGCCGTTCGCGATCGTCGTAGGCGTACCGGCGCGCGTACTGCGCTTTCGCGTGGACGAGCAGACTGCGGAGCGCTTGCAGCAGATCGCCTGGTGGGACTGGAGTGCGGCGCAGATCGACGGCGCACTGGCCGATTTCCGCGAACTCAGCGCGGTCGAATTCGCGGAAAAATACTATAAGTAGGGGATGCCGGGCACGGCGTCAGCGGAAAGCGTACTCGGGATTGTGCCGGTCGAAAGTGGCATCGCTCCAGTGGCGAGGCACGACGTTTTCGAAACGGATCATCTCCAGCAGGTTGCCGTGCGCGTCCCACGCGGCTTCGCCGCTGGGCCACGGGTGCTGAAGATCGAACAGCAGCCGCACACGTGGCGCATAGTGGGCCGGCGGCCCTGAGCGGGCAACCCATGTCCACGCAAGCAGGCGCGTCCCCTGCGCGTTCATGAGCTCGATGCGGGTCGGCTTTTCGCTCAGGCCCTCGTCACGAAAGCTGCGCGCGTCATGTTCGACGGTACGGGCGATGAACTGCAGACCCAGATCGCGCACGCTATGGCGCGACTGGGCATGTGCGAACGACCCATCCACCGCCACCTTGCCTGACACGAGACGCAGCAGGCCGCCAGCGTGACCGTAGAGGCTGTCCGGATCCGTCGTTTCGTCGTACAGGATCTCCTGTCCCGCATGGGCGCCGTCTGGCAGCCACTTTGCGTAGACCTTTCGCGGCGTGTCCTGGTAACGGATGATCATGTGATCGGGCCGCTCGGACCATCGGCCGGAAATACGCTCCTGCCGGAACATGCTGTACTCGTAGCCGTTGTCGAGCGCCATGTCGAACTTCGCGTACTCGACGAAGGCCTCCGGCTTCATTGCGTTCATCAGGGAAAGGATCTGATCGTCGGAGAGCGACAGCAGCGAATGATTTTCGATTCGTGCGCGCAAGGACTTCGCCTGCTCTTCGGCTGTGAGACAGCGGAACCGTTCGATGTCCGCGCTCACGGCATCCTGTGTCGCGGCATGGCTGCATGCCATCGACGCGCCGGACATGGCCGCCGATACCGCACCGGTCGATTGGGCGAAAGCGCCCGCTGAAACCGTCAGGCAAGTCAATGCGAACGCGAGCACGCGCCGCCAGGTCCGCGCGCTTGCCTGCGGGCCCACAGCAGACAGCCTTCTCCAGCGTCGTGAACCATTGGAACTCATGAACAGCATCCCGGCACCGGGTGGGCTCGACACATCAAGCGTCAACGCACGGTAAACGCCGGCTGATGCCCATGTATTCCAGACGGCCGGCATAAAAATTTGCAAGACCATGGAATAAACCCCTCGGCCCTCTCGTTTGCACATGGTTAATGCGAATCACTTTGATTTGCGTTAGCAAATTCAGCCCACGGAATTGTGACACCGAGCGCGTACCCGCGTCGTCTCCGTGGAAAACGAAAGCAACATGTAATAAAAACGAGAAGGGGATTTACGATGAGTGCAAAGGGGAGCCGAGAGACGATCTGCACGGCCCAGGTATGCAGGCATATCGGCAACACCGTGTTTTCTCTGGCGGCATTGGCCTTGTCGGAAGCGGCGCTGGCGCAGCAGAGCGCGCAACCGGTGCCGCCCTCGCCAACCGAGGCGGCGGTTACTACGCTGCCAGCGGTCAAGGTCGAAGGCAAAGCGCCCGCTGACTATAGTCCATACGGCGGCAACGACAATGTCGACGACCCGACACAGGCCGCCAGCGCCAGCAAGACAGGCACGAAGCTTCAGGACCTCCCTTCGAACGTCCAGGTCATCCCGCGCGCCCTGCTGTCCGAACAGGGTGCGACGATGTTGCGGGAGAGCGTCAGCAACGCGAGCGGGATCAACGTAGGCGGTCAGGACAGCAAAGGCTACTACGACCACTTTCTGATTCGCGGCCTGAATGCGCAGATCTACGAAGACGGCTTCTCCGATGGCGATCTGCTCGGCGGCATCTCGCATTCGCTCAACGGCGTCGAGAGGATCGAGATTCTCGAGGGGCCAGGCTCGGCGCTATTCGGCAGCGGCCCTCCGGGCGGCACCATCAACATCGTCCACTACACGCCGTCGCCGGAACTTCACTACGGGGGAAGCCTGGAAGCCGGCTCGTTCGGCACGGTCTCGAACAGCGACTGTATCACCGGCCCAACCGGCATTGCCGGCCTGAACTACCGGGTGGACGCCACCTTCTCGCGCGCCGACGGCTTTCGCGATCTGTATAGCCGCGACGACGAAATCAGGCCGCAGCTGCAATGGCAACTGGGCAGCCATACGATCAACTTCACGCTCGATCTCCGGCAGACCCACGAAACACCGGATTCGTACGGGCTGATCTATTTCCACGGGACGCCCATCAGCGGTGTTTCAATCAATTCGAAGTACTCGACACCGTTTGCCTTCGCGAATGAGAACTTCGTCCGCCCGACCATCACGGACGCCTGGCGAGTCAATGACTTTCTGACGATCAACAACCGCTTCTCCTATTTGCACCGTACGCTTGACGTGCTGGGCAACGGCGATAGCACGAACACGAAGGTCGTGGGCGATGAAGTCGTGGGGCGGCAGCTTCGTCAGCAGGACGACAACGACAGCAGCTTCGACTATCAACTCGAGCCGGTCTGGCGATTCGGCACCGGAAGCGTCGCGCACACGTTGGTCACAGGCTTCGAATTCCAGCACCAGACTATCGACACGAACCGTAGCACGGCCGATCTCCCGAACATCCCCGATGCTTTCGCGCCGGTGCCGCCGGAGACGTCTCTCGCGGGCCTGACGTTCCTGTGCGATGCCAAGCATTCCTGCGACAACGATGATCTGGCCGCGAACTACTACAGCCTGTACGCCACCGATCAGATCGATGTAACGGACAAGCTGAAGATTCGCGCGGGCGTCCGCCAGGACTGGTGGGATACCTCGCTCACACCGCTGATTTCGGTGCCCGGCGCTTTCAATTCCAACGGCCAGCCGATACTCGCAGGCGTCAAGGAGACGCAAGACAATGCACCTGTCAGCTGGAACATCGGCGCGCTGTACAAGGTGCTGCCGTGGATGTCGCCATATGTCGGCGTGTCGAAGAGCTACCTTGCCAACTTCAATTCGGAAAACGCTCAAGCCGGCATCGGTGCGCCAGAGTCGGCGCTGCAATACGAAGCGGGTATCAAGTTTTCGTTTCTCGATGACCGGATTGTGCTGAACACGGCTTTGTTCGATGTATCGCGGAACAACGTCGCAGCGGCTGTCACGCTCAACGAGGTGGAGTCGGTCGTGTTCGACAGTCAGAGGACCAAAGGCGCGGAAGCATCGTTCGATGCCGCCGTGACGGATCATCTGCATGTCCTCGCGAACGTGACCGCGCAGCACGCGGTGATCACCGACAATCCGCAAGGCATCACGTCAGTGGGCAACCATCCGCAAGGCGCACCGGCCTACATGGCCAACTTCTGGACAACTTACGATTTTTCGATTGGGGGAATTCCGGGCTTTCACGTTGGAGCAGGCGTGAATTACGTGGGCAAGAGCTATAGCGACATTACCAACGTCAATTCGATTCCGTCTTATGTGATTGCAAACGCGGCGTTTGGCTATGAAGCGCGTACGTGGGGTGTCGACGTCAACGTCCACAACATCACGGACCGGCGCTATTTCGTGGCGGCTAACGCGGCGGGTGCCTATGTTGGCCAACCGCTGAGCGCGTTTGTGAACCTGCACGGAAACTTCTGATTGGGGAGACGGCGCGCGTCTGGCGCCGTATTGTTCAAGGGTAGACGCTCTCCATTCCGGCCAGCGCCTCCCCCTCCGATACTTCGATGCGTCGGCCGTGGCGGCAAGACCGCCGCGACCACGCAACGCATCGCCTTCTTTCAGACTTACTTCGCCGTCGGCATGGCGAACTCGGCACCCTTCTCGGTGCTCTCGGGCCAACGCTGCATGATCGACTTCTGCTTCGTGTAGAAGCGCACGCCCTCCTCGCCGTATGCATGCATATCGCCGAACAGGCTGCGCTTCCAGCCGCCGAAGCCGTGCCATGCCATCGGCACGGGAATCGGCACGTTGATGCCGACCATGCCGACTTCGATCCGGCGTCCGAATTCGCGTGCCACGTGGCCATCACGCGTATAACACGCGACGCCGTTACCGAATTCGTGGGCATTGATCAGGTCCACCGCCTCGGTGAAGTCCTTGACGCGAACGCACGCAAGCACCGGCCCGAAAATCTCTTCCTTGTAGATGCGCATTTCCGGCGTCACGTTATCGAACAGCGTGCCTCCGGTGAAGAAACCATCTTCATGGCCGGCAACCTTCAAACCGCGGCCGTCGACAACGAGTTTTGCGCCCTCTTCGACCCCAAGCTTGATATAGCCTTCGATGCGCTCCAGCGCCTGGCGCGTCACGATCGGGCCCATTTCCGCATCGGGCTCCATGCCGTTCTTCACCACCAGATTGCGGGCACGTTCGGCGAGGCGCGGAATGATCTTGTCGGCCACATCGCCCACCAGCACCGCCACGGAAATCGCCATGCAACGCTCGCCAGCAGAGCCGTAACCGGCACCGACGAGCGCGTCGATAGCCTGGTCGAGATCGGCATCGGGCATCACCACCATGTGGTTCTTCGCGCCGCCCAGCGCCTGCACGCGCTTGCCGTTTTTCGCGCCAGTCTCGTAGATGTAGTTGGCGATCGGCGTCGAACCGACAAAGCTCACCGCCTTTACGTCCGGATGTGCCAGCAGCGCGTCGACCACGACCTTGTCGCCCTGCACGACATTGAACACGCCATCCGGCAGCCCAGCCTGCTGCAAAAGCTCGGCCATGAACAGCGACGCCGACGGATCGCGTTCGCTCGGCTTGAGAATGAACGTATTGCCGGCCGCGATGGCAACCGGGAACATCCAGCACGGCACCATGCACGGGAAGTTGAACGGCGTGATGCCTGCCACCACACCCAGTGCCTGACGCGTGGTCCAGTTGTCGATGCCCGTCGAAACCTGTTCGGTGTAGTCGCCCTTGAGCAGTTGCGGAATACCGCAGGCAAATTCGATCACGTCGATGCCGCGCGAGACTTCGCCCTGCGCATCGGAGAACACCTTGCCGTGCTCGGCCGTGATGATGGCCGCGAGCTCGTCTTTATGCTTGTTCATCAATTCGAGGAAACGCAGCATGACCCGCGCGCGGCGGATCGGCGGCGTGTCGCTCCACGCCGGAAATGCGGCTTTCGCGCTCGCAACCGCTGCTTCGACGTCCGCGGCCTCGCCCAGCAACAGCGTGCGCGGCCGCGCGCCGGTGGCCGGATTGAACACAGGCTGGCTACGGGTGCCCGCACTTTTGACACGCTTGCCCTGAATGAAATGTCCTACGTCTGCACTATCGTTGAAGGCTTGCATGTCGACTCCTGGTCGTGGATTGGCGATCTATATAGTCTAGGGGTGCACGCCCCCCACTGCAAAGGCGCTATCATTGAACTCATTGTTTTCTATAGTGAACAATGAATGTATGGAAAGCGGAAAAATTGAAGGCCTCTGGACCCATCTGCACTGGCTGACGGTACTCGCGGAACAGGGAAGCTATACGGCCGCCGCCTCGCGCCTGGGGGTCAGCAAGGCCGCGATGAGTCAACGTATCTCGGAACTGGAGCGCTCGGCAGGTATTTCTCTGGTGCAGCGCACCACGCGCAGCGTGCGCCTGACCGAAGCCGGCCAGCGGCTCGTCGAGAATACGCGCAGCCAGTATGAACAGATCGCCACCAGCTTCGCCAGCGTGCGGGAGCTGGCCGGCGTGGCGCGCGGAGTCATCAGGATCACCGCGCCAGTGGCGCTCGCCCGGCAGCAGCTGGTGCCCAGATTACCCGCGTTTTTGCAGGCCCACGCCGAAGTCAGGGTGCAGCTCGAAGTTTCCGACCGGCTTGCCTCGCTCGCCACGGAAGGCTTCGATCTGGCAATTCGCCACAGTGCGGAAGCCCCGGATACACACGTGGCCTGGAAGCTCTGCGGCACGCAGTCCGTGATCGTGGCGTCGCGTGGTTATCTGCGACGGCGCGGCACACCCGGCACACCCGAAGAGTTGTCCGCCCACGATTGCCTGTTCTATCCGCGCGCCACCGGTCCTGCGATGTGGTCCTTCGAGCGCAAGACAGCGCGCAAAACCGCTACCGCGCCCGTCACGCTGCCGGTGAGCGGACCGTTTTCCGCCAACAACAGCGAGGACCTGCGCGATGCAGCGCTCGAAGATCTGGGCATCGCGCTGCTACCCGATTTCACGGCGCAGGCCGCCGTACGCGCCGGCAAGCTCGTTGTGCTGTTGCCCGAGTGGCGCGTCACCGGCGCATTTGCAGACCAGCTTTACGTGCTGCGGCCCTACGCGTCCCACGTGCCGCGCGCCGTGAGCCTGTTCGTCAGCTATCTGCGCGAGAGCTTTGCCGGCGGATTCCCGCTTTAGGAGGGTTTGGCGCGGAACCCACCGCGCCGCATTTATTCCTCGGAGTCACAAGTGTTTGACCATGGCGGGTATTCGAACTTTGCGCCAATGCGCCTAGATTTAGCACCTATCGGAGCCACCGGCCCGACCGGCGCAAGAGCCGGGTCAAACACACACTGAGGATTATCATGAGCACATCACAAAAGGTCGTTGTCGTTACAGGTGCGTCGCAAGGCATTGGCGCAGAAGTGGTTAAAGCATTCCGTCAACTCGGCTATCGCGTGGCCGCCACGGCGCGCAGCATCAAGCCGTCGGACGATCCGGATCTTCTGACCGTCGCAGGCGACATCGCCGATCCCGAAACCGGCCGCCGCCTGATCAGCGAAGCCGTGGCGCGCTTTGGCCGCATCGATACGCTGGTCAACAACGCCGGTATCTTTATCGCCAAACCCTTTACCAGCTACACCCCGGAAGACTATGCAGCGATCACCGGCGTGAATCTGGGCGGCTTCTTCTACATCACGCAACTGGCCATCGCCGAGATGGAGAAAAACTCGAGCGGCCATATCGTCAACCTCAGCACTACGCTGGCCGACCAGGCGATTGAAGGTGTGCCTTCGGTGCTCGCTTCGCTAACCAAGGGCGGTCTGAACGCGGCGACCCGCTCGCTTGCGATCGAATATGCAAAACGCGGCATTCGCGCCAATGCGGTCGCGCCCGGCATCATCAAGTCGCCGATGCACGCGCCCGAAACGCATGCTGCGCTCGGCGCCCTCCATCCGGTCGGGCATATGGGCGAAATGAGCGATATCGTGAACGCCATCCTGTATCTGGATTCCGCTCCGTTCGTCACGGGCGAAATCCTGCACGTCGACGGTGGCCAGAGCGCCGGCCACTAAGCGCAAACGGTCGCCTGCGGCCGGGTATATCCCGGCCGCAGGCGACCAGCCGTCCGATACTTCAAGGAGAACAGCATGCCAATCGTCACGATCCAGGTCACCCGCGAAGGCAGTAAGCCGGGCAACGACTCCGTCACCGCAGAAGAAAAGGCGCAACTGATCAAGGGCGCGAGCCAGCTCCTGCTCGACGTGCTGAACAAGCCGCTCGAAGCGACCTTCGTGGTCATCGAAGAGGTGCAAACCGAGAACTGGGGCTGGGGGGGACTGCCGGTCGAGGCGTATCGAAAGCAGCTCAGCCAGAAGTAGCAGGAGCACCCGCGTCGCACGGTACACTTGGGGAGGCAATTTCGCCGCCGCCCCTCTGATGCAACATGGACCGTATCGACGCGATGAAAGTGTTTATCGCCACGCTCGACGAAGGCAGTCTGGCGGGCGCGGCGCGCCGCCTTGGCCGCTCTCCGGCCGCCGTGAGCCGGGCGATTGCCTTTCTCGAGGAACACACCGGCGCGGCCCTGCTGCACCGGACCACCCGAACGATCAAGTTGAGCGAAGCGGGCGAACGCTATGCGTCCGCCTGCCGGCGCGTCCTCACCGAACTCGAGGAAGCCGATCTGCTGGTTGCAGATGAGCGCTCGGCGCCGCGCGGCCTGCTGACGATAACCGCGCCGGTTGCGGCGGGTCAGGACGTGCTGCGCGGCATCGTCGACGATTTCACCGACCGCTACCCAGACGTCTCGGTTCGCCTGCAACTGCTCGACCGTCCGGTGAGTCTGATCGACGAGGGTGTCGACGTGGCGCTGCGCATCGCGCATCTGGCGGACTCGACGCTGATCGCGATCCCGATTGGCGAAGTCCGGCGAGTGGTGGCGGCCTCTCCGCGGTATCTCGCCAAACATCCGTGCATTAATGAGCCGGCCGACCTCGCGCACCATCAGATCATTTCGATGACCCATTTCGGACTGGATTCGTGGAGTTTCCCGCCGGCGGGCCGCTCCACCGTTCCGCTCGTGGTGGACTTCACGCCGCGTTTTATCGTCAACACCATCCAGGCGGCGGTCGACTCGGCGGTAGCCGGTCGCGGCGTCACGCGCATGTTCTCCTACCACGTAGCGCAGGAAGTCAAGGAAGGCACGCTCAAGCTCGTCCTGCGCGATGCCGAACACGCCCCCCTCCCCATTCATCTTCTGACGCCACAGGGTCGCCTCTCGGTCCCCAAAGTGCGAGCGTTCGTCGACTTCGCGACGCCGCGGCTACGCCGTCATTTCAAGCAGATGCAGCTGGTTACAGACGCTGATTGAACCGTGCGGCGGAAGAATGTCTTCCGTGTCGAATGGATTCTCTCCTTATTCGGTTCAATCTAGACTGCTTCCATGAGTGACAGAAGGGTGCCGCATCACTGGCGCTCACATCCTGGTTGCCGCCTTGAGGACGAGATGAATCAACCTGCCCAATCACTGTTGCATCCGGTTCAGCAACCGGCGTCGCGCGGTTATGCCGAGCGCAACGAGAATCACTGGAAACGCAATCTTGCGGTCTGCGTATTCGGTTCATTCACCACGCTCGTCAGCCTGAGCATGCTGCTGCCGTTTCTGCCGCTCTATGTGCGGCAGCTCGGCGTCGAATCGACGTCGGCCGTGATCCAATGGTCGGGCATTGCTTTCGGCGCAACGTTTCTCGGCACCGCCGTGACCGCGCCGCTGTGGGGACGCCTTGCCGATCGCTACGGCCGCAAGCTGATGCTGGTGCGCGCGGCGATCGGCATGGCCATCGTGATGTCGCTGATAGGGGTGGTCCATTCGGTCCACCAGTTAGTGGCGCTGCGTCTGATCGCCGGTCTGGTGGGCGGTTACTCTTCGGCTTCCACCGTGATGGTGGGCTCGCAGGCGCCCAAGGCACGCGCCGGCTGGGCGTTGGGAATACTGTCGACAGGAGCGCTGGCGGGCAATCTGGTTGGGCCGCTGGTCGGCGGCCTGTTGCCCGAATGGATCGGGATTCGCGGCACCTTCTTCGCCGGCGGAGCGATGATCGCAGTGGCGGCGCTGCTGACGATCTTTCTGGTGAAAGAGGACTTCAATGCGGCCGACCACCTGGGCAACCGTGCTGCCAGCAAGACCGCGACGCCGGGCCGCCGGACCAACCATGTCGTGGTGGCCGCGCTCCTCGTCACCGCGATGATGGTGCTGCTTGCGAACATGTCGATCGAGCCGATCATCACCGTGTATATCGGCGGTCTGGGTGTGCAGGCGGATCATCTGGCCCGTATCGCGGGCCTGGTCATGGCGTGTTCCGCGTTGGGCAGCATGTTGACGGCGGCCCGCCTTGGCGCACTGGCCGACCGCATCGGCGGCTGGAATGTGATCGTGGGGTGTCTCGTGCTCACCGGTCTCGTGATGATCCCGCAGGCCTTCGTCACCGAATGGTGGCAGCTGGCCGGATTGCGCATGCTGATGGGCATGACGCTCGCGGGTCTGCTGCCGTCTATCGCCAAGCTGGCCAGACACTCGGTCGACGAGAGCAAGACGGGGCAAATGCTCGGTTATCTGCAATCCGCGCAGTTTAGCGGGCAAGTGATCGGCCCGGTGATTGGCGGCCAGATCGGTGTGGCGCTTGGCCTGCACTCGGTGTTTTTCGTTACCGGCTCCTTGCTGGTGGCATGTGCCGGGCTCGCGCTTTGGGCGCGTAAATCATAGGAAGTAGCGGTCGGCCAGAATACAGGCTTACGGCTGTATTTTGCATTAACAGTCTTTAGCTTGTATTTGCAAAATACAGAGGATAGACTGTTAGTTCGATTTACAGTCTTTAGCCTGTATGAACGTTCAGATATGGAACGGAGCCACCCGTGAATTATCCCGTCAAAACCGTTGCCCAGTTGCGGCCCCTCCTGCAGGGATTCCGCAAGGCCGCCGGGCTCACCCAGGCCATGCTTGCCAGCCGCCTCGGCGTGACGCAGCAAACCTACGCGCAACTCGAGGCTGATCCGTCGGCCGTCAGCGTTGAACGGTTGTTCAAGGTGCTGCGCGTGCTCGAAGTCGAAGTGGTGCTGGCCCAAACGGCCGCCAGCGCAGCGGAGCCCGCCGTCAGCGAAAAAAGTACGGTTCCATCCCGGCCCCCGAAGGCTAAAACACCGGGAACGCCCGCGCGTGGAATGAGTCTCGCCCGGCAGCGCGGTACAGCCGGGCCCGCTAAAGCGGTCCCGAAGGCCTCGCCACGCCCCCAGCAAGACACCGGGCCGAAGCGCCAGGCCAGTAAAACCAGCAAGGCAAAGGAAAACTGGTAACCATGCCGCGCGGCACGCAACCGAACCGGTTGAACCTGTGGATGAACGGGTTGCCAGTTGGCTATTGGGAGACAACCCGCAGCGGCGAGCGTCTCGCGTATCGGGACGACTGGATCGACCATCCGCAGGGTCGCCCGCTTTCGCTGTCGCTTCCGTTTACGCCGGGAAATCAGGCCTATCGGGGCGAAGTCGTCGCCGACTATTTCGACAATCTGCTCCCCGATAGCGAACCCATTCGCCGCCGTATCGCCCGGCGTTATCAGACCGGCGGCACCGCACCATTCCAGCTTCTCGCCACGCTCGGCCGTGACTGCGTTGGAGCCATCCAGATGCTGCCGCCAGACGAAGAGCCCGTCGGGCTCCAGAGCATCAGGGGGCGCCCACTCAACGACGCCGAGATCGCCCGCTTTCTACGCGACACAACCTCGGCACCTCAACTGGGTCAGCACGAACCCGTGGACGATCTGCGCCTGTCGATTGCCGGCGCGCAGGAAAAAACCGCACTTCTCTGGCACAACGGTCAATGGCTGCTACCCGAGGACAGCACGCCGACAACGCATATTTTCAAGCTGCCGCTGGGGCTCGTCGGCAACATGCGCGCCGACATGCGGACCTCCGTGGAAAACGAGTGGCTCTGCGCGAAAATCGTCGCGGCCTATGGGTTGCCGGTCGCTCAATGTGAAATCGCCACGTTCGAGGAACAGAAGGTCCTCATCGTCGAACGCTTCGACCGCAGACCATCAACGGACGCACGCTGGATCTTGCGCTTACCCCAGGAGGATATGTGTCAGGCAACCGGCACGCCCGCGCTTCGCAAGTACCAGGCGGACGGCGGGCCGGGTATAGAGGAAATCATGGAAGTGCTCGCCGGTTCCGAGCGCTCGATGCAAGACCGGCGCAACTTCTTCACGACGCAGGTCCTGTTCTGGCTGCTCGCCGCCACCGACGGCCACGCCAAGAACTTCAGCATCGCGCACCTGCCGGGCAACCGTTACGAGTCCACACCTCTCTACGACGTCCTCTCGGCCCACCCGATCATCGGCCGCGGCGCGAATCACATTGCCGCACAGCGGGTGAGACTGGCGATGGCCGTGCGCAGCAAGAACGTCCACTATCTGATCAACCAGATCCAGCGCCGCCAGTGGATCGCTCAGGGGCAACGCGTCGGATTTTCGCCGGCAGAGGTCGAGGAGATGCTCGGCGAGCTCGCAGCGCGAACGCCTGGCGTGATCGACGAGGTAGCCGCCCTGCTACCCCGGGATTTCCCGCTGGACCTTGCCGAGGCGGTTTTCAATGGCATGCGGCGGCTGGGCAAAAAGCTGGGCTAGCGCTAACCTGGCGACAGCTTGCGCAACCGGCTACGATCCAACGTCACCGAAGCGAACCAGAGAGCGAGGCCGCATAGGGCGAGCAGACTGCCCACCCATCCCGGCGAAGTCCATCCGTACCCTGCCGCGATAGCGAGGCCGCCAAGAAACGGTCCGAGCGCGTTAGCCGTGTTGAATGCCGAGTGATTCAACGCGGCTGCGAGACCTTGAGCGTCTTCCGCGACGTCCATCAGGCGGGTCTGCAGCACCGTGCCGAGCGCGCCGCCCAGCCCGATCAGAAACACATCCAGCGTGAGCAGCCAGACATTGCCGGCAACCAGCGGGAATATCGCGAGCGCAAGCGCGCTCCACACCAGAATCCCACCGGCCGTGCGCATCAGGGCGCGATCGGCAAGAATCGGCACCAGCAGATTGCCTATCGTCAGCCCCACGCCGAAGATACTCAGCACGATCGGCACAACATGCGCCGAGACGCCAGTGACCTCACCCAGCACATCGGCCAGGTACGTGTACACCGCGAACATACCGCCAAAGCCGATCGCGCTGATGCCCAGCGTCAACCACACCTGCGTGTGCCTGAGCGCGCCGAGTTCACGCAGCGGACTCGATTCCGGATGCGCCGGCTCGTACGGCGCCAGCCGCCATACAAAGGTCATCGTCACGACGCCCATCAAGGCAACGAGGCCAAAACTCCAGCGCCAGCCAATCGCCTGGCCCAGCCAGTTCGCCATCGGCACACCAACGATGGTCGCGAGCGTCAGGCCGAGGAACATGCGCCCGAGCGCGGTTGTGCGGCGGTTTTCCGGCACCAGCGAGGTTGCGACAAGCGCCGCGACGCCGAAATAGGCGCCATGGGGCAGCCCGCTCAGGAAGCGGAACACGAGCATCCAGTGGTAGTTCGGGGCCACCGCGCTCAGGCCGTTGCCGAGCGCAAAGATACCCATCAGCGAAATCAGCAGCGTGCGGCGCGGCAGCCGCGCTCCCAGCACCGCAAACACCGGCGCGCCAATGACCACGCCCAGTGCGTAGGCGCTGATCACGTGCCCTGCCGTGGGCGCATCGATCCCCAGACCGCGAGAGAAGAACGGCAACAGGCTCATCGTCGCGAACTCGGTCGTGCCGATCGCAAATCCCCCCATGGCAAGCGCGAAGATAACCCACCCTGGATGGAGTTTTTTGTTGCCGGTATTGCTCATTACCTGTCCTTAAATCGACCGCGTCGCTTCGAGGCTCACATATAGGGAAAGAGCATCGAAAGCGGACCGCGCCGCATGCTGCCGCGCACAATTCGGCCTGCACTTTAGCGCATTCCGGGAAATAGCGCTGAACGCTCAAAAAGCGTTGCGAGGCGCGGCATCAAACGCCCAGCCGATACTCGCTTTTGACGAGCCCGCTCGCGTACTGATGTGTCGCGATATGCGTGAGAGCAATGTCACGCAGCAGCTCGCCAAACAGGGGGATTCCTGTTCCGATAAGAACGGGCACGCGCGTGACAGTCAGATGCTGTATGAGACCCGCGCGCAGAAACGCCTGAATCGTGATCCCGCCATCCACGTAAATATGCTGGACACCACGACGCTCGAGCAGAGACACCACGTCCGCCGGCGATCCTTCGATATGCTCGACGAGCGCGCCGGCGGGCGCTTTCGCCAACGGGCGAGTACTTAGGACGAATACCGGCTTGCGGGCATAGGGCCACGTATCGAAACCCAGTACCGTTTCGTATGTATTGCGGCCAATGACGAGCGCATCCACCGTCGCCATGAATTCATCGTAGCCGTGGGGCTCGCCGCCGCCCTCGGGAAGAAAATCAAGCGAGCCATCGACCCTGGCGATGAAGCCATCAAGACTGGTTCCGACAAAGACGGAAGCTTTCATGGCAGAGCCCTCGATGTGCAGTGCGTCATCGCGAAGTCTGCGCTGCCAGTTTTACGCGAAGCTTACGCAAACAGTGGGCCACGATGTCATCGACAGTTATGCAAATTATTATTGGTCAGACAATTCTCGCGATAAAATCGCGAGCGAAATACAGGCGGGGGACGCTGTATGCCTGCAACTCATTCAAACAATATCGACCCACATCCGCAGATGAGTGGAAGCCCGACACGTGCTCCAATCCCATCGAACCGCGTGACCAGCAAGAGGCGCAAACGTTTGGCGAGCCCCTGCTGGACACCCCCACGCGATCGCATAGATCAACTGAATAATCGCGCTCAAGTTTTCTTCACGTGTGCCGTAAGTTTGCCTATGCGGAATGCGGCGATTGTGCAGGGTAGAACCGCATCGAGCCGCGTCCGCCTGCCTGGGGACTTTCGCCTGCTTTCCTCAGCCCCTGAGGTTCAACCTTGCGCCGCCCGTCGCCGTTACTGAAAGTTCTCTTGCCGCTCGCGTGTGCATTCGTCTGTCTGCACGCGCTGGTGCTGCTCGTCTTTCGCTCCCAGGGGGCGGTTCTGACCTACCCCTTTCTGCTGCTCTGCCCAACGCTCGTGATCGCGGCCTGCGGCTGGCGCGTGGCCACGGTCGAGCGCCAATCCCGTTCGGCGTGGATTCTGCTCGCCGCCGGCATGTTCCTCTGGTTGTGCGGCATGCTGCTCAGCGCCTGGGAAGACATCTTCCAGCACATTCCGGTCAGCGTCGCCTACTTTTCGGATGTCTGCTTCTTCCTCTTCGACGTGCCGATCCTGCTGGCGATTTCATCCGTCTCGACAGAACAGTCGATTCCCTTCTTCGTCTGGCTGGACGGATTCCAGGCACTGCTGACCGGTTACCTGACCTACGTCACCATCTTTTCCGTGACGCCGCTGTCCGGCGCCCAGTTGCAGCCTGTTTCGATCTCGGTGCTGCTTTTGACCTACAAGGCCGAGAATGTCATTCTCATCGTGGCATCCACGTTGCGTCTGGTCGCTCAGCCGCGCGGACACGAACGGCGCTTTTACGAAGTCCTCTGCGCCTTTCTCTGGATCTATGGCGTCATGGCGTGGATCTATAACGACCTGGCCGTGTCGACCGACACGCACAATCTGATCGACCTGATGGCCGATCTGCCGTTTCTGTTTCTGGCTGTGGTGGCCGTGATACCCACCTCGCCGCGATTTCAGCGGGTACAGCCCGCGCAGAGAAAGCGGCTTGCGCTGTTCATCGAAAACGTCAGCCCCATTTTCTATACCGTCGCGCTGCTGGCGCTCAGCATGTCCGTGATACGCCGGCATTTCTACGAAGGCATGGTCGGGGTGTTCACTGCGCTGGTTGTCTACGGCATCCGCATGACGACCTTGCAAGGCCGTCATTTACGGGTGCAACACGAGTTGCACGAGGCCCGCGACCGGCTCGAAGCGATGGCGTTAACCGATGGCCTCACCAATGCGGCCAATCGCCGCCATTTCGATCAGACGCTCATCGTCGAATGGAACCGCGCGGTCCGCAATCAGGAGCCGCTTGCGTTGCTCCTCGTGGATATCGACTACTTCAAGAGACTCAACGACCGCTACGGTCATCCGGCCGGCGACCGATGCCTCATTTCGATCGCGGCCGCCCTGCAATCGATGTTGCCGCGCGGCGGCGACCTGCTCGCACGCTATGGCGGCGAAGAGTTCGCTGCTATCCTTCCGTCGACCGATGAAGACGGCGCACGCCTCGTGGCGAAAAGGATGCAGGAAGCGGTCCGCTCGCTTAATATTCACAACGAGACGCCGACGGGTGAGCTCGTCACGGTCAGCATAGGCATTACCGTATTCGAATCGTCGTACGCCGAAGCCGCCGAGATCGTCGAGGCGGCCGACCAGGCGCTGTATCGCGCGAAAGAAAGTGGCCGCAACCGGGTCGAGGCAATGCCACAACGCGAGTACTTACGAGAAAGGATTGGTTAGATTGGACATAGTGTGCTTGTCATGCTGGCGCGGTACAGGCGGCTGATGCCACCGCAAATCGAATTCACCATGGGTACCGCTATACGATGAGCGAAGCGTATTCTTATCTTCTACCCAGCGTAAACAGCGCGTTTCAGCCCATTGTGTCTCTTGCCCATCTGACGCCCCTGGGATATGAGGCGTTGCTGCGTTCATCGATTAACGGCAGGCCCTGTTCACCGATCGAAGCGTTTCGCCGCGCAGCGCTCGTCGATCGCACCGGCGAATTCGAACGCGAATGCGTGCGTTGTCACACGGGTCAGTTCGCACGCCGTGCCGACCACGAAAGCGTTCTGTTCATCAATGTACAGCCTGAAGTACTGATTCATCCGGTTCACGGACCGGGCCTCATTGCGGACATCCTCGGCTGCGGCATCCCTTCCTCACGCCTCGCGATCGAAGTGCTCGAAACCCCGCTGCCAAGAAGTCAAACGCTCGTCGATGTGGCCAACCAGTTACGGCAACATGGCCTGCTCATCGCGCTCGACGATTTTGGCGCCGGCGAAACCAACCTGAGCCGGGTCTGGGATCTGCGTCCTGATGTGGTCAAGCTCGATCGCGAACTGATCAGACAGGCGGCGATGAGCCATCGCAATGCACGCAGTCTGCGGCGGCTGGTTGGCCTCTTGCATGAAATTGGCACCCTCGTTGCCATCGAAGGCGTGGAAACGGAAACGGAAGCGCTGTTGTGCCTCGATTGCGATGCCGACTTCGCACAAGGCTACTACTTCGGCAGGCCTGCGCCGTTGCCCGAGAACGGCGAATTGGTCGTGACCGGCACCGAACACCTGCTAGAAGACTTTCACAGTACCGAGCGGATCAAGCCGATTGCCGACCTGGTGGCGTTGCAGCCCTACCGGGAGGCGTTCCGGGATGTCACGCACGCCTTCTGCATGGGCGAAAGTTTCGCCGATATCGCGCCGCGCTTCCTCGCCCTTCCGCTGTCGATTCGCATGTTCCTGCTGGATCAACACGGCGCACAGATCGACAGACAGGTGGAATCGACCGATCACCCGATGCGCAAGCAATCTCGCTTCCCCATGCTCGGAAGAAGCAAGGGTGCCAACTGGTCGAAACGGCCATACTTCAGAGACGCGGTGAGTCATCCAGGCGAGGCCGTCGTCAGCGAGCCTTATGTCACCTCGGGATCGATGAATCTTTGCGTGACGCTCGCTGCATGTGTCGAAAGCGGCGGGGTCAGGTACGTCGTTTGCGGCGACGTCCTCTTCGAGGAACTGGGAAGCTATTGAGGCGCTGCCGGACCTCGCATTCCGCGCTTCGTCAACGCAACGGTTCGACATTGCGCTCCAGATCGCCGACAATCGCACATAATCTGGGTCCACCTCTGCTCGCGTCAATCCAATGCTTTCAACTTCAAGTGCCGCATTGCTGGCTTTAGGCAGCGCTATCGTGCTGGTCGTGCCTGGCCCAACCAACACCTTGCTCGCCACTGCGGGGCTGCGACGGGGTATGAGGCGCTCGGCACATCTGACGGGCGGCGAATTCGCCGGCTACCTTGTGTCGATTTCGGCGTGGGGACTTTTTCTTTCACATGCGGCAACGTCGCTCACCTGGCTGCCTACGCTGTTGCGGCTCGCGAGCAGCCTGTATCTTGCGTACCTCTCGGTTCGCATGTGGCAGACGGCGAACTCCTTTTCTTCGTCGACACACGCGACAATCGGCCTGCGTACCCTGTTCGTCGCCACGTTGCTCAATCCGAAAGCCATCCTGTTTGCCGGCACCATCTTTCCGGCGGCGGTGTTCCAGAGCCTCGGCGCCTATCTTGAAGCCATGGCGATCTTCACTGCCCTGCTCGTCCCCATCGGCCTGCTATGGATCACTTTCGGCGCGGGACTCGGCAGCGGCCGCCTGAAGCGGGTTAATCCTGTGCACGTACAACGTTGCGCGTCGATCATTCTGGCTGCGTTCTCTCTGTCACTCGCGTGGGCAGCGTTGCATCAGGTGGTGCGGTTTTCAGGTTCAGCGTAAGCATGAAGCCGGTCACCTGAACTCGCGCAGGCGACCGGCTTTTCGCATCCCCCAGTATGGATGCCCGACTGACCCGTTAGAACTTGTGACGGATGCCGATACTGATCAAGTCCTGCGAACTGGTTCCTGCCACACCATACGAACCGATCGAAGCCTCGGCGCTGCTCACAGTGCCGTCGCTGTTCAACTGCTCGCCGCTGGCGTGTTGCCATGCGCCGACCAGATACACGTCGGTGCGCTTCGAGATGTTGTAGTCCGCGCCCAGCGAAATCTGGTTATACGTCGCGCCCGTATCGCCGCTCGCCCTCGTGTAGCTGTAACCGAGGCCTAGCAGCAGCGCCGGCGTTGCCTGGTAGTTCAGGAAGGCTTGCCCCGTGTTGAACTTTTCCGTCACGAGGAACGCCGACTGTGCATCCGCCTTATACATCGAGTTGCTGTAGCTCAGACCGAACGTGTAGGGGCCTGCAACATACTGCGCGGCGACGCGTGCGATGTTGATCGACTTCGCCGTGTCATAACCGGTGTTGACGGGACCATCGAACGTGCCATCCGATGTCGAGGACCAGCCCGTTCGCGTCGCGGCGGTCGTGTCTGCATTGTCCGCTACGAAGTAACCGGCCGAGAGCGCAAGCGGGCCGTTGTTGTACGCCGCAGCCACCGACCACGTCTGCCCCGACCCGGTCGCGCCTGCCGTGCCGCCCAGTGCGTAAAGCCCTTCCACCTGCAGACCGCCGAACACCGGCGACACATACTTCAGCGAATTGTTGGTGCGCGAACTGTTGTCGTAATTGTCTACGTCGCCTGCGGTCGCAAACGCGCTGCCGAAGTAGTTATCGGCCGTTATACCCTGCACCAGGTCCACGAGAGGATCGTACTGACGCCCAGCGGTAAACGTGCCGTAACTGTCGCTCTGCAGACCGACATAGGCCTGGCGGCCGAATTCCGACGTGGTCCCGTTATAGGTGCCCATCTTGCCGTTGTTCAGGTTAAAGCCGTCTTCCAGCTGGAAGATCGCCTTCAGTCCGCCGCCCAGATCTTCCGAGCCCTTAAGACCCCAGCGATCGCCCGACAGGTTGCCGGAATAGAGCCCGACCGCATTGCCGCCGGTCGACGTAGCGTTATGTGTGTACTGGACCGATTCGTCGAGGATCCCGTACAGCGTGATGCTGCTTTGAGCGTAAGCGACCTTGGCGGCGCCCATCAGCAACGCCATTGTCACAACGGACTTTTTCATCTGTGGTTCTCCGAGGATAAACTTGAATAACGCTGTGCACGCTGCGATCGGATCGGTGGGAACCTCCCGATTTTTTCGGCACACGCGAGCCTGTGCGTTTCGATATCCGGCCTGCTGGCTATGCAGCGTCTGCCGGACGTCGCTATTAGCTCACAGCGCTTTGCGCGAATCGTTGGCAACGAACCACAGCGGGCTTTCGCTTTCTTTCGTGATCCGAAGTTTGTAATCCGGGACGTATCAGAAGGCATAAAGTCGACCGGTTTCAGGTTCGCTTCGCA